>JAIFMD010000039.1 GCA_020048755.1 Spirochaetota bacterium
TTTGACCGCCTGATCAAGAGCGAGGTGGAATCCGCGGCTTCGATGCTGGAAAACCTGGCACAGGCACGGGACAAAGGGGAGCTCAGCCGCAGTGAAGCGTTGTCCATCGCCACCAGCCAGTTGCGCTCGATGCGCTTTGGGGAAGACGGATATTTCTGGGCCGATACGCCGGAAGGCAACAACATCGTCAACCTGGGAGCCGCTACTGAAGGTACCAACCGCATCACGACCAAGGACGTCAATGGATTCGAACTCATCCGCGCCATCATAGAAACGGGCATGAAGGGCGGCGGTTTTACCGAGTACTGGTTCCCGAGGGCAGGCCAGACCGAGGCCGCACCCAAGAGGAGCTACAGCCTCTACGTAAAGGGTTTCAACTGGGTCATAGGTACTGGCAACTACGTAGATGACATAGACAAGATGATCGGCCTGAAAAAGGCTGAAGCGGCCGAAAGCCTCGGCCGCGCACTTGTGCTGATCATGGTGCTTGCAGCGGTACTGGCGGCTGGCATGGTAACCATAGCGGTGATCCTCGGTGGCAGGATCTCGCGGCCGCTCGTCTACGCCTCCGTCAGGATGCAGGAACTGGCCAACGGCCGGCTCGACTCGGGCTTTGATGATCGCTACTCAAAAAGCGCCGATGAAGCCGGACGGCTGATACTTTCCCTCAAGGAAACGATTACAAAGCTGCGGCAGGTCGTCCAGCAGGTACAGGATTCAGGCGCTTCGATACTGAGCGGCAGCTCAGCCCTCTCCGAGGCGTCGACACAGATGTCGATAGGACTGGAAGGCATCTCCCAGTCAAGCCAGCAGCTTTCGCAGGGTTCAAGCGAACAGGCTGCCAACGCGGAAGAAGTCTCAGCCAGCGTCGAACAGATGAGCGCCAATATCAGGCAGAACGCGGACAATGCGTTCCAGACCGAAAAGATATCGACCAAGGCGGCAAGCGACGCAAAGGAAGGACTCACCGCGGTTCACCAGACCGTAAGCGCCATGCGGCAGATCGCAGAAAAAATTGCGATAATCGAAGAAATTGCCCGTTCCACCAACATGCTCTCGCTGAATGCGAGCATAGAGGCAGCCAGGGCCGGCGAGCACGGCAAGGGCTTCGCCGTCGTCGCCAGCGAGGTCGGCAAGCTGGCAGAGCGGTCAAAGCTGGCGGCCGGGGAAATTGCCACGCTCTCGCAGCGCAGTGTCGGCATAGCGGACAAGGCCGGCACGATGCTTGAAGGCATGGTACCGGACATCCAGAAGACTGCCGACCTCGTTCAGGAGATAAGCATAGCAAGCAGGGAGCAGGATGCGGGGGCCCAGCAAATCAACCAGGCTATGACGCAGCTCGATTCGGTCATACAGCAGAATGCGTCGATTTCCGAAGAATTCAGCGCTACCAGCGAAGAAATAGCGAGCCAGGCTACCATGGTCGCGGACACCGCCCTGGATCTGGCCGACCAGGCGCAGAAACTTCAGACTCTGGTAGGTTTCTTCGCGCTTGATGGCAACGAAACCCAGTCATAACGAGAGTGAAAAATTCGGGGTTCAAAGCAATACTGGCGTAGCATTGCAGGCCCGTTTGAACCCGTGCATCTCTTAAAGGTCTATTATTTCTAAATTTCTATTGTATAATTGCCAGCGACTCATATTCTGTACTGTATTTCAATGAGCATCGTGGATGCTGAAACCCGAGGGGGGTATTGTGGCCGACAGCAGGATCAAGTTGAACATGCGGGCATCCATAGGCACGCGCATAGCGATGATTTTCGGGTTTTCGACACTGGTGGTACTGTCGATCCTGGCGCTCATCATTGCCCAGCGATCATTCTCCAGCGCGGATGATATTTCCCAGCAGTACTCCCTCGAGGTCGTCCGGGCGCGCGCGGACGAACTTTCAGCCATCATCTCCAAATATTCCCGCTTTGTCGAAGACATCGCACTGCGCGATGTAACGATCCGGGGCAACAAGACTGAAATTACGGCCACGTTGCAATCCCTGGCCGGACAGGTAGACGAGGGGTATCGTGGAACCTTCGTGGCATGGTCAGACGGTGAGTTCATACCCATGTCGGGTACTTCAGGCAATATCTCTGCGCGCGCCTACTTCAAGGACATCATGGGCGGCAAGCTGGACACCGCCGTAGCCAACCCCGTTATTTCGCTGGCAACCGGCAAACCCATCGTAGTGATCGCCGCGGCAATCAAACGCAATGGCAAAAACGACGGCCTCGTAGGCATCCAGGTGACACTCGACGAGCTTTCAAGGACCGCGGCCGCTGTAAAGCTCGGGGAAACCGGAGCCGGCTTCATAGTCGACGGGACGGGCCTCGTGATAGCCCATCCCGATCCCGCCGTGGTCATGAAGCTGGACACCCTTAAAAGCGCAGAACTTGGCTACAAGGATCTGGACGCGGCAGGACGTGCAATCATCAAAGGCGAGGTGCTCAACATGCGCATAACCCGCCCTGACGGAACTCTGCTGCGGTTGTTCTCGGCGCCCGTCAATGGCACGCCGCTGTGGTCCCTCGGCGTACTGGTTCCCCTGTCTGAAATCCAGAAGGGCGGACGCGAGATTGCAATCCTGGTCGTGGGCTTCAGTGCGGTAGCGGTACTCATCATTGTCGTCATGTCCATCCTGATCGGCCGCTCGATAGCAAAGCCAATCGGGATAGCCGTAGACCATCTGAAGCAAGTTGCTTCTGGAGACATCCGGAAAGACGTCCCGGCAGTCTTCCTCAAGCGTGGCGACGAGATTGGCAACCTGGCCAGGGCTATCCAGACCCTGTCGTCAGATCTCCGGCGCATCGTCGTAGAAGTACAGGAAGGCTCCGCAGCTGTTCTTGAGAATGCCAATGAGTTGTCCGAGGCCGCGCAGCAGATGGCTACCGGCATCGCGGGCATTGCGGATTCCAGCCAGCAACTCTCCCAGGGCGCTACGGAACAGGCCGCGAGTGCCGAGGAAGTCTCGGCCAGCGTGGAGCAGATGGGCGCCAACATCAAGCAGAATGCCGACAACTCCATGCAGACCGAGCGAATTTCTTCCAAGGCCGCGGGCGACGCAAAGCAAGGGGCTGCTGCGGTGGCCGAAACTGTCAGCGCCATGCGCCAGATCGCTGAAAAAATCGGGATAATCGAAGAAATAGCACGCCAGACCAACATGCTTTCATTGAACGCCAGCATCGAGGCAGCCCGGGCAGGGGAGCACGGCAAGGGCTTTGCCGTAGTCGCCAGCGAGGTAGGCAAGCTCGCAGAGCGCAGCAAGCTGGCCGCCGGCGAGATATCCACCCTATCCAGGCACAGCGTCGATGTGGCAGAGAAAGCGGGTGCGATGCTGCAGAGCATGGTTCCGGACATCCAGAAGACTGCGGAACTCGTGCAGGAAATCAGCGTGGCAAGCAGGGAACAGGATACCGGCACCCAGCAGATAAACCAGGCGATAGCCCAACTCGATTCAGTCATTCAGCAGAATGCTTCGATATCGGAGGAGTTCAGCGCAACCAGCGAGGAAATCTCGAGCCAGGCAAGCATGGTGGCGGGCACTACTGAGGAACTGGTGGCCCAGGCGGCCAAGCTCAAGGATGCAGTCTCTTTCTTCAAGCTCGGCGGCCAAGCTGACTCAGCTCGAGGTGCTGGGAGCGTCAGGCAGATCGCCGGCCAGAGCGGCTCCAGCGCACTACCACGGCGCGAATCCGCTACCCAGAAACCGGAACACAAGTCACCGCGCACTGCTGCGACACCCATACCCAGCCCCGTAACCAGGGCGACCGGCGTGACCGTCAAGAAAAGGTCCACAGCCATAACCATCAGGAACCAGCAGGACAAACCTGTATCCGACGATGATTTCATAGAATACTAAACTAGTCCTAATGTAAGGAAAAAGCGGGCAGGGAGGTGCATTGTGGGAAAGCAAATGGTTATGAAGCGCTTTGGTCTGAAAACCAGGGTGTTGCTCATCGTCTTTGCAGCAATAATGGTACTATCGGGAGTCCATGTCTGGCAGCAATATGTAGACTTCATGTCACGCATTACTGATGCCAACACAACATTGTTCGATCAACTCGACAACTCGTTCGATAGGGCTATTGATACTGAACTGGAATATCTTTCCCTCGCAGTGCAGACGTTGACACTCAATCCTCGCATCGCCGAGTTACTGTCCGAAGGCGGTCGTAACGCTTTGCTCGAACTGATGCAGCCATATAACAAAGTACTCACTGAGCGGTTCGGTATTTCGCAGTTCCAGTTTCATACACCACCGGCGACAAGCTTTCTTCGTTTGCATCTTCCTGAAAAATTCGGTGATGATCTTTCCGTATTCCGAACGACTGTCGTAAAAGCCAATCGTGACCTTGAGCCGGTCGTCGGACTCGAGGTAGGCGTGGCAGGACCAGGCACGCGAGTCGTTTACCCTATTTTCCAGAATGGAACACATATTGGAAGTGTGGAATTTGGCGGATCAATCCAATCCGCGCTTGCGTCCCTTCAACGACTATATGGCGTCGATTATGCGATAGCTATCCGCGATGATGTGTTCGCGAAAGCTCAACGAACGGTACAAGGTGCCGAGGATGTCATTAAAGAGGATCTCGTCTATTATGCGTTCTCCTCGCCTGATGTACGGGAGATCGTCGTACAGATGGAAACCACTGCCACTGAAAACCGCACAGATGGCAAGCTTCAGTACTTCCACAAGATTCCGCTCAAGGATTTTTCCGGCAACGAAGTGGGCTCTATCCTGACAGTCATTGACCGGAGCCTCATGTCTGCAGGATTGCGAAAAACAATGTCCACTTCCATTCTGATATCAATTGTTCTTTCAATCTTACTCCTTACAATACTATTTATAGTGATCAGGGTGTCCTTCCTGCCGCTACGAGTGCTTGTCAACACTTCTGAAGCCCTCGCGCGGGGAGAACTCGAATACACGGCTCTTGGCAGTACCACCGATGAGGCTGGAGAAATCGGCATCCTGGCAAAATCGATGGCCTCGACAATTGGCCGACTGCGCGAAGTTGTCTCGGAAGTTCAAACGACAGCAGCGCAATTAGCCTCGGGAACCGACGAGATGTCTACCGCGGCCCAGCAAATGGCCATAGGCATAGCAGGTATAGCGGACTCCAGCCAGCGGCTCTCGCAGGGCGCTACCGAGCAGGCCGCGAGCGCCGAAGAGGTATCGGCCAGCGTGGAGCAGATGGGCGCAAACATAAAGCAGAACGCAGACAACTCCACGCAGACCGAGCGCATATCGGCCAAGGCGGCCGGAGACGCCAGGCAGGGAGCCGCAGCCGTCGCCGAGACCGTCATTGCCATGCGCCAGATCGTCGAGAAGACTGCAATCATCGAAGAGATCGCCCGCTCGACCAACATGCTCTCCCTGAACGCCAGCATCGAAGCAGCGCGGGCCGGCGAGCACGGCAAGGGCTTCGCCGTGGTAGCCAGCGAAGTAGGCAAGCTGGCCGAGCGCAGCAAGATTGCAGCCGGTGAAATTTCAACGCTCTCCAAGCGGAGTGTCGATGTGGCGGAGAAAGCCGGCGCGATGTTGCAGAGCATGGTGCCAGACATCCAGAAGACTGCAGAGCTCGTGCAGGAGATCAGCGTGGCCAGCCGCGAGCAGGATACGGGTACCCAGCAAATTAACCAGGCCATCACACAGCTGGACACGGTCATCCAGCAGAATGCCTCCATATCGGAGGAATTCAGCGCCACCAGCGAGGAGATAGCAAGCCAGGCCTCACTGGTCGCTGCCACCACCGGGGAACTTGCGGTGCAGGCGGCCAATCTAAAAAAAGCCGTCGCGTTCTTCAGGCTCGGCGAACCCGTCAGGGAACCCCAGCGCACCAGGCAGGCACCAGTGCCGGAGCGCGAGCCAATCAAGGATAAACCCAGACCACCGGTCACAACAAATAAGCCAGCAGTTCCGGCCGCTACCGCAACATTCAGGAAGCCGAGCACGTCCATAACACTCAGGCAGCCCGCACCTGGATCATCCATTGACGATGACGACTTTATAGAATACTAGCGGACTGCTTGTTTCAGCCTGTTTTACAGGCAAGGAGAAGGAATGAAACTTCAAACCAGGCTTTCAGTAGCCTACGGCATCATATCCATACTGGGCTTCTGCGTCGTCATCGGGGTCACCACCACCATGACCTATTCGACTACCAGAAAGCTCGTCGAATCCACTGCGCTCGAGATGGGCGGCAAGGCCAGCCTGGAGCTCGCGGAACCATTCACGACGGCGCTGGCCAAGACCAGCACGCTCGCGCATATCCTGGCAACAACCAGGGACGGCGCTGATCCTCGGAACACGGCCCTGCGCATAATCCAGGCCGAATTTGAAGGAAACCCCCAGTATGGCGGCGTATGGGCAACCTTTGAACCCGATGCCTTCGATGGAGCCGACGACAAGCACAGGGGCTCACCTGGCTCCACAGATGACGGCCGTTTTGCACCCTACTGGAACAGGTTTGCCGGCACTCCGATACTCGAGCACACGGTCGACTACGACAATCCAGGCGAGGCTGGGCTCTACTACACCGAGCCCTTCAAGACCGGCAAGCCATACATAGTCAAACCAGTGGAATACCTGATCGCCGGCAAGATGACGCTCGCGGTATCGGTCTGCACTCCGATTTTTTACAACGGCAAAGTGATCGGTGTCGCCGGCGTCGATTTTGCCATGGACGCCATCAGGGACATCAATGCGGCAGTAAAACCCTACGGAACGGGGTATGCATACCTGCTGTCGACCGATGGCAGCATAACCGCACACCCTGATGCCGCGATGGTAGGCAAGAACATTACGGAAAACGCTGCACCTGAAGATCAGGCCAGCATCCTGGAAAAGTTAGGCTCGGGGGCCACCTGGACTGGTTCATACAATGAACAAGGCCATGACTTCTACGTAATCAACCTGCCTGTGCGGTTCACCGGTGTTCCAAAACCCTGGAGCATGGGATTTGTAATTCCCCTGAGCACGGTTCTGGAGCCGGTGCTGGCCCTCGTGTACCTGGCCCTGGCCGTTGCGGTTCTGGCCGTCATCGCGTCGGTGATCGCGTCGATATTTATCGCCAGATCCATAAGCAAGCCCATCATGGCCATTTCCGGTGTGGCATCACAGCTTGCCCTTGGCGACCTGATGATGCGGGTACCGGAAGGGCTCATTGCCCGCAAGGACGAGATCGGTCTCCTGTCACAATCGATGCAGACCACGCTGAAACGGCTTGGCGAAGTTGTCAGCGAGGTGCAGGAGTTCAGCGAAAGCGTCTCCACCAGTGCGGCTGAAGTATCGACAGCGGCCAGACAGATGGCTGACGGCATCGCAGGCATAGCGGATTCCAGCCAGCAACTCTCGCAAGGCGCTACCGAGCAAGCCGCGAGCGCAGAAGAGGTATCGGCAAGCGTGGAGCAGATGGGCGCCAACATCAAGCAGAACGCCGACAACTCCACGCAGACAGAACGCATTTCCGCCAAGGCTGCCGGCGATGCCAGACAAGGCGCAGCTGCCGTGGCGGAAACGGTCATAGCGATGCGCCAGATCGTAGAAAAAACAGCAATCATAGAAGAAATAGCCCGATCGACCAACATGCTCTCGCTGAATGCCAGCATAGAGGCTGCGCGTGCCGGCGAGCACGGCAAGGGCTTCGCGGTCGTGGCCAGCGAGGTCGGCAAGCTGGCAGAGCGATCAAAACTCGCAGCGGGAGAAATATCAACGCTATCAAAGCGCAGCGTCGATGTGGCGGAGCGAGCCGGCACGATGCTCCAGAGCATGGTGCCAGATATCCAGAAGACGGCTGAACTCGTGCAGGAAATAAGCGTTGCCAGCCGCGAACAGGATACGGGTACCCAGCAGATCAACAAGGCCATTGCCCAGCTCGATGCCGTGATACAGCAGAACGCCTCGCTGTCAGAGGAATTCAGTGCGACCAGCGAGGAGATAGCCAGCCAGGCTACAATGGTAGCCGGAACTACCGAGGAACTTGCGGCCCAGGCCGGAAGGCTCAAGGACGCCGTGTCGTTCTTCAGGCTGACAGGACAGGGCAGGAGGCAGGAACTGCCGGCACTTCTGGAGGCCCGGCCCCGCGGTGGACAGGAAAGGGTGGAACCATGAGGATCAGGACACGATTGACGTTAGGTTTCTCCGGGATAGTAATCCTTCTGCTCGGCATCACCTTCTTCAGCATAACGCTCCTGCGATCAACGGCAGGAAACCTTCTGGTCGTGGTACAGGAATTTCTGCCTTCAATCGACTTTCTGGAACAGGCGGACCGCGATTACTACCAGCTCATAGAGGCGGAACGGACTCAGTTGCTGGTCGCATCGACAGGCGGACAGGACAAACGCTGGGGTGACGCCTGGCAGGAGAACCTCGATCAGGCAATCCGCCGTATGGCCGGATATGCAGCGCTCGCGAAAACCGAAGAGGAAAAGCAACTCTATGCCGAGTACCTCGACAGCCACACGCAATGGCTCGAGCTTTCAAGGCGCGTCATGGCAAGCTCCCAGGACGATGCGCCCGGTGCATCCAGAAGAGCGGCAGAACTGTCTCTTGGCGCGTCCAGCCAGGCCTTCGATGCGATGCGCGAAAAGATAAACAAGCTTGAAGAACTCGTCATGAACAATGCAGAAGCGCTCAAGGTTTCAACCGTAAAGTTCACGTCGGTTGCAATAATCAACATGCTCATCCTCGCCGGGCTTACGGTCGCACTGACGGTAACGGTTTCAGTAATCCTTACCCGGAGCATCACGAAGCCGCTGCATGAATGTGTACTGATTTCCGATGCCATCGCCGCGGGAAACATATCGATACACGTAGCTGATCGCTGGACCCGCACGAAGGACGAGACCGGCGAACTGGCCCGGGCTCTGGCAGGTACGGTAGCCAAACTTTCAGACGTCCTTGCCGTTGCGCAGAAGACAAGCGATTCGGTTTCTTCAGGCTCAAGGGAATTGTCTGACACCATACGCCAGATGGCCATCGGCATAGAAGGAATTTCAACTTCAAGCCAGCAGCTGTCCCAGGGTGCTACGGAGCAGGCTGCGAGCGCCGAGGAAGTCTCGGCGAGCATCGAGCAGATGGGCGCAAACATAAAGCAGAACGCCGACAACTCGGCGCAGACCGAACAGATCTCGGCCAAGGCGGCGAGCGACGCAAAGCAGGGGGCTGAAGCGGTAGCCGAGACCGTCATCGCCATGCGCCAGATCGTTGAAAAAACAGCTATAATCGAGGAAATCGCGCGCTCCACCAATATGCTCTCCCTGAACGCCAGCATAGAAGCAGCCCGGGCAGGTGAACATGGCAAGGGTTTCGCAGTCGTTGCAAGCGAAGTAGGAAAGCTGGCAGAACGCAGCAAGCTGGCCGCCGGAGAAATATCAACGTTATCCAAGCGCAGCGTCGATGTGGCGGAGAAGGCGGGAGCCCTGCTCCAGAGTATGGTTCCGGACATCCAGAAGACTGCCGAACTCGTGCAGGAAATAAGCATTGCCAGCCGGGAGCAGGACACGGGCACCCAGCAGATAAACCAGGCCATAGCCCAGCTGGATACCGTCATACAACACAACGCGTCGATGTCGGAGGAATTCAGTGCCACCAGCGAGGAGATTTCCAGCCAGGCCACCATGGTGGCTGAGACGACTGAAGACCTCGCGGCCCAGGCTTTGATATTGAAAGACGCGATAGCTTTTTTCAAGCTCGCCGACGACCGCACCGTATCATGAGGGAGGATGCACCATGCGCCAGTATCTGACGTTTGAACTGGACCAGAGGCGGTACGGAGTTGCCGTGGAGTACGTCAATTCGGTACTCGATCCTCAGATGATTACACCGTTGCCACACGGATCTACCATCGTTACGGGCCTGACGAACGTCAGGGGCAACGTCGTCCCGGTCTTCGATCCACGTGAAACACTGCGGCAGACGAAGGTAGACGAGATCAGAAACCCGGGTACCGCCGTGGTATCAATGGAAGCAGAAGACGAAGAGGGCGGCATTGTCATCTTTGAAGTTGAAAACGGAACACTGCTCCCGTTCATAGGACTGCAGGCCGACAGGATTGGCAAGGTAGTCAACCTCGAGGACGCCGAAATATCTGCCGTACCTGATTTCCTGCCCGAGAATGCCTCGCGTTTCTTTGATGGTTTCTGCTTCGTCAGTGAAACGAGGCATTCGATCATAAACCTGAAAGAGCTCGCGTCCAGGGAATCCCTGTTCAGCGGAAGCGAAGGAGGTCGACGTGCTTGAAATCACCGTGATGGCGCCAGAAGACTCGGGTATTGCCGCGGTTGCGGGCATCAAGGCAGAGCTCATGGCCAGCCTGCAAAAAGCAAAGCCTGGATCGACCATACGCTTCGACATCAGCAAGGCAAAGCGGGTCGACTCATCGCTCGCTCAGTTGATCATTGCTTTCGGACACGAAGCGGCCACCAAGGGTTGTACTGCAGCGATCAGGGATGGCGCGGGTTCCCGCTCACTCCCCGGTATGTGCTGTTGCGATTCGTTGGACGGCTCGAACATGGAGCTCCACCATGAACGATAAGCTCATCGAGACGTTCCTGGACGAGGCCCACGAGTTGCTCGACGGTCTTGAGGATCATTTGCTCAACCTTGAACGGAACCCATCCGACATCGAGGCCATGAACGCTGCCTTCAGGGCGCTCCACTCCATCAAGGGCTCCGCATCCATGTTCGGCTTTGAAGCGGTAGGTGCCTTTGCCCACGAGGTCGAGGCAGCCCTCGATCATTTCAGGAGTCTGTCACTGCCTGCCACACCGGAACTGTCGGATGCAGTCCTGCGTTCACGCGACCACATCCGTGCCCTGCTCGATACGCCGGATTCAGCCTCCACCGAGGAACGTGAAGACCTGATAGCGACGCTGGCCGCCATATCGGGAAAGGTGACGGAGGTTCATGAAGTCCCCCCCCCCGTTACCGCGCCAAAAAAAATAATTGATTTCAATTCCAGCGCATTAAAGACGTTCAGGATACGGTACAAACCCTCCGCGGATGCCTACCACAGGGGCGTAAAACCCGAATCGTTGATACGGGAACTGAAGGAACTCGGCGAGGCAAGCATCCGTTGCGATGCGGTCGGCATACCTCCACTCTCGGCCCTCGACCCTGAAACCTGCTACCTTTCATGGACGGTCCTGCTGACGACCTCGGTACCGAAGAGCGCCATAGCTGACGTATTCATCTTCGAAGAAGGCAGTTCCTCCATCGTGGTCGAGGAAGCCGATCAGGATGACGTCATCGACGGCAACGAGGTCCGCAAGCTGGGCGAGATACTCGCTGCCCGCAGTCTGCCAGAGAAGGACATAGACGCGGCCCTGTCCCGGCAGCGCACGATAGGCGATATCCTGGTCAAGGATCTTGGCACACCAAAGGCCGTCGTTGATGACGCGCTGTTCGAGCAGCAGCATGCCCGCAATATCGTGCAGGCGGCCAGGGAAGAAAGTGACCGCAAGACCATCCGCATACGTTCCGACAAGCTGGACGGCCTCCTCAACCTCGTAGGAGAGCTCGTTACGGTGCAGGCGCAACTGTCGCAGACGGTAAAGGATTCCGGAGACCGCCACCTGCACGGCATCAGCGATTATGTAAAGCGGCTGGCTGGAGAGCTCAGGGCCACATCGATGGAGCTGCGCCTGGTCCCGGTAGATTCACTTTTTGCCAAATTCAAGCGCCTGGCCAGGGATCTGTCAAAGAACCTGAACAAGGAGCTGGAACTGCGGCTGGAAGGCGGCGATACCGAGATAGACAAGTCAGTCATAGACGTGCTCAATGATCCGCTGGTCCACCTTGTGCGGAATGCCGCCGACCATGGGCTGGAACAGACAGCAGACCGCATCCGCATGGGTAAACCGCCAGCCGGGACGATCACCATGAAAGCCCAGCACGCCGGTGCGTTCGTCCGCATCAGCGTGTCCGATGACGGCGATGGACTAGACCGGGAGAAGATCCTGGCCAAGGCCATTGACCGCGGCCTCATCGCCCCCGATCTGCGCCTTGCGGATGAGGAAATCGACCAGCTGATATTCAAGCCTGGCTTTTCCACCGCGGATGCAGTCTCCAGCGTCTCGGGCCGGGGAGTCGGCCTCGATGTCGTCAAGACCGCCATAGACCAGCTCGGCGGCATCCTGACCGTACATTCCCAGAAGGGCAAGGGCACCGAATTCAACCTGGACATCCCGTTGACGCTGGCCATCATCGATGGTTTCCTCGTGCGTTCAGGTGTCCGCATGTATGTTATTCCCCTCTCGTCCGTAGATTCGTGCTTTGAGCGGGAACGCCCGCTAGAACCGGAACGGCTCATCGTCAGGGGCAAGGATTTCATACCCTATGTTTCGTCGCGGGACCTGTTCGGCCAGGACGAGGAAGCACCGGTACGGGAGGAAGTCGTCATAGTCAGCATTTTTGATTCCAAGCTGGCATTGGGCTTTGACCAGGTCATAGGCGGGTACCAGACGGTAATCAAGCCTGTAGGCGAGATTGCCCGTTTTGCCACCGGAATATCCGGGGCAGCCATCCTGGCGGATGGAGGCATCGCTTTGATCCTGGATGTGGCAGCGCTTGCCCGTTCACATAAAAACTCGATACCGACTGTCTGACAGGGCAACAAGGCCAGGTACAGCCAGAACGATGCGGGTCCGTCATCGTTCTGGCTTTTTTATATGATTTCCTGCATTTTTTTACCTTGAACCTTCACGGATCATGTTATTCACGATAGTATCTTAATCATGAGTGACGTTGTTCTACGTCATGAACTACTGCGAATATCTGGGTAACGGAGGCTTGCATGCTCGATTTCATAGTCAAGGGCGGTCTGGTTCTTTGGGTCATCATGGCGCTTTCGGTGGTTGGCATCGCCATCATCGTCGAACGCGTGCTGTATTTCCGGAGCATCAGGACAGACGAGGAAAAGCTGTTCCAGCGGGTCAAGGCGTCCGTTGAAAAGGGCCATTTTGAAGAAGCACTTTCAATCTGCGACAACAACGAGTCGCCGTTGTCTGCCCTCATCAAGGTCGGCATCGAATACCGGGCCTACCCTGAGTCCGCACAGAAGGAAATCCTCAAGGACGCTGCGGCCCAGGAAGTGCCGCGTCTCGAGCGGAACGTCTCGACGCTGGGCACCATAGCGCACATCGCACCACTCCTTGGCCTCCTTGGCACCGTAACCGGCACCATGAAGGCCTTCGGTGTGCTGGGCAGGTTCGGCGCCGTAGCCGATCCATCCATCCTGGCGATGGGCATCTCCGAGGCCCTCATCACCACCGTGGGCGGCATCGTCGTCGCGGTGCCTGCGGTAATCTTCTACAACCTGCTCGTTACCAAGGTCAACCTGATACTCCTCAAGATGGAAAACCAGGTAACGGCCCTCATCATGATGATCAATTCCGGCAAGCGCCGCGTGGCGGCCGCAGAATCCACAGCGGCTCCCGCGACCTCCAGGGATGGAGCCAGCCAGGGAGCCGGCGCATGACGATAGAACGCAGGCTGAAACCACAGATCAACGTAGACCTCACACCGCTGATCGACATCGTTTTCCAGCTGGTCATCTTCTTCATGATTTCAAGCACCTTCAAGACGGCCCCGGGCATAGAACTGATGCTGCCTGATTCCGGTACGGCAACCACGATAACGATAACCGAGATGAGCATCGTGGCCGTGTCCGAGGACGAAGTCTACGTCAACAAGATCCGGACAACAGCAGCCGGTGCCGAAACCGTCGTAAAGGCCGAGCTCGAAGGCCGGACCGCTGCCGATGTTCAGGCTGTCCTTGAAGCCGGTGCCGAGGCCCCCTACCAGCTCGTCGTAACACTGCTGGACGCCCTCCGTATGAACGGCATCGACTCGGTGGGCCTCTCGACCAGATCTCCCGGCAAGGTAGCTCCATGACAGTGGTACGCGATGACTGGCTGCACGCCCGGCAGCGGAAGCGGGCAGCCATAGCCTGGTCCTCCGCGCTTGGCGTCTATGTGCTGGCCTTCGCCGTCGCCGCGCTGCTCTCCCTGTTTGCCGTCGAGGAGCTGGCTGATTTTTCCGGGCCCATCGTCGTCAGGCTGGGCTCGCCAGACGGTATGGATGTGCCCAAACCCAGCATGGAACCGGCACCGGTTCAGCCAGCGCCGGCACCGGCCACGGTGCTAGAAGCGCCTGAAAGCGTCCCTGCCCCGGCGCCCGTGAATACGACAGCGCCTGCCCTTGTACCGGTAAAACCCGCGAGTCCCACGGTTCCAAAGCCGACTCCAGCCGTCACGGCACCAGTACCACAGCCCGTCACTCCGCCCGCACCGGTACCGGTCGTGCTCAGGGGCTCCGAGAGCGGCAATTCCTACGACATGACCTTCCTTTCTGGCTCCGGAGTCGTGGGGCGGAGCCTCTACGTCCCCATCTGGCTCTTCATGCAGGTTCCCAACGAACTTCCAGCAACCCTCCATGACGCCATTCCCGACCAGCCAGGACTGCCTGGCACGGCCGAGTCACGCAAGAAGGTTTTTACCACCTGGTACAAGCAAGCGGGTGGCCTGTGGCAACTCAAGGGATTCCGGCAACCAGATTATGAATCCCGGGCTACCTTGTGGATAATGTTGGAGGACGCCGGCTATGACGTCAAAAACGCCGAGTACAAGAACGACAAACACCTCCGGCCCGTAACTGTCCTGTTCAAGGTCTCTGCTCCCGGCACCGACGGAAAGCCAACGCTTGAAGCAGTGCACATAGAATCAGGCTCGGGCTATTCAACCATAGATGATGATGTGCTGTACGGTTTCAGGAA
>JAIFMD010000156.1 GCA_020048755.1 Spirochaetota bacterium
TGACGCCCTTGCCGTACTGGTACGCTTCGAGATCCACAGCCATCATCAGACCCTTGCGGGCATGCTTCTCGAAGGGAGTGGTGCGCTCGACGAGCACGAAGCCGCTCTCGCGCTTTGCCAGGTGGCCGGCATCGAGGTACGCGCGCATGGCGGAACGGATGCGTTCGACGCGCTGGGCCTTGTCGTCATCTTCAAGGTAGCATTCGGGAAAGATAAGGTTCAGCGTGCTGGGGGCTTTGCCCACCGCAGCTGCAACATCTTCCCAGTATTCGCGCTCGCTGGAGTACTGGTCGCACGCAACCACTGCCCACTTCGCATAATCGGTTCCGGCGGAAGGCAGGTATACTTCCGGAACGGCGACGCCCAGCGCCGCCAGTCGTTTCTTTGCATCACTCACGGTAATCTCCTTTTTTCGCCCTTGCCATGCTGTCGAGCATGGTGCAGGACGGGCAACCATTATGCGACTAATAGCCTGAATGGTCAAATCCGGAACCGGTGCCAGCCCTTGCCCTGCGCGTCGGCTAGGCACTACTATGGATATATAAGGACAGGTATGAGTGCCAGGACACGGGAAACCGTAAAAAAGACTTTGATCATCGCAGCGGGCCTGTTCATGTTGGTTGCGATACTGGTACTGACGTCGGCCCCGGTCCAGAGCCGGTTCGTCGAGGCAACCTTCGGAGAAACGCCGGTTTTCATAGACAAATACGTGCCCAGGGTACTGCGTGAAGAGTTTGCCGCCGGCCTTGGCAAGGCGACAACGGGCTTTCTCGTGGATACCGAACTGCTTTCGGCTGAACCTGTCCGTGGCCCCATAGCCTATTTCGCGGCAGACCGCCACTACGGCGTCATCAGCGCCAATGATCCGCTGGTCAAGAAACGGTTGCGGGGACGGCCCTCGTCGGACTTCGTGCTGTTCAGGTCCATCAGCGCCAATTTCTACGCCAACGAACTGGTCACCAGGTCTGTCGCGGCCCAGGATGGTTCGTACGTCTTCATCAACATAGACCAGCACTGGCGCGCCTCGGTCCTGCATGCCTACACCCATGCCATAGCCGCCGCCAATGCTCCCGCAGCAATAGCGGCAGCCTTCAGGCTCGACCAGGGCTACGATCCCGACCTGCGGTTTGCGTTCAGGTTCGTCGACGAGACGTTTGCCCTCCTGGCGAGCGACCTGCTGGAGCAGACAGCCACGAAGGGCAGCCTCGAGGCCGCTTGGGCTTCGTTCCCGGCCGCAACGCGGAACCGTTACGCCGCGCAGGATTCCGATGTGCTGGAACGTCAGGCAGAAGTGATCATGGCTACCTACGATCTGCCGCAGAAATCAGCTGATTTCTATGCCGCCTGCAATGCATTTGCCGCGTGGATGCTGGAACGCTACGGCAGGGAAGCACTGGGTTCCGCCGCCAGGTCGTTCCTCGCCGGAGACTACGCCACGCTCGATGATCCGTTCTCATCTATGGGCGGCCTGGGAGCCGCTTTAACAGCCTGGAAGGGAGACTCGTCCATTCCTCGCTAGGCGGACGACACACACATGGCCACGACAAAAAACACCGCAATAGTACTCGCAACAGCTACCGCCTTCATCTGGGGCATGTCGTTCCTCAGCATCAAGGCCGCCGTCGTCGTGATACCGCCCATGAGCCTGGGCCTGTCCCGCTTCATCGTGGCGAGCATCGTGCTCGTGGTGCTGTTCGCAGTGCTGCGCAAACACCCCAGGCTTGCGCTCCGGGACGCGCCGCTGATGGCTGGATCTGCCCTCGTCGGCTATACGCTATACTTTCTGGGCGAAAACAATGGAGTGCTCCTCCTGTCGGCTTCCGAGGCTTCAATCATCGTTGGCACCATACCGGTGCTGACGATGCTCTCGGAACGCCTGTTTGCGCACACGAGGCTTTCGGCCGCACAGTACGCGGGAGCCGGCCTCTCGGCGGTCGGCGTCACACTGATCGTCGTGGAATCGCTGCGGCTGAGTCTGGCACCGCTGGGTTACCTGTACATGGGGTTTGCGGCGCTCTCCTGGGTGGTGTACGCCTTCATGACCAAGCCGCTCCTGAGCAAGTACGACAGCCTTGAAGTTACACTTTGGCAGACTCTGTTCGGCGCTGCCGGTTTCGTACCCTTTGCGCTCTTTGAACACGTCGAATGGTCAGCGGTGACACCGGGCATCATAGCCAACGTGCTGTACCTCGGTGTGTTCTGTTCCGCGCTGGGCTACCTGTTCTACATCATCAGCCTCAAGGTACTCGGGGCCGGCGTCTCCAGTGTCTTCATCAACCTGATACCGGTTGTCTCGGTCGTAGCAGCCTTCCTCATCTTCGGGGAACGTCTCAGCCCGCTCCAGTTAGCGGGCGGCGGCATCGCCATTGGCGGTGTCTACCTCGCCAGCCTGGCCGGGGGCAAACAGGAGCGGGTGGACAAACAGTAACGTTCAGTGACGCTCAGTAACCGTCGGAGAGCGACTTGTTCACATCGCGTTGGTACAGTTCCTGATAGACGAAGCTCCTGTCCCGCAACCTGTCCTTGACGCTCTGGGCAAAGGGCATGAGGCGCCAGAAGATGCCGCGGATTTCCTTGTCCAGCTTCTGTATGCCATCGCTTTCCTTGGTCAGCCAGGTGATGTAATCCTGGATGAAGAATTCCTTGACGTCGCCCTTGAGCTTCTGCTTGACGAACCACTGGTAGTACTGGCCGGTCAGCCCTTCTTCCATCCAGTAATACGACGCCTTCTCCTTGGCGGCCTGCCAGCGCATGTCGGCGACAGCAGTAGCCACGGCAGTCTTGAGGTTCTTTGGATACATCGGAATGGCGATGCGTGAACGGCTCGTGTGCCGGTTGTACCGGTCGAACGGCTCCCAGCAGACGCCCATGTCACCGTAGCTCGGCAGCAATATGACGAACGGCTCTATCCGGTTGAGGGTGCTCTTGTACGGCCTGCAATATGCCTGGCTGTCTATGCTCTCCAGCCACGTGAGTGCATCTATGACATTCTCCCGCGTGCCCATCTCTCGAAGGTTCAGGTGGAAGTATTCCTTGGTAAGGAGCGGAAAATGATTGCCCTGGCGGCCAGTACACATCTTGAGCATCTGCCTGGCGGTCTCGAATTCCTGGTTGAGCGCCTGCAGGTTGGCCTTGCTGTCCTCGCCGAGGGATCCCACCTTTTCCTTGACCGTCTGGACATCCTTGGTGGCGTCTTCAAATGACTCGACGCTCGAGACGAGCTCCTTGTCAGCAGCCAGAAGACGCCTCAGTATCTCCGAGAGCTCGGCTATGGTTTTCTTCTGGCTCTCGATATACGGCGCGGGAATCTGGTAGAAGCCCGGAAGTCCGCCGTGCTCGCAGATGAGATCAATCCTGTCGCGAAGCATGCCTTCAAGGTTCTTTCGCTCTTCTGACTTGGCCTTGAGCAGGGCCTCCGCGGTATCGCGCTTGCCCATAGCCTTCTGAAGCAGGGTGTTGATGCGGGTACGCTCGTCGCTCCTGGCCGCATTGACCTCGTCGGTGCTGCTGGGGTTGATCTGGCCCATGGCTACGGCCTTGAGCCACTCATCGAGGTAATACACGGGCTCCGGATTGACCTTTTTGTAGATGACCCTGGCAAACAACGACCGTTGTTCCGCGGTAAGCATCGTGGGCAATGAAAGGCCGAAGCGTACCATGAGCTGTTTTGGCATCATGGGATTGTTGGACACGACCCGCGGGACCATATGCGCGACCATATTCCAGTACGCCGTGATGACCTGCTGACGGTACATGCCCCGGTCTTTTGGATCAGTTGCCTGCAGGTACTTTTTCAGAAGCTCGTGGAAGCGCTGTGAACTCTCACCTTCACCGGCCAAGGCTTTCTGATAATACTGGGGATCGTCAAAAAAAGTACTGGGGGGTTCCGATTCAAAACTCGCTACGGGAGTGTAGCTTTTCTTTGACAGGTCGACGTCGAATTCACCCTTGGCTTCAAGATCGCCTGATGCGCTCATGCCTCCGAACAGGGCCTCGAAGCTGGGGCCGCCCCTGTCCTTGGCCGGGGTGGTTTTGGGCGAGTATTCTTCGATTCCAACGCCTAAAAGTGCCGCAATCTCAGGATCGAATTCATCGGACATACCGTACCGTCCCAAAGGCTGTTTCCCGCAACCACGGTAGCAGTGTACCCCATCGTTGGCCGCGAGACAAGTTTCAGGGTACGGTGTTCAGGTCCGCCGCAGCTTGCTGAAAACTTCAGTCTGACTGATCGCCGTCGCGATGTGCGGGCAAATTCCCTTGAGCGCGTACTCGTCTTCCTTGGTGATTACCTCGGATGAATCATAGCTCTGGATGACGACGACACCTATGATGCGGTCGCGACTGTACAGCGGCGTCCCTAGCCAGTATCGGGGTGGATATCCTATTGGAATCACTTCAGGCGGTATGGCGGTCTTGCCATCCTCATAGATGTATGAAGATCCTACAACTTTGTAGATGTACCCGCTGAAACCGACATTGAGCGGCCAATGCATGACATCATAATCGTCCCGCTCATCATGCCAGTATACGGGGCGGAACACGCCAGCGGCCTCATCCACTCTGGCAATAATGATGTTCTTGCGTGCCGCAGGAATGACGTTCTGCATGATTTCATGAATTCTGGGATACAGGTCATCGATGTCAACGGTCTCGTCAACCAATGCAGCTATGCGGCGTATCGCTATTTCGCGGTCCTGGTAGGCTAGCTGCAAGGCCAGCGAAAGCGCGTCTGCGGTGAATTCAACAAACTCGAGATCCGTTTCCGTATAGCGTGAGCCAGGTATATAGGTCTGGACTGCAATGACGCCAAGGGGTTCTCCATCCCTGCCTAGAACAGGCACTCCAAGCCAATCCTCGGGCACTGGGCCGATCGGGCTTGATTCCCTGGGAGGAGACGGATCTTTTGCCAGCCAATATCTGCGCCTGGTGTCGATGACATAACCGGTCCATCCCTCTTTTGGATAGACTTCAAGCGTGTTTTCTTGCTGTACATCGTCGATATAATAGGGGAAACGCAACCCATCCGCTTCCAGAATACTGATGTACATGTTGTCGGCAGGCATTCGTGACGCCAGTACCCGGTTGCACCCGGCGTAGACCAGAGGAAGGGGCAAGCGCGAATCTATGAGGCGCAGGATAGTCCTATAGTCATCAGACACGCAAAGAACCTCCAGGTACATTGTACCATGCGTTTGGAGTATACCCTGAAAATGAATAAAAGGCCGCCTAAAGGGCAGGCATTTCAGAGGGCCTGGTTGCAACTCGCCAGGGTACTGGCGAGGGAATTGCCCTTTGCTCGAAAACATCCTGTTTTCTCGCTCCGGGCCGCGGCAGGCAGCTTTCGGCGCCATACGAGCTTCGCTCGTTCGAGCATAGGGAATGGTGTTGGGGTTGCGCACTGAAAGTGCGCCGTCGTCCATGGCGCCTCTTCCTCGCTATCGCACCGCGTGAATACACGCGGTCCTGTAAGGAATTATATCTAGTTGTCGCTAAAGCGACATGCGGAACGGCGCTGCCTGCCGTACTCCGCAGTAGCGGAGCATCGCAAGGAAATTTATTGAACGTGTTCGCCTTCGGCGAACTGCGATACAATTCCCCTCACCTCTTCGATAATAATTAAAAAAGGCCGCCAGTAGGCGACCTTTTTTCTACGCTAAGTGGAGGTGAGGGGAATTGAACCCCTGACCTCTTGAATGCCATTCAAGCGCTCTACCAACTGAGCTACACCCCCGAAGCGAGTGGC
>JAIFMD010000179.1 GCA_020048755.1 Spirochaetota bacterium
TGCCGCCCCTGGCTTCGGCGGAGCTTCGTGCCGGCAGTGCGGACTTCGATGCGCGCTCCTGCCTTGACCGATTGCTGGAGCGTGGCGGTTTTCCTGAGCCGTATCTGGCGGCATCAGATACCCGCGCCTTGCGCTGGCGTATGCAGTACGCGGAATCCCTTATACAGAACGACATCCTGGACTTCGAGCGGATACATGACCTGCGGACAATGAAGACGCTCTTTGAGTTGTTGCGGACCAGGGTTGGCTCGCCGTTGTCGTTCACCTCCCTGGCCGGGGATCTGCAGGTGTCTCCCACTACCGTCCTCAAATATGTTGAGATTCTTGAAGCCCTGTACATTGTGTTCCGCGTTCTGCCCTGGTCCGCGAACATTGGACGGAGTCTGCTCAAGGAGCCCAAACTGTACTTCTTTGATACCGGTCTGGTCGACTCAGGCGCTCCAGCCCGGCTGGAAAACCAGGTGGCCGTTTCGTTGTTGGCTCAGGTCTGGGCTGATACGGACAGGACCGGTGTACCCTCGGAGTTGCGTTATCTGCGCACCAAGGATGGCCGCGAGGTGGACTTTTGCGTGGTGCGGGATCATAAAGTCGAACAACTCATTGAAGTGAAGCAGGGGCATGACGACATCGATCCCAACCTGTGGTACTTCTGTGAAAAGTATGGCCATGCCGGGGTGCAACTGGTACGTGACCTGCGCCTGCCTCGCGACAAGGGCCAGGTGCAGGTATGCGATGTGGCGCAGTGGCTGGCAGGTCTGGGGAGCAGAAATGGCGTACAATATCCCAAACGTAGCATGCCTGCGAGGTGAAATCATCGTGCGTGAGAAACCTCTAACTCAGATTGAAGCTATTGTTCTACGATTTATTCTTAATTTTCTTTTCTTTTTCAAAATAGCGAATGTTATCTAAATCCTTGAAATGTTTGTCTTGCGTCCACAAAACGCAGTTATATTTTTTTGCCGTAGCATATATGACACTGTCAGCCAGTGGTAGTTTATGATCCTTCCCGATTTTTGCAGAAAATATTGATAAATCGGGGTCGAGGTTAATGACTATGCCTTGTTTCATGTGTGCGACGGCCAATAACGCACTATCTTCATCCTTTTCAATGAGCAATTTCTTGAATACTTCGTATAACGTGATCGATGGTACTAATAAGGAGTTTAAATCTTCAATGGCACCAGAAACCATATTGCCAACTTTTGAATCTGCCAAATATTCCAGCCAGCAAGAAGAGTCTACAATATTCATAGACGGTCTTCTTCTCGATCAATATCAGTATTTAAATCCTTGAAGAGTCCCTTTAAATTTTTCATTGGTTGAATTGGAATAAACTCTATTCGAGTACCATATGTTATGACTTCCATCATAGTTCCAACCTTGAGGCCAATATCGTCTCTGATTTCTTTTGGTATGACAACCTGGAATTTACTGGAAACAGTTACCGTGTTCATCGATACACCTCTTGTCTTGTCAAGTTTTAATGTGTTTTGCTTCCGTAGGAACCGAAAAGCATCAGTGTCCCCCGCAATGCGCCCTGATCCTCGCCGCCAGTTCCCGTGCGCGCCTGGGAGCCGTGCCGGTGTAGTCGGCGTCGGACATCAGCGCGACCAGCGCCTGTGCTCCCAGCATGTCGGCAAAGAAGCTGTCGGTCGATATGCGCGCCGCGAGTGAATTGACACCAGCGGAGCCTGCGGAGCGTAGGTCCGCCCAGGCGGCCAGCGCGTGTCCGCGGAGGCGTTCGTGGGTTTCCTGCCGGTCTGCGCCGGCCTTGCCCATGGCCATGAGTACGCGCTCGGTGTTGGCGAACGGGCCGTACGCGGCCATGGTGCGTGCTATGGCTTGCTCGTTGACCACGAGTCCGCCCAGTATCTTCGTCGCTGTTGCCAGTATTTCATCGCAGGTGAGGAAGGCCTCGGGCAACAGGGTTCGGCGGTTGGCGGAGTCATCGAGCGTGCGCTCGAGTATCGACTGGGCGGCATTCTGCCAGGCGACCTGCGGCATCACCGACAGGGCGCGCGACAGGGAATCGATTTTTTCGGCATTGATGGGATTGCGCTTGAACGGCATGGCCGACGAGCCCACCTGTTTCGACCCGAACGGCTCCGAAAGTTCTCCTATCGGGGGCGACTGCAGGATGCGCAGGTCCAGCGCGAACTTGTGCAGCGACGCGCCGAGTCCCGCGAGGGCAGACACGACAGAGTAGTCCTGCTTGCGGGTGTAGGTCTGCGTCGCTATGGGATAAAAATCGATGCCGAGCTCTTCCGACAGGCGCGCCTCAAAGCGGTCGACGTTCGCCTCTCCGACCAGTTCGGCGTACGAGGCAGCGGTGCCGACGGCGCCCTTGAAACCCTTGCCGCGGACAGCGTCGCGTTCACGCGCGAGGCGTTCGCGGTCGTCCAGCAGGTCCTGGGCCCACATGGCCATGCGGTATCCCAGGCTCGTAGGCTCGGCGGGCTGGATGTGCGTAAAGGCCATGACGGGCAGGTCGGCATACGCGTCTATTTTTTCAGCGAATACCGCCAGGAGTCTGTCGAGCGACTCGATCACCAGGTCGAGCGCGCCCCGGATGCGCAGGGCGTCGGCATTGTCCTCGATGTCCATGCTGGTGGCTCCCAGGTGGATGACACCGCCGGCGGTGGGGCACTTTTCGGCAAAGGTCTTGACCTCTGCCATGAGGTCGTGCCTGATCTCCGCCTCTATCTCGAGGGCGCGGGCGATGTCCAGCTCGCCTGCGTGGGCGGCCAGTTCGTCGACCTGGGCCTTGGTGACGATGCCGAATTCCGACTCCACGCGCGCGAGGCTGACCCATATGGACCGCCACAGCCGTCGCTTGGCCTCGTCGCTCCATGCCGCGCGCATGACTGCGCTTCCGTAACGCCAACTGAAGGGTGACTGGTATACCGAATGGTCGCTCATGCGCGGATACTAGCAGAGGAACGGGCGAGGGGCTAGCGGGGGCAGTCCATCATGCAGCTTTTGTTGTACGATGCATTTCAATTCTGGAGGTTCCATGCAGGTTTTTCCCGGGCTAGTCCTTGCCGTCGCGGTGGCCATACCCGCGTACTTCGCAGGCCGCGCGGTACCGCTAATCGGCGGACCGGTGTTCGCGCTGGCCCTCGGGGTGCTGGTCGGGCTGGTTCCGCGCCGCGCCGGATTCGACCGCGGCCTGAAGTTCAGCTCCAAGAAGGTGCTGCAGTTGGCCGTTGTGCTGCTCGGTTTCGGCATGAATTTCATGACCGCGCTGCGCATCGGCGGCGGGTCGCTGGTCGTCATGGCGGTGACGGTGAGCGCGGCGTTCGGCACGGCCTGGCTCGTTTCGCGCTTGCTGCGCATCGGCGGCAAGGCGCCGTCGCTCATAGCCATCGGTACGGCCATCTGCGGCGCATCGGCGATCGCGGCTGCGGCTCCGGCCATGGAAGCCGACGATGACGAGACGGCCTACGCCATATCGACGATCTTCGTGTTCAACATCGCGGCTGTGCTGATCTTTCCTGCAGCGGGCCGCCTGCTCGGGATGAGCGATTCCGGTTTTGGCGTCTGGGCAGGCACCGCCGTCAACGACACCTCGTCGGTCGTCGCCGCGGGGCTGGCCTTTAGCCAGGCCGCGCTGGACACGGCCACCGTCGTCAAGCTGACGCGCACGCTGCTCATCGTGCCGATCGTGCTGGTGCTGGTGGCACGTACCGCCAGGGCCCGTGCCCGTGTGGCCCACGATGCCGGAACGGTTCCTGCCGGAACTTCCACGAGAGCAGCAGCCCCTTCGACGGCTGCCGCATCCGTGCGCTCCACGTTCCCGTGGTTCGTGCTCTGGTTCATAGCGGCTTCAATACTCGCAAGCACAGGTTTCGTGCCGCAGGTGGCGAGTAAAATATTAGTAACGTCTGGCAAGCTGTTCATCGTCGTTGCCATGTCCGC
The DNA here is from genome assembly GCA_020048755.1 of Spirochaetota bacterium. Taxonomy (GTDB): domain Bacteria; phylum Spirochaetota; class Spirochaetia; order Treponematales; family UBA12059; genus SZUA-370. The sequence goes on from JAIFMD010000179.1 coordinate 3,919, forward strand.
GATAGGCCTGGGGACGAAGCCCAGGGCTTTCGTTGCGGCAGGCTGGCGGCCGCTGGCCCTCGGCCTTGCCTGCTGGGCGGCCGTCGCGCTGAGCTCCCTGGCAGCCCAGGCTGCGCTCGGCCGCTGGTAACGGTTTCTAGTTCGTAGCTGGCGTCCCGTCCCTGGCTTCGCCGGGGGCCGCTGATGCTTCGCCCTGGCCCGGACCCCTGTCTTCTCCGCAGGTATCCTTGAAGTGCGCCCGCGCCTCGGCCTTCCATTCATTTCTGTTCTTCTTTTTGTCCTTGCCGCCGCTTCCGCCGCCGCCGGGATAACCGGGCTTGACCAGGATGTGCGACAGCAACACGAGCCCCCAGCCCTGCCAGTATCCGATCCGGGGCAGGCCGAATATTTCCGGCATGAGCCAGTTCCAGAGCAGCATCACCACCCAGCCGAACAGGAATGCGAACCCCGCGGCCAGTATGGTTCCGCCCACCACCATGCCCGCGATCGCGAGCGGCGAGAATTTTCCCTTGTCTGTCCTGAATTTAAGATCGATCATCGTGTCCTCCTTAAGCGTAATCAGCGAGTGCCGTTCTGAGTTTTGCCAGTGCATAGCGCTTTCGCGCGGCCAGCGTCTCGATCGGTATTCCCGTCGTCTTTGATATGGATGCGAACGTTTCACCGCGTATTGCCTGCGCGACCATCACCGAGCGCTGTTCAGGCGGCAGCAGTTCGATGGCCGCGTACAGTGCTTCGAGCGCATCGGACCGTTCCGCTTCGTCATGCGCGCTCCGGAGCGCGTCGTCAACAAAGCCGTCGAATCCGGCGTCATCGGCAGCACTGAACGTGGTTTCACCTGCGGCCGCATGGCGCGCCCGGGACCGCCACGCGTCGATCACCGCGTTGCGGGCGGAGCGCCACAGCCAGGAGCCTATGTCGCGCAGCGGTTCCATCGAGTCGAGGTTGGCCAGCGACCGGACCACGACGTCGTGGAGCGCGTCCTCGGCCGCCTCGGCGCCCAGCCGCTCTTCGAGCCACGCGAGTATCGGGCCGCGTTCCCGTCTGTAACCGGCTTCGAGCCGTTCCCTGGTTTCCATATCGTTCACTTGTATAGACGCGCGGGATTGGTGATTTGTATATCGCCTGCGAATTTAAAAAATGACGAGGTGCAGGATGCCGCGGATGATGATGCCCATTACGGCAGCCAGCACCGCAGGCTTGGCCACTTTTGCCACCCGCGGGCCGGCGGTCAGGAGCACGGCCAGGCCAACCGGATCCAGGGGATTGAGCGTGAAGCCGGCCAGTCGGTTGAGTTCGACCACGGACAGCGCACCGTTTGCCATGAGGTCGAGGAGTATGGCCATCATCGCTGTACCGCCTGCGATGAATTTCGTCACGATGGGCAGTACAGCCACGCCGGGTATGCCGATGGCTTCAAGCGCTGGTGACATGAGTGACTCGAGCACCTGAATGATGCCGATACGTTTGAATATGTTGACCATGAAGATGGCGATGACCAGGGGCGGAATGGATTTCAGTACTATGGCCA
>JAIFMD010000063.1 GCA_020048755.1 Spirochaetota bacterium
ACCCCGGCCTCTCGTCCCGCTCGGTCAGCCTGTCCTGCCTCGACATGGAGAAGACCCTGCTGACGGCCGATGGCTCCGAGTCCTGGTCGCTGATACCGCGGACCATCCTGGCCGTCTCGCTGACTGTGGACGCGGACGGCGAGCCGGTGGACCTGTACGAGGTGTACGGCGGCCGCGGCCAGTTCGAGGACGTGTTCCACGACCCGTCCGACCTGTTCCCCAATATCGACGCGCTGGCGGACAACCTCGCCCGCAAGTCAAAGGGCGTATACGCGAAGCCCGGCACCCATGACGTGGTGCTCGATTCCGACCTCGCCGGCATCCTGGCCCACGAAGCCATCGGCCACACGGTGGAAGCAGACGGCGTCATGGGCGGGTCCGTGGCCTCCGAGTACCTGGACAAGCCGGCGGCCAGCCCGCTCGTCACCCTGGTGGATTTTGCCCACACGGCGCACGGCAAGACCTGCCCCGTGCCGGTATGGACCGACGACGAAGGCGTGGAGGCGCGCGACGCGGTGCTGATAGACAAGGGAATTCTGCGCTCGTACATGCACAACAAGGAATCGGCGGCACACTTCGGGGTAGCGCCCACCGGCAACGCGCGCGCGTACGGCTTTTATGACGAGCCGCTGATTCGCATGCGCAACACCGCGATCCTGCCTGGCACCTCGAAGCTCCAGGACATGATTTCCGGCGTCGATGACGGTTACTACTTCATGCGCTCGTCCAACGGGCAAGCGGATTCCACGAGCGAGTTCATGTTCGGCGTCGTCATGGGCTTCGAGATCAAGGGCGGCAAGATAGGCGAGGCGCTCCGCGACACGACGATTTCAGGCGTCGCGTTCGACATGCTCAAGACGGTAACCGCCGTGTCCGACGACATGAGCTGGTCCTGCGGCGGCATGTGCGGCAAGAAGCAATCAATACCGGTAGGCATGGGCGGCCCCGCCGTCCGCTGCCGCGTCAATGTCGGAGGGCGGGCATGATGGTCGAATTCAATGGCATCGAAATAACGAGGAAGGCCGTGGACGCCCTCAAGGCGGCCGGAGCCGACAAGGCCCAGTCGTCGCTTTCCCGCGGGGAAAAGAGCGAGCTCAACGTCGACGCGGGGCGCATGAGCCTGTACCGCACCACGGTCAACGTGTCGATAGGGCTCACCGCGCATGTGGGCGGCCGCAAGGGCTCCATATCGATCAACCGCTACGATGACGAGTCGATACGGACTGCCGCCGCTGATGCCATCGCGATGGCGCGCTCCAGCGAGCCCGATCCCGCCAACGACATCTCACCGGCGCGCCCCCTGGAGCGCTTCCGCTCAGGCGCGCTGGAACCCGACGGCGCGGCCATGTACGACCGGCTCCGCGAGTTCATTGACTACTCGAAATCGGCCTATCCTCATACCAGCCTGGAACAGTGCGTGCTGGACTTCGGCCGCGGCGAGTCGTTCTACACCAACTCCAACGGTGCCGAATTCGAGGAGCGATCCGGCCTCTACAGCTTCTTCGCGATGTTCACGACCAAGAACGGCGCCGATTCCTCCAGCTTCAATTACTCGGGCGCCACCCACAGGACACTAGTCAAGGCGCTCAAGGACTGGGGCACCATAGACGGCCTGATGCGCCAGTCGGCGGAACAGACGCGCGTGACGCCGGTGAGCGGCTCCTTTACCGGCGACGTCATCCTGACTCCTGACTGCCTGGGAGACTTCATAGGCTACGTCGACGGCGTCTACCTTGGCGACTATCCGCTGATAACCGGCAACTCACCCTGGAAAGACCAGCTCGGCATGAGCGTCATGTCGCCACTGGTTACCGTGCGTACCGAGCCCAACGGCCCGGGTATCGAAGCGGGATATGCCTATACCGGAGACGGATTCCGCGCCGAAAATTGCCCCATCATCGAAGGCGGAGTCCTCAGGAATTTCACGCTGGGGTTCTACGGGTCGAACAAGACCGGCAAGCCCCGCTGCCCCTCCGGCGGCGGTGGCATCGTGGTGCAGAACGGACAGACCGCGCTGGCGGACATGATACGCGACGTCAAGCGCGGCGTACTCCTGGCACGTTTCTCCGGCGGTTCCCCCTCTGACAACGGTGATTTCTCCGGCGTGGCCAAGAATTCATACCTGATAGAAGACGGTAAGATCATACGCCCGGTCGGCGAGACCATGGTAGCCGGCAATGTGGCGACGCTGTTCAAATCGATACGGGCAGTATCAAAGGAAAGCGTCGATTACGGCTCGGCCGTCCTGCCATACATGTTGGCCAGCGGGGTGAGCATCTCGGGCAAGTAGCCTGCTAAGCGGTCTTGGGCTGGGACAGTTCCAGGTCGAGTCGCTTGAGTTTCTTGCGGAAGTTGGTGGAGGCATCGTCAAGGATGGACTGCAGATAGTCCATCTGGCGCCCCATCGACTCCGCGTACAGGTCGCGGTCCACGCCCCAGCGATCGTTGAAGTGGGTGCGGGCAAACGACCGTATGCCGCCCAGGCTGTCGTCGAGCCGCTTGATGGTCAGCTCGTAGAAGCCCATGGTCTTGCGCAGTATGTCGAACTCGGTCTCGTAGCCGGGGAATCCGGCTTCCTTGAACTCATAATACAGGAACAGCAACTTTTCCAGATAGGCGCGGTCCGCCATCTGCCCGACCAGGTCGGCGCTCGCGAGCACCGCGCCGGCCTCGCGCTCCCTGACGGCGGCCCAGTCCTGCTCCCCGAATTCGCCCTTGAGGCCGGTGGCGAAAATCATGCGCGCGGCGCTGCCGGCGCGGGTGGCGTCGAGGCCCCACCGGGAACCGTGCGCCTTGATGAAATCGGCTGAACGCTGCACATGCACTGACGTGAAGCGCGCGCCGGTACCGACAAGTTCGTCGCTTTTACGGATATACCCCGTATCGTGGCAAACCGCCGCGATGAACAGGGCCTGGGCAAGCTCTGGAGCAAATGGCCCCCGCTCGAGAAACACACCGTCTGCGATGCGGGCCGTTGCCAGAAGAACGTCGGTTGTGTGGCGGATATCGTGGTAGTCGGTATCGCAAGCATGATAACCAGGAAAGTGTCCCAAAAACAGTTCGACGATTTCTGCCGCCGCCTTACCCACAGGTTCCCAGGCCGCCTCGTCGAACCAGAAACTGAAGATCCGGCCGGCTTCAGCGATTACCGAGATCGGATTGTCTCCATCCACGAGCCTTGACAGCTGTACAGATTCGGGTTCACCCATGACAGGACCCTCCTGACAATTTATTTTATATTGCCATTATAAGATATCACGCGAGTAGCAACGATGCAGGGAAAAGAGGGGAAAAAGGAATAGGCCGGGTGTGCATGGCCAAGGTATTGCGTCCGTATGGGACGCTCGCAGGCGCTTGAACGTGATGCTCGAAAAACGAGCCGGTCTTGCCTATGATCGACTCATGGAAGAGGCTGCAGCATTGATTGATGCGCTCAAAGGAAATTTGCACTCATTCCCGCACATACGCATGGCGGCAGCCTTCGGTTCCAGGGCCAGGGGAGACGCACGCCCGACTGTCGTACAGACCAGCACTGCAAGCTAATTAACGAAAAAGCCGGGCTCCGGTTCTGATTCCCCGAAGCCCGGCAAACAATAGGCTTGTTAGCGCTTACGAGCGCTGCCGCATCCTCTGTATCTCTGGCCGCCCCTCAAGACCCTTGACGATGGTCAGCATGAATTCATGGATCCTGCCCAGTCTAATACCTACATTAATTCTAGAATCTTCCAATACCTTTGGATCATCGCTTACTGATTTCAGGAAAGCTATTTTGAGTGCCAGATAGCGGAGGATATGCAGAGGGGTCTCCGGAAGATAGCTGCCACCATCATTCTCATCCCGTTCGTTTCTGGGTACACCAATGAGATTGGTTGCATTGAAGCTTTCAAGATCACCGAGGAGTATCAGTTCGAGACTGGCTGTGCTCAGGTGTTGTATGAGCCAGGTAGTCGAAGCATCCTTCAAGGCAAGCTTGGCCAAACCATCTACTCCGCCCACAACCGTAAAAAGATCGAGGTTGGCCTGTAGTTCAAGGTAGAGTAAACGCAGCAGGTTTTCCTGCATGCGCCTGCGCTTGAATGGCCATTTTCATAAAGACATCAATTCCCGTAGAAATCATATTAAGCAAAGTATACTCCTCTCGTTACGGCCTGCGTACCAATCTAAGCCCAATATCCCACCCACTGGTTCCAGGGGTAGTGTATAAACCATCTCTCATAGCCAGCCAATTATTTGACAATATGTATCCTGGACTACTGGTAAATGATCCGCCGCGAATAACAACCCCAAAGCTGCTGACATCCGTGCAAAGAGGATCGTTTTGAGTGGAAGCAGTATATGGTTGCAAATAATCGTTGGTTATCTCTGCAGCGTTACCATTCATGTCGTAGAGACCAAGATAATTAGGCGCTTTCCCACCTACAAGATGTGTTTGATCTCCAGAATTGCTAAATATCCAAGCCACATCAGCTAGCGTATCTGAACCGGAGTATGAAGCGTATACTGGAGAAGCCGCACTGCTGCCCCTGGCTGCATACTCCCATTCTGCTTCTGTCGGCAGTCTCCAACCGCTTTTAGCAAGATCGATTGCTCCAGCTGTATAAGCTTGTGCCGCTTCAAGATTGTATACCGGCTCGAGTCCTTGAATCAAAGACAAGGCATTACAGAATTCCATGGCAGTAAAATAAGAGACATTAGTAACGGGTCGAAGCACATGATGAGGGAAGTTAATATCACTTGATGGATTGCTCTGCATTATGGCTTCATAAAGAGACTGAGTAACTTCATATTTTGCAATCATGTAGGAAGAGAGATTGACCGTATGGACTGGCTCAGCATTGGCAAGATAAGTCACTCCACCCATGCTGAATGTCCCCGCTGGAATGTTGACCATCTCGATTGCCGGATTTTCAACAGAATAGCCAAGCGCCGTGTTAAACGCTTTGATGGTAAGGGTAGTTCCTGTAGTATAAGTTATACCGCTTAAACTTGTCGCACTGGTCCCAGCGGTATTGACTACAACTCCATTTGCAGTAACATAATATTTCTCTGCAAATGCGCTTGGATTCCATGATAACGAAGCTACTGATCCAGAGACAGCAAGGACAGGAATTCCAGCTGGAGCAATCAAATCAGGGAAGGCAAAACTCGTCTTCGTACTTTCTCCAAGGGCTGTATTATATGCTGAGACCTTCAATCCCTCCCCTGCAAGGATCGTCAAATCAATCACACTGTTTGCCGTAGGGCTCGTGATGAGCGTGTTGTCTGTCTTGTAGATTCGATACTCCACAGTATTGGCAACTGCCGTCCAGGATAGATCCACCTTGCCATTGGATTTTGGAGTGAGAGACAGGCCACTGGGTTCCGGTATCGTCGGAAAAACAAAACTCGTCCTGCCGCTGAAGCCCAAGCTTGCATTGAAAGCTGCAACAGACAAACCACGCCCGGCAGTGATGGAAAAATCCGCTATTGTTGTAGACGTCGTGGTACCGGCGCTGGAGCCGTCACCATAATACAGGTAGTATTTTTCCGCAGTAGAATCCGCAGCCCAGGAAATGTCGATGGTACCACTGCTCCTGAGTGTAAGCAGAAGATCGCTCGGTGCGCGGATGCCT
>JAIFMD010000097.1 GCA_020048755.1 Spirochaetota bacterium
GGATACCGCGGCACCCGGCATCATATTCGAATCGCCCCGGAGCACGGACATCGTAAACGGCACCATCCTGGTTTCTGGCTACGCCGGGGACGCATACGCTGTAGCCTCAATGGAATACAGCCCGGACGGGACCACCTGGGAGGCACTCGCTCCGGCACCCCGCGGCGCTGCGCCGGCTGAAACCCGCCGCGTGTCGTTCTCCCGGCTTGTCGACCTTGGCACCCTGCCGGAAGGCGGAGTACAGCTCGCATTCAGAGCCACCGACGCCGCGGGCAACGTACTGACAGTCAAACCACTCGATCCTGCCTCTCCTGTCTTTACCGTAGATGTAGAGGCGGACAAACCGACGATACAGATCCAGGTGCCCGCCGATGCGGAGGTCACCCGGTCTGACTTCAAGGTTTCGGGCATGGCCTTTGACGACGACGGCATAAAGGAACTGTTCTGGCGCCTCGACGGCCAGGAATGGGCCAGGCTCGACGGAGCCAACGGCTTTGCCGTGGCCTTCAAGTTGCTTGACCTGACAGACAACGAGCACCTCTTCGAGGCCTACGCAGTCGACCTGAACGGCGTTTCCGGTGTGATAGCAGCCCGTGGCTTCAGGGTAAGCAGGGAGGAACCGGTAGGTCGTCTCGATGCACCACATGTCGAAATAGTGAACAAGAACCTGATTACCCTCAAAGGCACGGCCTCGGACGCCAACGGCATAGCCGCCGTCTCTGTATCTTTTGACAACGGAGCCACCTTCAATGCGGCCACAGGCACAACGGACTGGAGCTACGCACTCGACACCAGGACCATCCCCGACGGCGTGCACAGCATTTACCTGCGCCTCGTCGATGGTTACGACACATCGGGCTTCGCGGCGGGCCTGATCTCCGTAGACAATACGCCACCCGTCGTGCAGCTCGACACCCCGCTGGACGGGGCAGAAGTCCTCGGCTCGATGACGATGGGCGGCCGCGTCTCAGATGGTGTGGCGGTGCAGAGCATGAGTCTCCAGATTTCCAGACTCGGCGCAGCAACTCCGGAACTGGTCGTAGAACTAAAATCAGAAGGTGTATTCAGCCGCGAGGTTGACATCCAGGCCCTGCCGCCGGGCTGGTACAACATCAAGGCGGTGGCACTGGACAAGGCAGGCAATTCGGCCTACGACTCCAGGAACGTGCTGGTTCTTGAATCGCAGAAGGCGGACTATGCAGAACTGGTATTCCCGGCCCATGGCGAATCAATCGCAGGCCGCTTTACCATCGATGGACGCATAGTCTCCGCCGAGCCGCTGGAAAGGGCCTCGGTAACGTTGAACGGACAACCGTTTGCGGTTGTGGAACTCAAGGCTGGAGGCTGGTTCAGCCTGCCCGTGGAACCCGGTTCGGTAGCAGACGGAGACCTCTCATTCACCCTGGAAGCCGTCTCAAGGGCCGGTGTGGCTTTTTCTTCCGGGTCACGCAACATCACCTATACGCGGGAAGGTCCGTGGGTCGACATCGACGCGGTGCGGTCGGGTGATTTTATCATCGGGCGGCCCTTCCTGGCCGGCACAGCCGGCTGGGATACGCCGGAAGAGCCGTCAGGCGACAAGGAAGCCATGGCAGCACGCAAGAAGCTCATGGCGGAACGACGTGTGCTCGGCGTGGCAGTGAGCCGCGACAACGGCAAGACCTGGCAGGATGCGTCGGGATCCAGTGCGTTCAAGTACCGGCTGGAGACACAGGAATACCAGAACGGCGCACTCAGGCTGCTCATCAAGGCCACCTTTGCCAACGGGCAGACCGCGGTACGCAAGCGCATGGTCGTGCTGGACACGGAAAAGCCGCAGATCCACATACTGAAACCGGCCGAGAACGGCCGCTACAACGGCATCTGTCCACGGTAACGGTATTGCTGAGATCAGGCGACAAGTCATCCTACGAGGTGCCTGGCTTCATCCAGGGCTCGTATGCTGACATCCATGTCCTCGGCGCAACGGTGGCGGAACTGGGTTTTGGCCTGTCGTTCTTCGACGACAACGTCAAACTGCAGGTTGAACTGGGCAAGGGTTTCTATCTGAACCCAACCTGGGATAATCTGTTCGGCCTTGACTACGAGGGTTCCACCGCCTCGGAGAAGTCGCGGTTCGGTGGCTATGTGCTGGGAGCCAGGCTGCTGGCAAACCTGGCTTACCTGCCATTCTCGTACTGGTTTGGCCCGGACTGGGATTTCTTCTCCATGTCGTTTGCCGTAGGAGCCAGTTTTACCTACTTCAGCAAGCAGGATTCCATTCGGGGGTAGTCGGGCAATGGGAGTTCGCAAAGTTCCACTTTGACCGTACGTTCTTCAAGACCATAGGCTTCTACCTGGAAGGCGGTCTGATATTCATTCCTTCCGAGGCTTCGACGAAACTGGAGGAGTTCATACGGCCCAATGTGGCTTTTGGCATCAGGATAGGTCTGTTCTGAACCGCAAAACCCCTGGAATGTCCAATAGCGGACATCTCAGGGTTTGCCATGGGCTTGACGGAGTTGTGGTATCAATCTATTTTTAGATGCTTGTTACATCATGAAAGAATTTTACAGGATGTACAGGATGAAATCCAAGAGATGTACAGGATAGAGAATAAGAAAGATCAGACCCTTGGAATTCCTCATCCTGTTCATCTCTTTCTCATCCTGTAAATCCTGTTTTTTGAATAAGAACGTGGACACACAGGTAAATAAAAAGTAAAAAGAAGAGACACCAAGGAGCCGAACCGCGATGCAAAGAAGGATACACGTGCTGATCGCGTTGTCGGACGCCGGGGATTCGGCGCTCGTCGATGCCGCGCTCGCGGAAACAAACTGCGCTCGCTCCTTTGCCGGGGATCTTAGATCCGTAGAGGCTTCCATGGGCGATGCCGACGTCATCCTCACCGATACGGAGTTCGCATCCGGGGCCTTTGCCGACTGGCTTTCCCTCTGGCCCATACCGGCGGTGCTCGTCGTGGCTCCGGGGATGGACCCAAAAAAACTGTCCGAGAACACCGCTGACGAATCAAGTGCCTTCATCATCCGCGATCCCGGCCATGACTGGATACGCTACATGCCCATCCTGGTCCGCAAGGCTGCCTCGGTGCGCGAGAGCCTTGACCGGCAGAACTCCAGCATCATCAAGGCCGAGGGCAGCTACATGAATCTGCTCAGGGCGGTTCCGGACATCGTCTACGTCCTGGACGGTGATGGGTGCTTTGCCTATGTCAACGATGCCATTGCCCAGCTGGGCTGGAAACCTGCAGAACTGATCGGCAGGCATTTCGCCGAAATAGTACACCCGGACGACCTCCAGGAGGTATGCCGCAGCATCGTGCTGCTCCGGTACGAAGGCGTCAAGACCGGGGCGGATTCGGCACCCAAGCTCTTTGACGAACGCCGCTCCGGCGACCGTATGACCCGTGGACTGGACATACGGCTGCGTCATCGTGATGGTGACGCCTGGTCCAAGGCTGCAGTCGATTCCTGGGGAGAAATCTCGAGCCTCGGCGTCAACCTGCCTGAATTCCAGGGTACCGGGACGGGCACCATAGGTATAATCCACGATGTCAGCGAACACCGCGAGCTGGAACTCAGGATGTCAAAGGAACTGGTGGCACGCGATTTGCTGCTTAAGGAGATCCACCATCGGGTAAAAAACAACCTGCAGGTGGTATCCAGCCTCCTCTCGCTGGAAAGCGACTGTGTTGAAGACGAGCGGGCAAAATCGGTATTCGTCGACTGCCAGACCCAGGTGCAGTCCATGTCTCTGGTGCACGAACAGATATACCGCGGTTCGTCGCTCGAGGGAGTAGAGGCGTCTGGCTATTTTGCCAGGCTGGCCGAGTATCTCGTCGGCGTGCATGACGCCAAGGCCCGCGGCATCCAGATAGAAGTAACGGCAGGCGATATCGTGCTGCCCATAGACGCTGCCATGCCCCTGTCGATAATAACGACGGAACTGGTCTCCAATTCATTCAAGCACGGCTTTCCGGATTCACGCGGAGGCTGCGTGTCCATATCGCTCACGAGGGATGGCTCCTCGTACGAATTCTGCGTCAAGGACGACGGTATCGGTTTTTCCGCCGCGGGCATTGCCGGCCATACACCCGGCAAAAACAAGGGCATCGGCATGGACCTCATAGAGGCACTCGCGGGCCAGCTCGGCGGAACTATGGAGCGCCGGGACGGACAGGGAGCCCGGACGGTGCTGCGCTTCCCCGTCAAGTCAGCTGAATAGGAACCACCGCCCAGAAAATGCTCTTTTTCAGGGACGGCCTGTAACCAGTGAAGCAGCCAGCGCAGCCTCGGCAGCCTCGGCAGCCTTGGCGTCGTCTTTCAGGACCCGCTCTTCGGGGGCCAGTTGCTGTGCGCCCTGTATGGCGGCAAGCGCTTCCTTGTACTGTCCGGCATTGTACAGTGCCGCAAACCGGTTATGGACAGCCTTTACCCAGTTTGCCCTCGCTGTGCGCTCAAGCGATGCCAGGTCCTTTGAATCACGAAACCTTGACGCGGCCGTAGTGGCGATCTCCCAGGCGCCGAGATGGTCACCGGACTTGCGGCGTTCCTCGGCAAGGCCGGTATAGGCCCAGCTGAATGCGCTCCGCACCCAGAGCGCATCCGCCTGACCGGATGCAAGTACCTTTTCTGCGAGTATCAGGGCCTCTGACGGAGCGGATTCCCTGAGTGCGTCGGTCAGGACGGCCAGCTGCGCCGTATTCCTGAGTTCCGTAAAAGCTGGACTCGGACCATACCGGACCAGAGCCACGTCCGCCAACGCCAGCGAATCGGCATAGCGGCCCGCGCGCAGCAACGCACCGACACTGTTGTTGATACGGCCTGATAGAGTTTCCAGGGTCAGTTCGCCAGGATCATAGGCATATGCATCTACGGCGAGGCCAAGGGCTACAGCCCAGTTGCCTGAACGTTCCGCCAGCGTGGCGCGGTTGCGCAGCACGAGGGACATGATGCCTCTGGCCGAGGCGTCGCGGGACGGCTGGCTTTTATGGTCTTCCATCGTATCGTCATAGCCCTGGGGATTGGTCGTCTCCACATCGATGCGGCGGCCGTCGATGACCAGGTAGCAGTACGCGTGGTCGTCGAGTATGACGCCCCGCACAGCCAGCCCGGCCGCGCGGGCCAGAATGGCATACAGCGAGGCCGAACCGACGCAGTTGTAGCGCCCTTCAAGCAGGCCTGAGTCTATTCTTGATTCCAGAACATCGTAGCGCTTGAGAATGCTGTACACGAGTTCCAGTACCCGCGCGCCGCGCTCATACGCATCGGGCGTTTCCAGGGCGAGGGTTTCTGCGGTCTGCACGGCCTGGAGTCCCGCGGCACGGGCCTTTTCGGCACGCCCCGCAGATGCGCCGGAAAACAGGATGGCGGCGGCGAGCAGTTCCCTGGCAGCGGGTTCAGCAGAGGCAGCCGGCAACGCCAGCACGGACCCGGAAGGGGAGAGTCGGTAGACATCCTCCGCCCGCGCCTGTGTGAGGGCCAGCAGCGCGAGCGCTGCCGCGAGCACGAGGTTGAGCAGCCGGGAGCATACTGGGTTGCGTGATGTGACGTCCATCGTCGACCTTACCTCTTGGCCTGATCCCGCCTATGAAAAACAGGCGAGTTGTGGTTATTATAGAACATCATAAAACAGCTTTCTACACCATCTGGAGGTACTCGTGACTGAACTGTATGACCTGGTAATACTCGGAGCAGGCGCTGCCGGCATGGGCGCTGCCCAGTATGGAGCACGCGCCAACCTGAAAACACTTGTAATTGAAGAAATGGCTCCCGGCGGGCAGGCCCTGCTCATAGACAGACTGGAGAATTATCCCGGCCTGCCCGAACCTGTAGACGGCTATACCTGGGCGGAAACCATGCGGGCACAGGCAGTTGAGTTCGGTGCGGAGATCATGGCTTCGAGCGTTTCTGCCGTACACAAGGAAGACGAACGTTTCATCGTGGAGACTGGAGACGATCCGGTGCAAGCCAAGGCCGTTGTAGTGGCTACAGGTGCGAAACACCGCCACCTGGGCGTAACCGGTGAAACTGAATACGCTGGCCGCGGCGTCTCCTACTGCGCCACCTGTGACGGCCCGTTCTTCAAGGGCAAGCGCATGGTCGTGGTAGGCGGCGGAGACTCCGCCTGTGACGAGGCAATGTTCCTGGCCAAGCTTGCGGACAAGGTGATCATGGTGCACCGCAAGGACCGCTTCCGCGCCCAGAAATCGGTGGCGGCCCGAGTCCTGGCCAACCCTAAAATCGAGGTTCGGTTCGAGACCGTCGTCGAGGAAATCAAGGGTGAAAAGTCAGTCTCGGCCGTGTCGCTTAAAAACCTGAAGACCGGTGAAGTGTATTCCGAACCGGCATCCGCCGTATTCGTGTTCGTGGGCTCCATCCCGATGACTGAAGGGCTGCCGGCAGACCTGGCCAAGGACGAGACCGGCTCCCTCGTGACCGACGACAGGATGGAGACGAACATCCCTGGCATCTTTGCGGCCGGAGACGTACGGGCCACACCGTTCCGGCAGGTCATTACCGCGGTATCCGATGGAGCGGTGGCAGCCCATTGCGCTGCGCAGTACATAGACGAGATCGAGGGCAAGGCCTACCTCTAGGCCGGATTCATATGGCCGGTTCCGTGCGCAGACGATCGCTGACATTACTTGCCTCGATCGTTGCCGCTACCGCGCTGGGTGCCGTGCTGGCCACGGCGCCTTTCTCATGCTCGCTTGCGCACAGCGAAACATCCCTCCCCGCAGCGATTCCAGAACTCCCGCTGCCCGGAACAACGTCCCCGGCGGCGGCGGTGGAGTCCGGGGTTAGACACGCTGCCGGAACGGACAAGCCTGGAGTACCACCCACGGTGGATGCCTCGTCGTTCTGGAGCCTCGCGGGGGTGGACGAAGACGCGGCCATAGAGACCCTGATGTCGCGCATGGGGCCGGAAGAACGGCTGGGGCAGCTGTTCATGCTGTCGTACTCCGGCGAGGAACCTACCCCGCTGCTGTATTCGTGGATACGCAGGCGCGGACTGGGCGGAGTCAAAATATTCGGATGGAACGCAGAAGACACCGGCAAGGTTGCCGCTGCCATCCGCGACATTCAGAAAGCCGCAGAATCGGGGCCGCTGGACGTGCCACCCTTTGTGGCCACCGACCAGGAAGGCGGGTGGATACGCCACGTTCGTGGTGCTACCAGCGTTACTCCGGGCAACATGGCCATAGGCGCCTCGGCATGGCCGAGCGATGCGTACCGGAGCGCCCTCTTCATAGGCAAGGAGCTGTCTGCGCTCGGCATAACCATGAACTTTGCGCCCAATGTGGATCTTGCCACGCAACCGGAATCTACCATTGTAGGGCCGCGTGCCTTCTCCGCGGATCCCACGCAAACGGGCATCCTGGCAGCCGCCTGGGCCAGGGGCATGGCGGATTCCGGTGTCGTGGCCACGGCCAAGCATTATCCGGGCCATGGCGATACGGCGCTGGACTCCCATGGAATACTCCCCGTCATCGACATCGACGAAGAGACGCTGTGGAACCGGGAACTGGTGCCATACCGCATGCTTGCAGCAGAAGGCATTCCGGGCATCATGTCTGGCCACCTGGCTTTTCCAAGGATCGTTGGATCAAAACAGCCGGCCTCACTTTCAACGCACCTGATACAGGATCTCCTCCGCGACCGCATGGGCTATGATGGCCTCGTCATTACAGACGACCTGATGATGACCGGCGCGGCCAGCACGGGAGGCCTCTCTGAAACCTGCGAACTGGCCATACGTGCCGGAAACGACATCCTGATGTTCAGCCGCACACTGGGTCTCGACGACGAGGAGTGGACCAGGCTGGCCAGGCTGTACCGCTCGGATGCCGCTTTCCGCACCCGGGTGGACGAATCGGCACACCGCGTGCTCCGTGCCAAGCTGCGCTGGCTCCTGCCGCTCGGCCGCGAAGGCGTGTTGCCCGATGCCAATCCCGACCTTACCCTGCGCAGCCTCGAATCCCGGGAATTCTTCAAGGAACAGGCCATGCGCAGCGCAACGGCATTTGGTGCAGCGGCCCTGCCGGTACCGGAAGGCGGAAGGCTGCTGGTGGCTGGTCCCTTTGCCGATTTCATGGCAGAAGCCAAGACCCGCCTGCCCGGTGCCGAGTCCTTCAGGTTTTCCTACCTGCCGGCGGAAAACGCCATAGCCGACGAATTGTCGGCATTCCGCTCGCGGCTGACGCAGGCGGACACGGTGATAGTCTGCGTGGCCAATCCTGCCGGAGCGGCCTTTGCCAGGGCTGCGCGCGCGGCAGGCAAGCGGCTCTACATCGTCTCGGCGCTCAATCCCGCGTATGCGCTGGAATTCCGCGATTATGGCGCCATCGTCGCTGTGTATTCATATGCGCGCGAATCGTTCAAGGCGGCCTTCGCGGTGCTTGCAGGCGACATCGAAGCCGTGGGCCGGCTTCCCCTGCAAGCGGGTTCCTGATCGCCCCGCTCTGGCGCAGGGCCGCGCCGGCAGACCAGACCGCCCTGCAAACGTTCATAGAACCCCGCGAAACGTACGCGACGGGTTTTTCCTGGCGCGCCCGCGGCGAGGACGGCCGCCTGGCCTCCATGGAACGGGGTCGCGGCGGCATATTCCTGTACGATGATGCAGGCAAACCCGGCAGCCTGCAGATGGTGGTGCTCCTGAGTTCCAGTGGCTCGGCATTCCCCGTACTGTCCGGACCGTATGACGACGGCGGGCCAGACACGATGCTTGCCCTCCAGGGGCTCAGAGGATCGCGGACAGTGCGGTTCTGGCACCCGTCTGCCTGTGTCGGAGCTTCCGAGCATGTAGCAGCTCTGATATCCGCACTGCACTGGAAAGAAGCGCTCGCGGTGGAATACGATTCGATGAACATTCAGCCGGGAACCTATGGGCTTTCAGGCACGCCTGACGCACCCGGCATCAGGGCCCCCGTGAGCGGCATAGCCGAATACCGGCGCGCGTTGCCGGCGGACCTTGACGCACTCTATCCGCTTGCCGCGGCATACGAGAAAGCAGAGGTGATGACGGCCCTGCACGCGTTCGATCCGGTGGCCTGTCGGGCCACACAGGCTAAAAACCTGAAGACCCAGCTCGTCTACCTGGCAACCATGCACGGCCGAGTCGTAGCCCGTGCCCAGACCAACGCCCGTGGCTGGGCCTTTGACCAGATTGGCGGCATCTTCGTGGACCCGGAGTTCAGGGGACTGGGGCTGGGACGGGGAGTCGTGGACGCCCTGGTCTCGGACATCGCGGCCCGCGGCCGGGGCGTCTCCCTGTTCGTAAAGAAGAGCAACGACGTGGCCAGGTCCCTGTATCTGAGCATGGGTTTTTCCGTCAGCAGGGATTACCGCGTCTCGTACTTTGCCTGAACTCCACTTTTTCCAGGTACCCTACACTTCCGTAAGCCAGAATTCCCCTGACAGGCAGTATTCAGGAGCCGCCGCAACAAAGAGCGGACCGGCTTCAGGCCACTGGACAACGAGGCGGTCGCCAGCCAGAAGGCAGGCGGTTTCCCGGTCCGCGTAGTCGGCAACCACGGCAGCGGCCGAGGCCGCAGCGGCGGCGACGATGGGGTCACAGACGCCCCGGCGGACGCGCAGTTCCTGCCGCGATACGGCGAGCACTTCGACACGCTTGAAGCCAGGAGCCACTGCCCTGCCGGCACCGTGGCCTGGGCCGGCCCGGGATGACGACCTGGCAGGAGGACGGTCATACAACGCAACCTCGACGGCATGGCCATACAGCCTCACTGGCAGTGCCACTCCGGAACCAGGCCGGACAGAAAGTCCCGGTCCGTCAGGCCCCCAGACGCCAGCCAGAACGGCACCATCAGCACGCGCGGGTATGCCGACAGGAATGCCGAGCGTCCTTGAATCAATGACGAGCACCTCGGTATCGCCACCGGACGACCTGAACACGATGGACTCGGAACCAGCGCGCCCCGCGTCAAAGAGAAGACGGGAAGCGCATAGTGCGGCAGCGGGTGGCGGTATGCAGGAGGCCCCTTCAGCGTCCCAGGTCCGGACTATGCTGGTATCGCCCTCGCGCTCCACCACGACGATGCCGGATCCCGCGGCTCCCCGTGAACGGCTGCAGATGTCCACCGCTATCGACTCCCAGGGCAGATCGACAGCCCCGCGGTCCCCGCCCGGTGCAGACAGTCGGTCAAAGAGTATCCAGGGGCAATCGGCTACGCGCAGCTTGAGGAAGGAGAGGTTCATGAAGTTAAACTAGCGTAGCGACCTGTCTGAACACAAGGGCCGGCACAGGCTGGTGTCTTGCAGCGACCTTGCTTCCCCGGCTTCTTACCGCGTATATTCCATACGGTAAATTCAGCCGATCGGAGCACCATGAAAGACTTGACCCAGGGCGGAGAGACCCGTACCATCATCGCGTTTGCGCTGCCGATGCTCATCGGAAACGTATTCCAGCAGTTCTACAACATGGTGGACAGCGTGGTGGTAGGCAACTTTGTGGGAACGACAGCCCTTGCAGCCGTGGGTACGGCCTTTCCTGTAATATTCCTTATGATATCCCTGGTCATGGGTCTGACCATGGGGACCATGGTCCTTGTGTCCCAGTACTTCGGCGCAAAGGACGAGGCCAGGGTGAGGGCTACCGTCGACACGGGCTACATCACGCTCTTCTGGATGGGTCTTGTCATGTCGATAGTCGGCGTGCTGACCACCGATGCCCTGCTGACGCTGCTCAAGGTACCGGCAGACGTGTTCTCCGAGGCATCCGCGTACCTGCGCATCATCTTTACCGGCCTTCTGGCCATGTTCGGCTACAACGCAATATCCGCTGTGCTCCGGGGACTCGGCGACTCCAGGACACCGCTGTACCTGCTGATGGCCGCGAGCCTCCTCAACATCGTGCTCGATCTCCTCTTCGTCGTGGCCTTTGGCTGGGGAGTCCCCGGCGTAGCCTGGGCTACGGTCATCTCGCAAGGCGCCTCGTTTATGGGCGGCCTCATCTGGGTAAACAAGAAAAACAGGCTTGTAAGCCTCGATGTGCGGCACCTCGTCTTCGACAAACAGATATTCAAGCACAGCCTCCGCATCGGCCTGCCTTCCGGCATACAGCAGACCATGGTATCGCTGGGCATGATGGCCCTGACGCGCATCGTCAACGGCCATGGCACGGCTACGATCGCGGCCTTCTCTGCGGCTTCCAGGCTGGACAGCTTTGCCTCGATGCCAGCAATGAACCTGAGCCAGGCAATATCCACGTTTACAGGCCAGAACATGGGCGCCGGCAAGACCGAACGGGTAAAACGCGGGCATCTTTCGGCCGTCATCATCGGCGGAGCCATCTCGGTGGCGGTAGGTGCAACAGTCATCATCTTTGGCAAGCCCTTGATGGGCATGTTCACGCGCGATGCCGAGGTGATGGCGATAGGCGCACGGTACCTTACCATCGTAGGTGCTACCTACCTGCTCTTCTCCACCATGTTCATAAACAATGGCGTGATGCGCGGTGCCGGTGATGCCTTCATCCCCATGATAAACACCATCCTGGCACTGTGGGTGGTACGAATACCCTGCGCTATCCTGTTTTCAGTATACCTCGGCATGGGTGCCGACGGCATCTGGTGGAGCGTACCGGCCGGCTGGCTGATGGGCGCGACGTTCTCCACCTGGTACTACCTCGGCGGGCGCTGGAAACGCAAGGCGGTAGTAAAGGGACCGGTAACTCGATAGCCGCGCACCCCGCGGCCGGCTATACTCTGCTCATGGAAAAGACTCAGTCGCTTGAGGCAAGAAGGCCTAAAAGCAGGCTGGAACGGTATCGCTCCAGTTTCCTCGTGTTCAACGTGCTCAACTCGTTCTCGTTCATGCTGCTGTCGGGCAACATTCCCGCATTGTTCGCACTGGACCTGGGCGCGACGGGCACCTACATCGGCATACTGGGATCCCTCAACTTCGTAACCTTTGTATTCATGCCGCTGGGCAGGTACGCCATACGGCGCCGCCCCATCATCAAGGTATTCGGCTGGTCGTGGATGTTCCGCTACTGGGGCATGATTCCCGCACTGGCCGCACCCTTCCTCGCACGCGCAGGCATGCCGGCCTGGGGCCTCGTGCTGCTGATGGCCGGCAGCCTTTTGTTCAACGTGTGGAGGGGCATAGGCCTCATCGGTAACAATCCGTTGCTTGGCATGCTGGCTGGCGAACGCGAGCGGGGCGCATTCCTCTCGAATGTGCAGATCGCAAGCAGCATCTCGGCCATCGTTACCAGCGCCGCTACGATGTTCATACTGGGAGCCTGGTCCGGCGACCTGATTTACGGGGCACTCATGGGTATAGGCATACTCAGCGGGTCACTCGGTTCAGCCATATTGCTGGGGATGCCCGAACCGGAGGCATACCGGCCCCCGGTCGGTTCGTCATTTACCGCCATTGTGAGGGAAGCCTGGGCCGATCCAAGGCTCAGACGCTTCTTCAAGGTGTTCGCACCACTTTCATTCTCCGCCGGCACGGCGCGCACCTTCATCGTCACGCATGCACGCGTGCTGTATGGCCAGAATGCCGGCCTCGTGATGGCGTATTCGGTGGCATTCAACCTCGGCGCCGTGGCTGTGGGCTACCTGTCGCGCAAGCTGATGGACCGCCTGGGCTCAAAGCCACTGTACGTCGTTTTTACGGCCGTCGCGGCCCTCGCGATGATACCGGCAGCGCTGAGTCCCGGCCTGGCGCCAGGCATCCGCACTATTTCCTTTCTGGCCTTCCTCAACTTCATCGTCGGCGTGGGCATAGCAGGCGAAGAGAATGCCGGCCAGACCTACTTCTTCTCCATAGTCAAACCCGAACAGATGGTAGACCTGGCCGTCATCTACTACCTGATATACGGCATAGGCGGTGCTCTCGGCTCTGCGGCGGGGGGCGTGTTCCTGGACGCGCTGTCGGCGTTTGGAACAGAGCCCGCTACTTCGTACAGGCTCCTGTATGTATTCACCTTCGCCATAACCGCAGCAGCTGCGGCCGGCGCATTCAAGCTCACCGCCCCTGGTTCCGCATCAGTACTGGAGTCGCTGGGCGTCCTGTTCTCCATGCGCGACCTCAAAGCCATCGGCCTCCTGGAACGCCTGCAGAAAAGCGGCTCTCCCGCCGACGAAATCCGCTTCATACGGCGGCTCGGCGGCTACGGTGCCTCGGTAGCAGAACGTGAATTGCTGCCGTACCTGTCCAGCCCACGCTTTGAAGTCAGGATGGAGGCTCTGCGTGCGCTGGAGAACCTGGAACGTCTTTCACCTAAGGCTCTGCAAGCCATCACGCAGGAGATCGAGCGCAATCCCTATACCACCGCGTATGTTGCCGCACGCATTCTGGGCAAACGTGGCTGGAAAGAGGGCCTGCCAGCGCTCAGGGCTGCGCTGGCAGCCGATGACTACATGCTCAGAGGCGCAGCCGTAACTGCGCTCACAGCCTTGCGTGACGAGGCCAGCCTGCCTGCAATAGAGGCTCTTGTGGAAGCCACCGACAACCCACGTCTCATGATCAACGCGGCATCGGCCATAGAGCAGTTCGGCAGGGCAGCTTCGGTACCGGTCCTGGTATCCGTGCTCAAGCGCAAGGAACCCCCGTCCTATGCCTTTGACGAGATAGTGCTGGCACTTGCGGGCATACTTGGTGGGCTGCGGGGCTTCTATTCACTGTATTCCACCTATGCGCAGGATTCCCGCGAGGCCCTGCAGGCGCTCTTTGACACCCTGGACGAGGCTACACCACCACCGGGGCTCGATCAGGGCAGACTGACCGCCTTTAAAAACGCACTCACGGCCTTCGTCGTTGATGGCACGAACGGTGCAGTCGTGGCAAGAACCATAGGCGATTCCGGCTTCATAGACATCGGTGTTGCCATGGTGCTTGCCGAAGCCGCCCTCGACGACGACCTGGCCGCGCACGGCGGCTTCAGATTTTTCCTGGCCGCCTGCGCTGTCGAGGCCGCCGATACCAGACGAATTCTACCGGAAGGATGATACAACATGGGCAGGACCATAGGTTTCATAGGCGCGGGTAAAATAGTGGACATCATGCTGGGAGCCCTCGGCCCGGCCCTGGAAGGCGACGAGGTGTGGGTCTGGAACCGCACCGCTTCCCGCTCCGAGGCGCTGGCCACCAGGTACCCTGTGCGGGTAGCACCGGGCATCAAGGAGCTGGCAGAGCGCTCGGACTGGCTCTTCGTCGCGGTAAAGCCCCACGCCGTAGGCAAGGTGCTGTCCGAAGCCTGCCTCAGCGTACGGGACGATGCTGTGGTAATCTCCATGGCCGCCGGCGTTACCATCGCGTCCATTACCTCGCACTTCGCAGCCCCGCCGGCCATTATACGCATTATGCCCAATCTGCCGCTCTCTGTCGGCCTCGGCATGACCGCCCTCTGCCCCTCCGAAGCCGTCAAAAAGGAAGATGTCGATGCGCTCCTGGCCCTGTTCTCCACGGTGGGCCGCGCGCGGCTCGTGGAAGAACGCCTCTTTGACACGGTCACCGCACTCTCCGGCTCAGGCCCGGCATTCGCCTTCCTGTTCATCGAGTCGATGGCCGACGGCGCGGTGCTCAACGGCATGGACCGTGTGCAGGCCTATGAATTCGCAGCCCAGACTGTCATGGGCGCTGCAAAGATTATCCTGGAATCAGCCAAACACCCCGGCGAACTCAAGGATATCGTCGCCTCGCCCGCCGGCACGACCATGGCGGGCATCCACAGCCTCGAACGCAAGGCATTCCGCGCCATCGTGATGGACGCCGTAGATGCCGCCGCCAGGCGCAGCAAGGAATTGAACGGGTAAATACGCAAAAATGTCGATTCTTTATTATTCCAACATAGTGCTATATACTGACTGATCGGGCCCGGCCCGGCCGCCCGGGCGCATGGGTGGAATCGATAATGGGAGAAATAATCATGTTCGACCTTGGCAACCTCGTGGCCATAGGCATTACGTTGATACTGCTGCTCGCGTACCGTATCCTCGACCGCGACAACCGTTCGCTTGAGAAGGTAAAGAAATATGCGGACAAGCTTCGCGAAGATATGGCCGTGTACGCGGATCTGCGCTCTGAAGACCTCAAGGCCTATGCCATAGACCTCGAGATCCACCAGCGTGCTGCCAGGGAAATACTCCGTCGCGTACAACTTGCCGAGGATGCTCTGAATGCCAAGGCGGAACAGATTGGCGGCATGGCCGCGCGCATCGCCGAATACGACAAGGCACTCGCAGAACTCAAGGACATGAGCGCCCGGGTCGACCAGAACCTGAGCATCATCCATGACGAAAGCTCCTTCGTCGATGGCGTTGCCAGGACCCTCAAGGCATCCAAAGATGAAATTGAAAAGCTCAAGGCCTCGATTCCGGCCATGCGCGAAACCCTGGCCTCTGATTCCAGGACCCTGCTTTCAGAACTGCGCTCCGGATTCTCGCTGGAAGTCAAGTCAGCCCTCGATGACGCCGCCGCGCACGTGAACGAACTCCGCAGGCTTGCCAGGGAAGGCACAGAAGCGGTCGCCGAGACCAACGCCGAGGCGGTCAAGGCCGCAGAAGAGCGGTTCAGGGCCATAGAAGCCCAGTTGAGCGATGCATTCAAACGTGCCCGCGAGGAAGGCGAGCGGCTCGAGGATTCCAGCTTCCAGAAATTGCGCGAGCAGATTGACGCCCGTGGCACCAAACTCGGTGATGCCATAGAGGAGAGGTTCAGCACCCTGCGCGACCAGGCCAAGGAAAAAATCACCGAGACCCAGGGCCTGCTCAGGTCGTTCAAAGCCGACTGGCGCAAGGATGCCGACGCGCTGATTGCTGAAGCCAAGGCGGACGCCAGGGATGCGGTGGAAAGCTCG
The DNA here is from genome assembly GCA_020048755.1 of Spirochaetota bacterium. Classification (GTDB taxonomy): domain Bacteria; phylum Spirochaetota; class Spirochaetia; order Treponematales; family UBA12059; genus SZUA-370. Next base: position 15,832 of record JAIFMD010000097.1, read on the forward strand.
GCTATCAGGATGGACGCGATAGAGGCCAGAGTAGACAAGGCTGACGCGCTGTATGAAGAACGCTACTCCCGTGTTGAAGCAAAGGCGCAGGAAACCGCGCTGGTGTTCCAGACCAAGGTAAAGGAACAGCTCAAGACCTACCAGGAAGATACTGTGGCAAAACAGGCTGGCATCAGGGCTTCCATCAAGGAAGGCATCCTGGAAACCAAGGCAGAGGCGGAAGCTGCTGCAACGGAACTTGCCGAATCCCTTGCCATGTTCAAATCCAGAATTGACGAAACCGCGAAGGAACAAGCCGCCAGGCTGTCAGCGATGGCTACGGCCCAGGCTACCCGCCTGTCTGCCATGGACAATTCGATACTCGCCGCCGAGAAGAAGGCCGAGGAGATAGTGGCCGCGCTGAGTGCAAAATTCACAGACCGGGGTGCCGATCTGGAACAGCGAGTGCTTGCAGGCTTTGAGATACGCGCTACAGAACTGCGCGAGGTTGTAGAGCAGGGGCTTTCACGACTTGAAGCCGTCAGGCTGGACGCTGACCGCATGGAAACAGCGCTGCGGGACGCCATGGGTGGTGTCGAGCGCCGCGTGGAAGAAGACTTTGCATTGTTTGGAAAGGATCTTGCGGCACGCCAGGCCAGCTTTGAAGAAGAATTCCGCGGTGATTCGGCCCGGGTCCGCTCCGCGGTCAAGGATCTGGAGAGCGACCTCAATTCCCTTAAATCAAAGGCGTACGCCGACGTTTCAGAGAAGCTCAAACTCTTTGAGGACGAGTTCTTTTCAGACCTCCGCACCCGCAGCGAAGACGCCAACGACAAATTCGCCGTGTGGCGCGTGGAGATGGACGAAAGCCCGCTCCAGGCTCGCAGAAACCCAGACCCGCATCCAGGAACAGCTCGAAAAGCTGGCTTCCCAGGTAGACGCGCACCGCTCGGCCATCAGCGAGCGCGTCGGAGAGGCCGACAACGCCCTCTCCACCCTCAAGGCCGCCGTCAAAGCCGACCTCGACGACGCCCATGCCGCGGCGGACGCCTACATGAACGCTGAACTGGAACGCTGGAAGCACGAGGTTGGCGAACGCGTCAGGGGTGCCGAACGCCAGTCTGAAATCGATGCCAGGACACTGTCCGAGGCAAGCGAAGCCGCCAGAACCCGCTTCGAGCAGGCGCGCACGACCATACTGGCCGACACCGGAACCTGGAAAAAGGAATTCATCGCCGCCATGAAAGAGGCTGAGTCCGAGAGGGCAGCCTCAGTGGCAGCGCTCGCGGAGTCGTTCAAGACCGACATCGCGGCAATTTCAGACAACTGGGAAAAGGAACGGCGCAAGGTCCTGGAATCGGCCAAGCTGGAGCGTGACTCCCTGGCAAGGGATGTACGGTCACTGTCCGACGAAGTGGGCCGCTTCCGCCAGGAACTCGCACAGAAAACAGCTCAGGCTCTGGAAGACTTTACCCGCTCCTACGACGGGCTTTCCCAGGATGCCACTCGCAAGGCCCGGGATTCAGCCTCTGCCATGGCTACCTCTCTTGAAGACTTCAAGCGTGAATCCCGCATGCTCCAGGAGAGCTTCGACTCTGTCAGGGCGCAGATGGCGAGTTCACTTGATACTGAAAAAAAGAACCGGGACAAGGTCTTCGTCGAAATGGACAAGCAGGTTCAGGACTTCCAGTTGCAGACAAAGCTCTTTGAACGCGCCGATGAACTCAAGACGACGCTGTCCGAGGCCATAGAGACGATGAAGGCCGATGTAGCGCGTGTAGAATCACGGCGTGCTGAAATGGCTGAACTGGAGACGCAGTACTCACGGATCAAGCGCCTGGAGGACGAACTCGGGCAGAAGATAGCCCGCTTCCTGGCAGAGAAGCGCAGGCTCGACTCGATGGAAGAGGACTTCAAGCGCCTCATAACCCTGTCACAGACCGTTGACCAGAAGCTTGAGGCAGTGACAATGAACAACGACCAGCTGACCCAGATCCAGGCGGAGGTCAGGCGGCTCGCAACCGTGGCCGACGAGGCCGGCGAAAAATACGACCGCATCGAGAAAAAATCCAACATCCTTGATGCTACCGCCGACGCGGTGGACAAGAATTTTCAGGCCATAGGAGAACTTGAACGCAACATACGGACCATCGATACCGAAGTCAGGTCCATACCCGACCGTGTCATAGACCTCAAGCGCTCACTCGATGAAGTGATGTCCTGGAAACCAAAACTCGACGCCACGGTCGTCAGGCTGGATGAAGTGGACGGGGTGCTGGTAGACGCGGAGAAGCGGGCAACGGAACTGCAGAAAGCCCGCGAGTGGCTGGCCCGCGCGGAAACACGATTCGACGAGCTTAACAAAAAGACCCAGGATCACCTGAAACTGCTCAACGACATCCTCAAGGAAGAACCGACATCAGGCCGCAAGGACAAGGGAGCACCGCCAATCTCGGTGCAGGAAACCGTGCGCAAGCTGTCCCATCAGGGCTGGAAAGTCGAAGAGATAGCCCGCGCCGTAAAACTGTCGCGCGGCGAAGTGGAACTGATCCTGGAACTGGGCGGGCAGAACTGACGCGAAGAAAAAGAATAGAAGTCAGACCACGGAGGCACGAAGACACGGAGAAGATTACAATACAGAAAATCAAAACAAATGATTGTCTTCTATTTTCTGCTTCTTGATCCTGTAAATCTCTTGGATTTCATCATGTACATCCTGTCAGATTCTTGACCGAGAGCACCGGTCTATTTTCCGGTTGTAGTGGTTGATTCAGGAGTGGGTGATGCAAGAGTGGGGTCCGTGGGGACGGTACCGTCGGCAACAGGGGTTTCACCGGAAGCTGGAGTATCTTCAAAGATGGCCGCTTCGTCAAATGCCTTTTGCACTTCATCAGCAGCCGCCAGTCCAGGTTCGGCAAGCAGGTCAGTTGCCTGCTTTTTGTCCTTGAAGCCTTTCTTCAAGGCTGTCTGCAAGGCATCGAGCCCCCCCTGCCCGTCCTCGGCAACCGTCAGCCTCAGCCGGGCCAGCGCGAACCAGGACTCCGCATCCTCGGGTGCCTTTGCAACGATGGCCGCGTACGACTCCATGGCCTCCATAAAATTGCCGGCGCGTACCTGCGCGAGTGCAAGGGCACGGCGGCCTTCCAGTGATTCGGCGTTAGCGGCAAGGTAGCGTTGCAGCAAAGGCACTGCGCCTGCCGCATCACCGGCTGCGGCAAGGAGCAGGCCTTTCCTGAACGAAGCGGGGGCATCCTCGGGCTTGAGAGTCAGGATGGCGTCGTACCGTTCCATGGCCTCGGCAGTCCGGCCAGCCGATTCCAGCAGCACCGCGAGGTTATACATGCTGGCCGAATCGCCGCCGTTGAGGGTGACGACACGCTCGTATAGTGAGAGTGCTTCTGCATCACGGCCGGACTTGTACAGGGCGTAGGCCTTGACGGTCAGCACGGCGGCATTGTCCGGATCGGTCGCCAGGTATTCGTCACTCTTGGCTATCGACTCATCATACTTGCCGGCCTCGGCCAGCGCGCGGGACAGGTTGTAGCTGGCAACACCCTGCCCCGGATCAAGAGCCATCGCGCGGGACCAGGCGTCGCCGGCTTTGTCCCAGCGGCCAAGCTCGGCCCAGGCATTGCCCAGCTCAGTCCAGCCGGCTGCCTGGCGCCGGCTCTGGTCGGTAGCGCATGACAGCGACGCAAGCGCCAGCATGCCAGCAACGAGAACCAACAATGCGGACCTGTACCCGGACCGGCTCCTGCTCATCGCCTGAGCACCGTCTCTTCTATGGTACGAATCTGAGCGCGATAGAGGCTGGCGATGCTGGAACCATAGTCGGCTATCAACTGGATCATGTCGCGCGGTGTATCATCCATGTCCTTGCCGTTGATGCGGTCGCCGGCATCGCCGAGGCCCGGCATGATGTAAGCCAGCTCGTTGAGCGCCGGATCCATCCACAGCGTATACACCGTCATGTTCTCGACGGCGCGTACTGCACGGAGTGCGCCCTTGAGCGCTGAGATGATGGTCAGGAACTTGACCGATTTTGGCTTGACCCCGAGATCGAGTATGTATTTGACCACGGTGACGAGGCTGCCGCCGGTGGCGTTCATCGGGTCGGCGAAGATCAGGTCCTTGCCGTCCAGTTCCTCAGGGCGGAAATAAGAACGGTCAAGATCGAGTACGTATTCCATGGTCGATTCGTTCTTGGTGTCGTCACGCTTTATCTTGAACAGCGCAAACGGCGTCACATAGCCTTTTGACGAGAACTCCTGGATTTCCTTGGAGAGTATCATCGACGGCAGGAGCGCGCCGCGGAGCATGACGCACATGACGGTGTTGTCGATGCGGTCATCAATGTTGGGTATCTTGTGTACCGCGAAATTCTGGACAGGATTGGTAACCGGGGTGCGGTTGATCAGGTAATTCTTGTTCTCGCTCTTTGCGCCGCCGAAGGCCAGCCCGAACAGGAGTTCGTACGCCCGCTGGGTGTAGTACATGAACTCCTGCCGCTGGGTGTTGGTGTCGCGGAGCTTGGCTATAAGCCTGGAAGCTTCGCCATGGTTCTCGGGAGCCGTCTCGAAGGAATAAACCTTGATGCGCGGCTCCGCCTTGCAGATTTCCTGCATCAGAGCGCCCATCTCGTTGTACAGTGCTATGAGATGGGATTCTTCCTTCCTGCGCTCGGGCTCGCCGCGGGCTGCGGAGAGTATGCTGAAGGACAACATGGCCTTGCGGTACAGGGTGTCCATCCTGTCTATCAGCACTCGGTCGTCGTCAGTGAGATATCCATCCAGATCCTGGGCTTTGAGCACTACCTTGTTCATAGGTTTCCTCCGGGGCCGCGCTGCGTATTGTCCGCAGCAATGACAGCGGCGGCCGCCGCGACGGAGGCCTTCCGCGACTGGTTGCCAGGAGCCATCAGGCCCGGCGGATGACCTCGCCCATGGCTCCGTTGCCGATGCCGACCGCGTTGCCTTCGTCGAAGTCCAGGTGGCACTCCAGCGCGTACGCCGCGTTGACCCGGCAGATCACATTGAGGAACACCGCGCCACGTTCTCCCGGAACCTTGAGGTCGACAATCTCGTTGTCCTTGACGCCGAAGCGGCCAGCGCTGGCCGGGTCGAAGTGGATATGGCGCTTGGCGACGATGAGTCCCTTGTCCTTCTTGACTGTGCCCTTGGGGCCTTCCAGTTCAAAGGGAGTGGAGCCGTCAAGCTTGCCTGATTCTCGGGTGGGACAGTCGGGTACACCGAGCTTGAACATCTCGCTGGCCAGGATCTCGCACTGGGTTTCCTTGCGCTCCGGCCCGAGCACGCGAACCTTGGCTATGACACCCTTGGGCCCCTTGATGGTGACCACTTCGTCGCACGCAAACTGGCCGGGTTGCATCAGGTCCTTGGTCTTGGTCAGTTTGTGGCCTGGTCCGAACAGTGCTTCGACGTCAGCCGCACAAAGGTGGATATGGTGGTTGGAAAGGTTGATGAGGACCTGGGTCTCGGGCATGGTATCTCCTCGTCGCCGCTTGGTACGGCTGCGTTCTATGGTAGGACGCGCACCGTTCGGCCACGCGCCGACGCAGTATAGCAAGTAAAAGCACTATTGTCACGGTGGAACCAAGGCTGGAAC
>JAIFMD010000066.1 GCA_020048755.1 Spirochaetota bacterium
AACAGGGTACGGGCTTCGGCAAGTTTGCCCAGCCCAATGGCACCGAAGCCTTCCAGCGTAACGAGCATGGGTGAACGTGGGCCAAATTTGTATGATTCCTGGATGAAGGAGACGGCACGTTCGTATTCACCAAGTTCATACTGGCACCGTGCCAGCATCGCCCAGGCATCGCCATATGCGGGATTGAGCGCAATAGCCTCGGTAAACGCATCGACGGCGCGGAAAGTTTCACCGGAAGCCATCAAGGCCAGTCCGGAATTGTACAGGGTACGTGCGTCGACCGTTTTAGCAGTCTGGGCATGACCAGGCGTGGCGACGCTGATCACCACCACGGTGGCGAGGACAACGGCCAGACGGGAGGCCGCAGGGCTCGTCACGATTCCTCGGGAGCCTCCGGCCTGCGGAGTATCTTGACGGCTCCGATCCGGTGGCCGTCCATCTCCTGGATGACGAAATCAAAGGATTTCCAGGCTACTTTCTCGTATCGCGAAGGAATCTTGCCAAACAGGTCGAAAACAAAACCACCGAGGGTATCGAATCCTTCTACCGGCAGGCCCAGTCCTGTTTCCTCGTTCAGATCCTCGAGGTTGACCCTGGCGTCGCAGAGCCAGGCGGCGTCTCCGATGGCGACGATGTCCTCGCGTTCATTGTCGAACTCATCCTGGATGTCACCGACAATTTCCTCGATGATGTCTTCCATACACACTATGCCGGACACTCCACCATATTCGTCGATGGCTATGGCAATGTGCACGTGGCGGCGCTTGAATTCGCGGAGCAATGAATCTATGCGCTTGGATTCAGGCACAAAAAAAGGCTTGCGTATCATGGTAGCAAGGTTTATTGGCTCGTTCTTGGCAATGGCGAGCAGAAGATCCTTGACGTACAGCACGCCGGCTACATCGTCGATGGTTTCGCGGTACACCGGTATCCTGGAATGGCCACAGGTCGTTACGGTCTCCAGAAGTTCATCACGAGGGGCATCGATCGACACAAATACCGTATCGATGCGAGGCACCATGACTTCCTTGACCGTCGTTTCGGAGAGTTCCTGGATGCCACGTATCATTTCACGGCGCTCGGAACTGACCTCGTCGGCCTCGTCTTCCGGGCCAGCAGCCCTGGAACGCATTGCCATTCTGATTTTTTCAAATAAACCGCTCGTCTTCAAAATATCTTTTCCTCCGATAAAGTCAAAAGCAGGCTCTCCTGGCGCGCCAGCATGGGCTCGTCAGGGCCATTCGTAGCATGATCAAGGCCGGCAAGGTGCAACACACCGTGCAGGACAAGGCGTTTCAGTTCTTCATTCTGGGTTACGCCGAACTCCGCCGCGTTGCGTTGGAGAACCGGGAGACATACTACCACGTCTCCGGCTATATAGCGACGGTCGTTTTCATCGTCTACCCATTCGCCAAGCGTAAACGACAGCACATCGGTAGGGCCTTCCTTGCCACGGTACTCGGCATTGAGGCCGGCCATGAACTCGTCGCCACAGAAATACAGCGACAGATTCCAGGAATCCTCGCCAATCGCGTCTATGGCTTTGACCGCAAAGGCTGCGGCGGCATCGAGCCAGGCAGGCTCCGGCATATCACGGAAATCGACCGCAACGGAATTCATGCCTGCTCCCTGGTCTTGGGGTATTCAATCCTGGAATGAAAATGCCCCGAAAGTACCCGTACGAACGAATTTTTTATCAGTTCAAGATCCCTGAACGTCAGGTTTGACATCGCCAACTGGCCATTCTCGTAGCGGCCCATGACCATTTCCTTGACGAATTGCTCGAGTCGCCCTATGGTCGGCCGTTTGAGGGTCCTCGATGCTGCCTCGACACAATCCGCAAGCATAACCACGGCTGCCTCCCTGCTCGAAGGCAGGGGACCGGGGTAACGGTACTCGTCGGAACTGGTTTCTACCGATTCTTTCTGTGCCTGGGCAAAGAAATAGGTTATGAGGGAGGTGCCATGATGCTCAGCTATGATGGCCCTGACAGAATCAGGCAGCCTGAGGGCCTCGGCCCGCTCCAGCCCGAATTTGACATGGCCGCGCAGAACGGTAGCCGACAGGCGCGGGTTGATCTCATCGTGCTTGTTGTAGCCGGCCTGGTTTTCTATGAAGTACTCGGGCTTCTCGATTTTACCAATATCGTGATAGTACGCGCCGACGCGGGCCAGCAGGGCATCGGCACCGATTTCGCGGCTGGCCGACTCGGCAAGGTGGGCTACCGTCACGGAATGGCTGTAGGTGCCCGGTGCTACCGACAGGAGGCGCTTGAGTGCCGGCGCGTTGAGGTCAGACAATTCCTGAAGCCTGAAAACTGTCGGCGCGTTGAGCGCGTGCTCCAGCAGCGGCAGAAACGAAAGTGCCAGCACGCCGCAGAGGAAGCCATTGACTGACGACCAGAAGCCTGCCCCCAACGCACCGACGAACCCCCGGTCCGAAAGTGCTGCCAACGCGAAACCGGCAAACAACCGGGCCAGGGCGAGCTGGCCGCCAGCGCGCACGAGGTCGATTCGTTTCTCGGCCCGCCTGACCAGCACGATGCCCGCAAATCCGGAGATCAGGGCCTGTGCTGGCACGAATGCATCGAATCCAGTAACGAGCACGAGGCTGGAAGCGATAAGGACGGTAAACATCAGTGCGAATCGCTCACCTATGAGTATTGCAACGAGCATCGACACCAGGGCTGTCGGCAGCAGCGCTTCGTACTGCGTATCGAGGAAAGATGGCAGGAAGGCCGCGAGAGCGCTGGCAACGATAAAATACCCCGAGGCGAGCAATACCACAAACCAGAAGCCCATGCCGTCAAGGCGCACCCCGGTATTCACCCGGCCGAGCACTGAAGCGGCTCCCAAGCCCAACGTTGACAGCAACATGATGCCCGCTATGACGAACAAGGGGTCCAGCCGTGTTCCCGACCCACGAAGGGCTGCAAGACGATCGATATCTTCAGCCGTGACAATGAATCCCTTGCGGATGACCTTGTCACCCTTGGTTATCTTCCGCATCACGGGTTCTACCCTGGCTTTTGCAGCCTCGAGGCGACGGATACTCTGATCAGTATCAAAAAATGCGTTTTCCTTGGCAAAAGCCGTGGCAATATCGGAAGCAAGCGCTGTCATGGTAGCTGACATTTTGAGTGACCGGGCAATTTCTACAGATGCCGGTTTGATGCGCCTCAGTGTCGTGGCCTTCTCGATAGCCACCTGTTCGTAGAGCAAGGGGCCGTCGGTCCAACGGCGCAACTCGAGACTCTCGGGGTTGTATGCTTCGAGACCCAGGTCGGGTATGGCGAAAACCCCACGGCGCATGAGCGTCTCGAGCACTATCCGGCCTTGCTCTAAGGCATTCGAGGGGGCTGGATACTCGGCGAGCCGTTTTGACAGATCCGTAGAGATCAGTTCGGGAAAGGCTCCGCGGATCCTGAGTGATAGCTCGTCACTGGTAATATTCCCCGCGGACAACTGCAGGAAAGACTTCCTGAACGCAGCGACTGCTTCAATGGAAGACTTGGTGGCAGCGTCATCAAGTGAGAACACAGCGGGAACGAGTCGGAGTTCGGCATCGGTCCTGACCTTCGTAGCCTTGGCGTCTATGTACACGACGTCGATCTCGGCGACAATGTCGCGATCAGCCACCTTGCCAGCCTCGAAACCGCCCAACCCGGCAGAACCGGAAATTGCGCCAAAACCTATGAACGCCGCAAGGCAACCAAGCCCGGCAAGTACAACTATTCCATACCGGCGCAGGGAAGTACCGTCACGTACAGCAGAAGCCATGCGGGAGTTTGCGAACCTGGCCACGAGGGAATGCCAGAAATCAGATTTCAGAGTCATATGCGTCTATTATCTTTCTGACCAGGGGATTTCGTACGACATCACGCCCGTCCATACGGCAGACGAAAATGTCATCGATGGACGAGAGCACGTTCAGGGCATGGACGAGCCCTGACTCTGATTTTCGTGGCAAGTCAATCTGCGTTATATCACCAGTCACGACAGCGGCAGAACCTTCACCTATCCTGGTAAGAAACATCTTCATCTGCTCTTTTGTCGTGTTCTGGGCTTCATCCAGGATGACGACGCAGTTGTTGAGGCTCCGGCCACGCATATAGGCGAGCGGCGCAATCTCGATGGTATGATTATCTTCAAGCCTCTTTACAACGTCATAGGGCACGAGCGCTTCCATGGCATCGTACAGAGGTCGCAGGTATGGGCTGATTTTCTGACCGAGATCTCCAGGCAAGAAGCCAAGACTCTCTCCAGCCTCAACGACGGGACGCGTCAATACAAGCCTGCGCCTCGATTTGGTCAGCACTTCACGGAGAGCCCAGGCGACGGCAAGATAGGTCTTGCCTGTGCCCGCCGGTCCGATGGCCATGCTGATGTCGTGGGTCGACAAGCCCCTCAGATACAACGCCTGGTTGGCGGTACGCGGATATACTTTTGAAAAAGCGCCAGGCACCTGGATGGCTGATTCCTTGAAAAAATCAGCACAAGAGCGATCCCCGCCCGGATTGGGCAGGTCCGGAGCCAGGCTGGCATGTATGGCTGTGATCAGGTCAGGTGAAGCAGGCATACCTTCTTCTATGGATTCAAGCAACTGCCTGATCAGGGCTGTAAACAACCCTCGGAGGCAGGCATCAGGCGACTCCAGAAACAGCTCATTGCCACGAACAAACACAGGCACGCCCATGAGGCGTTCCAGAACGCGGAGATTATAGTCGTTGACGCCACAGACGTCGGCCAGGAGCCTCATGTCGTCCAGGGCGATGCCTACAGCTTCAGTCGGGGTCACGTATATCCATCCTACCCTTGCATCGGGAAAAAATCAAGGAATGAACAAGATGGCTCAATCCCAGGATACCGTCTCACCTTCCCGTTTATAGGTTGACTTGATCTGGGAAACCGAGCGCCATGATAGTGTCAGTGCAAAATTGCTCTTGAAATAGTATTCAAGCGTATCGGCGTCGAGTACGGGACTCGCTGAGAACGTCGCAGCAAGATCCCAGTCATGCAGGTAATGCGTAGCCGTGACAGAGAGGGATTTCAGCTTGAAAAGAGATTCTTTACGATCATCGCCCAAAGGATCAAAAAAATTGAATGACTTGACGAGATCTACCAGTGGATTGACAGGATCGACGTTTTGAGGGATCTCGAAAAAACCGGGATAGTAACGCCACAGTGATGAGTTTCTGGAGGTCGACGAAAAGGTGATGTCCAGGAATTCGTGTACCTTGAACGTCACACCAAGGACGAAATTCAGGTACGAATCGGTGAACCGTAAAAAACTCTGCTGGGCAGTGGCATTGACGTCGAGCGTCCATGCAATACGCTGGCGCCATGCAATCGGGGGCTTCCAGCTATTCACAAAACCGATTACAGCGGAACTCATACGGAACTCCGGGTCACCTGTAGAAACCCAGCCCGCACTCTCCGTCAACTCGTACGCTATAGCCTCCTTGGCACTCAATGAGGCCGAAAATCCGTTCCAGGCTACAGCGGCAGACGTCGACACGGGCAACTCCGACTCGATGTTCCAGATGAACGAACTTGTGAGTACCGGCCAGGGAGCTATCCCGACAGTCAGGCTTGAACTCAGGGGGTCCCAAGCAAATTCCTCGTCTTTAGCAGGAACTGTATACGCCGTACCGACACTGAGGGTTGCCCAGGGAGCTTTGAGGTTCAACCTGGCTGAATATCCCTGGAGTAGGGGCGGAATATCGGCGGCCAGTGTAAAACTCTGGGCATAGCCCCAGGGTTTAAGCCCCAGGTTCAGGGCCAGCGAATGTGCACTGATGGTATCCTCGGTCCAGTCTGCCTTGATTTTCTTGTAGGCAGCAGCTTTCGGATCAGTCGGATCCGCTCCCATTGCCTCGAAGGCATATTCATACAGCATTGAAGAAAGGGAATAACTGATGCTTGTAGGTGACCACAGCCAGAAATCCTGGAAGGGAGAACTGACAAGCTTGAGGGTCGCGGACACCTTGTCGTTGCGGTACTGGGCATCCTGCTTGGCCCAGGTTGCCAGAAGCGAATCACTCGCATACACGATATCATCGGTAATATGCAGCCGGTCCTGGTACTGGGTTGATGCGGAGAGCCCCGCAGTCAGACTCAGCAACCCCTCGTAGGCAGCCCCGGATAGGGCGAGGGTGCCTGCGTTCCTGATGGTGTTCGTATCATACAGTGACGACCAGTCAACTTCCACTGGCTCTTTCCAGGAAGAAGTCAGGAAACGGCGCTTCCATGAGTAACTCGGAGACCAGGTCCAGCCGAGCGAGGTGGAGAATGGCACACGCTCGGCAAGGGTCTCAGCCGTCGCAAGTAGCGGCGGCATGAAATCAGCCGCGCTTGTAGCGGCTAGCGGAACAGGCTTCACTGCTTCAGCCCATGGAACTTCCAGCGCAGGCAGCACCCTGAGGGCCGCCGCGATGGCATCGTCCTTTACAGGTTCATCGCCTGATGCAAGAGCACCGGGTTCCGCAACAGCGGCAAGCCCCGCAACAGACGCTGCGGCCCTGGAAGAAGCCATCCGGGGATACTTGAACATGGTGCCCGAGACGGTTCCGGCCGCATCCACCAGCGTCCATTCGTACGGAGCGAAAAATTCACGGGCAGGATCAACTGCGAACAGGGTTTTCCCGTCTGCATCGGCTGGAGTCGGCTTGAGTATGGAATTCCATGTCAGCGAAGAAGACAGCTTGCTCAAGGCAACCGCGGAGAGCCAGGGTGGAAGCACCGAAGGGGGAATGCCCGTCGTCAGACTTATGGTATCGGTAAAGGAGGATATCTTTGAAATCGTCGTTTCATCCTTTTCCTGATCGAGGAACTCGAGCCAGTTCATGTTCTCGGTCCTGTCCTTGAAATCCATGTTGTAATAGCTGTCGCTGTAGTATGGGGCCGAGAAACTGATCTTGACCGGTCCCAGATCCAGGCTGGATGCCAGTTCCCACCCAAAACGGAACGGGAGGACAGTACCGTAGAGATCGACATCATTCCACATACTCGTATACTCATGTGCGGCAACGAAAGGCGTATAGGTTCCATCTGATGATGCGAATGCGGATCTGGTCAGCCCCAGGCCTGCAAAGCCGACGATGGACTTGAAGGGTCCCCAGGTGGCCACCTTGGCCTGCGTTGCCATGAAGCCGCCCAGAGTCGAATACAAATCAATGAGCACTTTTATAAAATCAGTCGTAGTATCCTTTTTTTTCTCGCGGGTTGTGCGCAAAAAAACGCCCTCAACTACCCGCTCGTAACCGGACGCTCCGTTTGCAATCTTGAGAAGGCTGATTTCCTGCTCCTTGGGCTCCTTCTCACCGAGCAGATAGGTGGTCGTCTGCACGGAGCGTCCAAAACGCTCGTCATAACCGAATACCGGATGGAATACGATTTCCTCACCTGGATAATAGAAAAACGGTAAGTACAGAAGCGGAATCTCGCCTACCGAGAGCGTTGCATTCTGCATGGCCCATTCATTGCCACCGAGTATCCAGATTTTGGAGGCACGGATTGAATAGTGGGGATTTTCATCGACGCAGGAACTGACAACCCCGTCTTTGAATACCATGACATCGGTGCCACGTTTGAGGATGTCATCCGCCCTGAAAAACAAGGCACCGGCGGTGGTGGAACCGGAAGCGGCAGAACTGGCCCCCCGCTTGCTTTCTCCATCCAGGAATACGCCGCTCCAGTCATCCATATCCAGTTCCAGCGCTTCACCCAGGAAAAAATCCGAACCGTCGGGTTTGGTGCGCTCGAACACAATGTCGCCCGTTGCCGACAGGATGTTGGCATCACGGTTGACGGTTATCTGGTCGGCAGCGATAGTCAGGCTCTCGCCCGAATCGTCATCCTTGACAGAGATACGGACACGACCTGTAAAACGGACCAACGATTCAGCCTCTTCCCGAGCACTCAGGTACTCGGTGGCATCAGCTGACACAATTGTTATGGTTTTTGAAGAAGCCGCTGGAACCGGCGGGGCCTTGACCCCGAAATGCTCGTTCAGCCGTGACCGCAATTCCTGCGCACCGCCAGTCTCCACCAGTCCGAGTTGCCGTACCCACGCGACCAGCGCGTAGTAATCAGCGCTGGCTATGTCGAGGGCCAGAGTTTGCTGGACCAGGTCGGGCTCTGCCTCGGCTGCCTGACCCTCAACCAGGACGCCTGCAGCCGGCGACGCCGCGGCGACTGAGGATTCCTGGGCATGCGCCGGGTGCGCTCCAAGGATGATAGCGGCTATCATCGCCGTCATGATCGCGGCGCGTAACGGGCATCTTGCCATACGGGGTCACATGATACGGCAGATCGTCCATATCAGTAAAGGCGGCAATCGCGGGCCGTAGGCCGCGATTGCCAGCCGTGGGTCGACCCGACTCGCTGTGCTCGCGGGTCAATCGCGGCTCGCGGGCCGTAGGCCGCGATTGCCAGCCGCGCGGAACAATCAACTAAAATGCATCGGGTCAGACAAGCTACGGGCTCTACGACTTCAATGCAACAGCGAGGCCACTGCGGGAATGTCGGGTTTGTAGACCATCAGAGCGAAGACGATGGCCAGGGGGGCGACGCCCGCGAGGCTTATCCACCAGCGCAGCCTCAGAATCCGGGTAAGTTCCGCGGGGAGCGCTGGGTCGGCAGGATCGAGCTGGGCCATAAGCGCATTGACCTTGTACTGTGTCGGGATATCACTGACAACCCAGAAAAGGCCAGAAAGCAGAAAGAGTACGAAGCCAACCGACAGCCACCCGATCTGCCACAGATCACCCATCGAGAAGCTGAGCGAGAGGCCAGCGATAACCGAAATGATAATGAGAGGTGACGAGAACCGTGCATCCAGCCAGGCTACGGTAGAGTAGGTATGAAGTATCACGTCCTTGCGGCCCGAGACGAGGCTGCGTTGTTCCCAGAGCATACCCACCACCGCGTTGGCGAAAAACAGGGTGGTCGCAACGATGTGGACAAAACGGGCATGGCCATACAAGGCAGGCTGGACAAGGAGTGCGATGAATTCCTCCCGGAAGAAGAGGGCAAAAGCGATCATCCCTGCCATAACGGCCAAAAGGCCTATCAGTACGTATTTGTTCTTCATATTCAACCATTGGAGCATAGTCTCCAGCATTTTTCAATCACGGTAGCCGGCTTGCAGGGTTGCCGAATCTTTCTGAGGTTTTAGATTGTCCGGGCTAATCATACCTGCTATATTCTACCCTCACCCATTGAGGAGCTTCGCATGTTGAATCCCGCAGCAAGACGGTACTGGCCACAGTATAAATGGTCGAATGTGTTTGCCATGATTAAAAATATGGAGAAACATCAAAAGCGATGTACGGAGCCGTTCCGCGACAAGTTGGTTGTCATAACGGGGGCTACATCGGGCGTCGGCTATCATACGGCTCGAAAGTACGCTGCCATGGGCGCTCATGTCCTTATGATCAACAGAAACACGGAAAAATCAGAAAAGGTTCGGCAGGAGATCAGCGAGGAGTTCAACGTACCTGTAGAGTATTGTACAGCTGACCTATCGATCCTGGCCGATATCCAACGCGCGGGGCGATTCCTCGCTGAGCTCGGCAAGCCTATCGATGTACTCATTCATAACGCGGGTCTGCACCTTGAAAAACGCACGGAGACAGCTGATGGTTTCGAGGTTAATTTTGCTCTGCACTATCTGGCTCCTTTCATCATCAATTCCATGCTTATGGAAAAATTCATGCGCGACAGGACAGGCAGGATCATCTTCGTCAACTCCGAAGCATACCGCTTCGCCGTATGGGGTCTCCGCCTGGACGACTTAGGGTGGGAAAAAACACGGTATTCCGGTCTCAAGGCTTACGGGGCGGGGAAGCTAGCACAGATTCTGTCGATGCGCCTCCTCGCCAAGGCCTTGTCGCCCTACAACGTGACCGTGAATGCCATGCACCCGGGCATGGTACGTACGGATACGGGCAAAGACAACGGCCGGTTCTACCAATGGTACAAGAAGAACTTCATAGACAATAAATCTGCATTGCCTGATATATCGGCGGAAGCGCTCTACTACCTTGGAGCCTCTGGTGAGCTGGGTCGAACGAGCGATGCCTTTTTTCATCTGACAACCGAGGAAGGGCTCAACCCTCCCGCACTGGACATGGAGGCGGCGGAGGCTCTATGGGCCCGGACTATCGAGCTCTTACGCGAGAAAGGGGTGATGCTGTGACGCATAAGGACTGTATCGTGGTCGGCGGTGGCATAGCGGGTCTTACCGCGGCTCTGAGCCTGGCCAACAAAGGCAAGGACGTGCTCCTCATTGAAAAAAACGAGCACTGCGGCGGCCTTATGAATACATTCGTACAGGACGGTTTCCGCTTTGAAGGCGGCGCTCGCGCTCTGGTCAATGCCGGCCTTGTGAAGCCACTCATCAAGGAATTCGGGCTTGACGTAGATATATTGCCAAACCCGATTACCCTGGGCGTTGAAGGCAAAATGCTCCATATCGACGGGGAACGGAGCCTTGACGACTACGCCGGGCTACTCAAGGGCTTGTATCCGGAGAGCGCGGACGAGGTGGACAGGATAATCCAGGCTATCCGCGCCATCATCGAAGATATGAAGGTGCTCTATGGCGTCGATAGTCCCTTGTTCTCCAGGAAGAAAAAGAACGTTATCTTGCTGATACCTTCTGTCATAGCGTGGACGTTCAAGTTTTTCCGTACTATGTATCGAATTTCCAGAATGGACACGCCGTTCGAGGAATACCTTGATGGAATCTCTACCAACCAATCGCTCAAGGACATCATTGGCCAGCATTTCTTCAGGAAAACGCCAGTATTTTTTGCCTTGAGCTATTTCGCACTATATAACGATTACATCTACCCCAAAGGAGGAGTAGGGACGCTGATCCAGACCATGGTCGATGCTATACAAAAGCGCGGGGGCCAGGTACGAGTCGATACCGAAATCTCGGCAATCGATGCGCAAGGCAAAGTCATGACGGATACGGCCGGTAATAAGTATCACTATAGAAAAATGATATGGGCTGGAGATCTGAAGGCTTTATACGCCATGACAGACGACACCACAATCGTGGAAAAAGAGCGGGATTCGTTCACACGGAGCAAAAAAGCGATACTGGGACACAGAGGCGCGGAATCGGTTTACTCGGTGTTCCTGGCCGCTGACCTGCCGCCAGAGTTCTTCGGGAGTATCGCAAGCGGGCATGCCTTCTATACACCTGACCGAAAGGGACTCGGGAAGGTTCATACCGCCGAGCTACAGGAACTCTTGGGACGTTGGGATACGGTACAAAAAGACGAGGTGTACGAGTGGCTGCACCGTTTCTGCCGGTACAACACCTTCGAGATATCAATCCCGGCACTGCGCGATCCGGACGCGGCCCCTGCGGGCAAGACGGGCATTATAATAAGCGCGCTCTTCGAATACGATCTAGCAGAAAAAGTACGAGTGGCGGGCTGGTATGATGAATTCAAGCAACGGGTAGAGAAAGAATTCATAGAAACCATCTCCTCGAGCATCTACCCGGGTCTCAAGGACAAGGTGCTCTTCAGCTTTTCGGCTTCACCCTCTTCTATCTACAACCGGGTCAGGAGTTCGGAAGGATCCATCGTAGGCTGGTCTTTCGAAGGTACAATACCCGTCGTGACGAGCATGTTCCGTATGGCGGATTCAGCAAAGACGGCCCTGCCCGATGTGTACGCTGCTGGTAAATGGGTATACAGTCCAGCCGGAGGCCCTACCGCCATCATGACCGGCAGGATAGCCGCCAGGCTATGCCTCAGGAACTAATCCTGAGGTATCAGCCCTTGAGCACATCCTTGAGGTACTTGCCGGTCCAGGATGCTTTGACTTTGGCCACATCTTCGGGCCGGCCCTGCGCCACGATCTGGCCACCGCGGTTGCCTCCTTCGGGGCCAAGGTCAATGATCCAGTCAGCCTGCTTGATGACGTCCAGGTTGTGTTCGATCATGACGATGGAGTTGCCGGTGTCTACGAGTCGCTGGATCGTTTCCATGAGTTGCTTGACGTCGGCAAAGTGCAGGCCGGTCGTCGGCTCGTCCATGAAGTACAGCGTCTTGCCGGTGGCACGCCTGGCCAGTTCGAAAGCAAGCTTTATGCGCTGGGCCTCACCGCCGGACAGCGTCAGGGCGGACTGCCCCAGCTTGATGTAGCCGAGGCCCACCGAGAGCAACGTGTTCATGCGGTGCGCTATCTGCGGTACCTTGTCGAAGAACACGGCGGCTTCCTCGATGGTCATGTCCAGCACTTCGGCTATGTTCTTGCCCTTGAAGCGCACATCCAGGGTTTCGTTGTTGAAGCGTTTGCCGTGGCAGTGCTCGCAGGTGATGTACACGTCCGGCAGGAACTGCATTTCTATCTTGATGGTGCCGTCGCCCTGACAGTGCTCGCAGCGACCACCCTTGACATTGAAGCTGAAGCGGCCCGGTTTGTAGCCACGGGCCTTTGATTCAGGCAGCGTGGCGAACAGGTCCCGGATCGGCGTAAAAACACCCACGTACGTGGCAGGGTTTGAGCGCGGCGTGCGGCCTATGGCGCTCTGGTCTATGTTGATGACCTTGTCTATGGCAACAAGGCCTTCGATGCTGTCGAAATCGCCTTCTTTCTGGACCGTCCGCGTTATGCGGTTGGATATGGCGGGATACAGGAGGTCGGTCAGCATGGTGCTCTTGCCGGAGCCCGAGACGCCGGTAAAGCAGGTAAAGCCACCCAGGTTGATGGTGACGTCTATGTTCTTGAGGTTGTGCTCGCGGCAGCCGTGGATGATTATTTTGTGGCCGTTGCCCTCCCGGCGCTTCTCAGGTACGGGTATGGTCAAGTCGCCGGCCAGGTAGCGGCCGGTTATGCTCTTCTTGTTCTTCATTACCTGTTCGGGAGTACCCGCGGCGACCACATGGCCGCCGTGCACGCCGGCACCAGGCCCAAGATCGACAATGTAGTCTGCGGTGCGCAGCGTCTGTTCGTCGTGTTCCACCACGATGAGCGTATTGCCGATATCTCGCAGGTAGAGCAGCGTGTCGATCAGGCGCTGGTTGTCGCGCTGGTGCAGGCCGATGGACGGCTCGTCCAGGATGTACAGCACGCCGACCAGGCTGGAACCTATCTGCGTGGCCAGCCTGATGCGCTGAGCCTCGCCGCCGGACAACGTACCGGCCTTGCGCTCCAGGGTCAGGTACTCAAGGCCCACGTTCTGCAGGAACGACAGCCTTGCCGTTATTTCTTTGAAGACTTGCTTTGAAATCTGTTTCTGGGTTTCCGTAAGGTCGAGGGAGTCGTAGAACCGGATGGACTCCTCCACCGACTTGGCTGCCAGGTCGTGGATGTTGGTACCGCCTATGGTCACCGCGAGCGCTTCTGGCTTGAGCCGCTTGCCGTTGCAGGCCTCGCAGTGCTTCTCGCTCATGAATTTCTCGAGCCAGTCCTTGATGCCGTCGCTCTGTGTCTCAAGGTAGCGGCGCTTGAGCTCGGCCAGGATGCCAGGAAAAGCCGATTCGTACTCGAAGTGTCCGGTACCCTTGGCGTTGTCGTAGCGCACCCGTATGGCCTCGTCACCACCATACAGGATGGCATTCATGGCCTTCTCCGACAGCTTTTCAAACGGGGTGTCCAGGCTGAACTTGTAGTGTTTGGCCAACGCGTCGAAACGGGAGCGGTACCAGGCAGCATCGGGATTGTATGGAATGCAGCCACCCTCGTTGAACGACAGCGACTTGTCCGGAATTACCAGGTCAGGGTCGAATTCCAGCTTGATGCCGAGGCCGGTGCATTCGGGGCAAGCGCCGTGCGGGCTGTTGAAGGAGAAAAGCCGCGGCTCCAGTTCAGGAAGGCTGATGTTGCAGTCCGGGCAGGCTCCACGCTGGCTGAAGAACTCGTCGACCGTAACCCCGCCCTCTTCACGTGTGACTATTGCTATGCCGTCAGCGATCTTGAGCGCAGCCTCTACGGCTTCAGCAAGCCTGCGCCGGCCATCCTCGGACAGCTTGAGCCGGTCCACGACGATCTCTATCGAGTGCTTCTTTTGTTTGTCGAGGATTATTTCCTCGTCAAGGGCGCGCAGTTCTCCATTTATCCGGGCTCGTACGAAACCCTGCTTGCCGGCATCCTCGAGGATCTTGAGGTGTTCGCCCTTCTTGCCCCGGACTACGGGCGCCAGCACCTGTAGCTTGGTACCGGGTTTCCAGGACATGATGGTATCGAGTATCTGGTCTATGCCCTGCTCCCGTATCTCGCGCCCGCACTTGGGACAGTGCGGCGTGCCGATGCGGGCGTACAGAAGCCGGTAATAATCGTATATTTCAGTGACCGTGCCAACCGTGGAGCGCGGATTCCGGTGCGTGGTCTTCTGTTCTATGGATATTGCCGGTGACAAACCTTCTATATAATCAACGTCCGGCTTCTTCATCTGGCCGAGGAACTGCCTGGCGTACGCCGACAACGACTCGACATAGCGCCGCTGGCCCTCGGCAAAGATGGTATCGAAGGCCAGTCTCGTGGAAGCTCCACATCGATGTTCTTGAGATTGTTTTCCCGCGCGCCTTTGACTATCAGTTTGTCCATGGTGGGATCTACAATATCGACGCTGACTGCAAAGGGCAAGGGGCTTAACGGGTGTGTAGTAGGTAAAACCTGACTGAAAGTGTCAACGTCATAATTCCCGCCAAAGCAGCAAGCCATCGATTGCTTCGAAATGTGCATCCTTCGTAAGCAGTACAGAACCAGTCTCCAAACACAGGGCCGCAATCCAGATATCATTGACTGGCACGGGTTTTTCCTTTCGCTTGAGAGAATCCTTTATCAAAGCAAACCGTTCCGCGGTTTCCATCCCTGGCCTGGCAATAACCGTTTTTCCACCCTTTTCTATGAACTCCTTCAAATAGCGCCGATTCTCACGTTCCATTGATCCGCCAAGAAAGCCTGTCAATAATTCTCCAGCTACAACCACCGATAGATACACGAGTTCGGATGCGTCGAGCACCCTTGCTACCGCTTCATCGCCACGCATCAGGGCGGCATAGCAATTCGTATCGATAAGTACTTTCATGAGGTCCAGTCGCTCTCGTCGACAAGCTCGAAATCACTGGTTGAACGCTCGAACGCAGTATTTTCTTCAGCTGACCAACGCCCAAGAAAGCGCTGGTACCCTGTCTTGTTTTCCTTGGTCACACCCTCAACTTCGAGTCCAATAGCTTTTGCAAGCAACTCCTTCATCATGGCGTTAATGCTTTTACCCTGCTCGTCGGCAAGTGCCTTGTTGATTCAACCAGCACATCATCCATCTTGTGCAACGTCATAGATTTCATCTTTGCCTCTTGATCCATAAGTATGGTTCATAAACAAAGCAGTGAACTATACTGAAAATTTCAATGCTCGCTCACTAATGCATTCTGGGTACGTACTAATACGCATCGTTTGACAAAAAGCCGATGCGGATGGATCATACGGATGGATAATCATGTACATAGAAAATCGTTTTTACCTTTTGGAGTACTATGAAAATCAATAGTAGCGAAACGCTCTTCCATGGATCGGTTGTTGGCAAAAGAACTCGAATATCTGTTTTAAAAGTAAGCTTGTTTATTATCGGGCTAGCAATCTTGGTAACTCCGTGTGGAGCCATTCCTGTTCAGCGTTCAGTAGCTGTCCTCATGGACAACCTTGCCCGTGAATTCCTTGCAGGAAAAGCGCAGCAATCCAGGGTCCGAGTAGGCGTCTTGACGATCAAGGATGGCTCGCCACTTGCCAAACGTCATGAGGTAGGGGCTACAGTCAAGGCGCTGGTCGAGCATTCCATAGATGACAGCCTCGTTTTCAAGCTCGTCGAAAGAAGTACACTCGAAGCATCGTTAAAGGAGATCGAGCGTATCCTCTCTGACCCAAAGGGGCAAACCAGGCTTGACGATCGTACCATAGAGAATATTTCCTACTTCCTGACGGGCTCGGTCACGGAAGAAGACAACCAGTTCAGGTTGACGCTCAGGCTCGTCAAAAGCGACACTGCAGTGACCGCGGCCTCAGCTTCGATTTCGTTCCCCATTACCGAACTCGTCGCGTATGGCGACATCATCTACAAACCGTTCGGCCTGGTCGGAGTCTACGGGACGGCGGCGTTCGACCTCAACGCACTTACCAGTTCAACGTACAGCGATGTGGTCGGATTCGTTGGTTCAGAGGTACTATTCCCGCTGAAATTCATGTACGTACGCGTTGGAACCATCGGCCATTATGCGGAAGGCGAACGTTCAGATGTTTCCTGGTATCCGGCAGAACTGGGTTACGGAACGAATAAAGTGCTGGCCTTGATAGGGTACCTGGGCATAGGAAGCTTGATACCGGTGGCACCAAATGTGTTCGGACATATAGGGTTAGACTTCGGAACAGGGTTTGATAAAAAAAATACGCTCTATAAAATAGATGGCTCCGACGAGTATTTTGAAACAGATTTCAATGCACTTGAGGGTGCCTTGTTTTTCTCCTTGTCGACAGGAGCCGCCTTCAAACTTTCTGAAACCGTAGCTCTGGATGTGCAGGTCGGACTCGGCGGCATGACACTCGGTCTGTATCCTGAAGCAACGGCAGTCTACGAAGGGAGCTTGAATATCCCGCTCAGAATCACCTTGGCTTATCCATTTTGATCAATGAGTTCAGGCTTGACCAAGGTTATGCAGAAAGGCTTGCATGAATAAGATTGTTGCTTCCCTGGCGTTCTCACTCCTGGTTGCTTCCGGGTTCCCCTGCGCGGCGATACCTCTGCAGAGGTCGGTTTCCAAAATGATCGATGACCTGGCTTTAGCGATACCGACAGGCGAGCAGCGACTTTCCAAGATCGGCGTGGGGATCCTTCCACTGGAAGAAGCGTCCCCGCTGGCTCGTCGCTATGAGGTCGGCTCTTCGATAGGGACGCTCATCGGGCAATCCATTGCCAGAAGTCTGGTATTCACATACATAGATATAACAAAATTCGAAAAGAGCCTGCAAGCGCTGGAAAGAGCGCTAGCCCTGGGGGTGGAACCGGAGAAACTCCCGGAACCGGTGTTCGAGTCCATGAGGTATCTGATTATCGGCTCGGTGACTCAGGATGGAGATCAGTTTCGCATCGTGCTCCGGCTCGTGGAGACGCTGACGACCTCGACCGTCAAAGTGACCGAATCTTTATTCCCGGTGACCGAATTGGTTTCATTGAGCGATTCCATGTTCAAGGCCTTCAGCTTCATAGGCGTTTCCGGCTCGGTTGAATGGGACATGTACTCGTACGCCGGGGGGACCTACGGCCCGCGCTTGTGGTCCACTAGCGTCACCGCGCTCATACCCCTCAAAACCGTATACGCGAGGTTTGGAGCGCGATATCTGGCAGCAGAGGGCTCGCAAAGCGAGTCGTATCTTGGCTTGAATTACGGAGTTCCAGCTGATGCTTCGGGAAGCAACGAAGTCCGAAGCATCATGGGTCTAGCCGGCATGGGAGTTTTCGTCCCCATCAGGTATGGTGCGTACGGACATTTCGGCCTTGACGTAGCATTCGGCGCGTCCCAGCGCAAGTCGCTGATCATGCAACGGACAGGTGATGGCACATATCTGAGCGAAACCGACTTTTCAGAAACAGAAGCTTGCATAGATTTCGGGCTTTGCTTAGGCGCCGCTTTCAAGCTCACTGAACTGCTGGTTCTGGACATACAGACGGGCATCATGGGCAAAACCTTTGGCTTGTTAAAAGCCTACGCGACTGAAGGTTTTATAGTTATCCCGATAACCCTTACGATCGCCGTGCCGTTCTAGTAAAACCTCATGCCCAGGAGCTAGTCAGATGAAAAACCGAACTCTACATTTCCTGCAGATACTCCTGTTGGTCACCGTTAATGCCAATGCAATACCGCTCCGGATCGCGATAGCCGGCGCTGTAAACCAGCTGGCTGAGGAAAGCCTTAAGACCGAATCGGTGCTATCAAGCACCGGCGTGGGTGTGGTGCCTTTTCAAACTGATTCTGACATGGCACTGAAACGTGGCGTCAACGAGATCGTCGCAATATTAGTAGAAGAAGCCGTGAGCGATAGTCTTGGATTCTATCTTGTGGACCGCGCCATCGTGAAGAAATCGCTCGATGAGATTGAGCTTGCACTCTCGGGTCTGGGCTCGCCGGATCAATTGAGAGCGGGCGCAATCGAAGAGGCAACGTATCTCATCACAGGTCTAGTAGCCGAGACCGGTGGTGGATACCAGGTTATACTAACTCTTATCGAGACATCCACCATGATGACGGTAGCGACGAGAGAGCTGTCATTTCCTGCTTCTGCACTTACCGTATATGGCGATAAGCTCGTTGCGCCATTCGGATTTTATGGAGTGTTTGGTTCGTTCGAATGGGCGATCACCAATACAGATTTCGGACCGTATAACCTGGTAGCAGGCATCACGGCGATTATCCCGACAGGGAAATTCAGTTATGTCCGGCCTACCCTCGAATGTCTTTACGCGGAGGGTAATCAGAGTACCTCTCAGATTGTACAACAGGCAGGCGTCATACCAGAGTTGGCGTCCGGTACCAACCAACTCGCCGCGTTGATTGCACGACTTGGATTAGGCTCCTTCATTCCAATCTCCCGAGCAGTATACATCCACCTGGGTCTGGACCTAGGACTCGGAATTGACGGGAAAAGACTGCTCACCAGGGATGCATCGGGATCAGAATTGATAGAAACAAAACTACGCGACGCCGAGGTCTGTTTTTCAGGATCTCTGGACGCTGGCGTTACCATTCGCATGACTGAGAGGCTTGCGTTCGACCTGCAACTGGGATTGACCGGAAAGACCTACGGTTTTTATCTCAATCCGGATTCTATCACAATGGGGGGCCTCTACCTTCCGTTGCGAATATCCCTGGCCATACCATTTTAGGGTGAGTTACTTTGAGCATTTTCTTGACACTTTTTTACTTATAATCCTATAAATATTTTTAACTTTTAGTTTATGATAGCGATAGCCCTCTATGGAGTACGTCATGAGAATACGCAAAGTCTTGGTTGGTTGCACGATCATCCTCGTAGCGCTTATCGCAGCCAGCAAGGTCCTTCCTCTCGTCATAGATGCTGCTTACCCGAGGATGCGCGCTTCGACGCGGGCTTTCCAGGTCGGGAGTGTCCGCGATGGCACATACGAAGGAAAAGCCTTCCTCCTACCCGTTTCGGTACGAGTCCGCGCGTCTGTTTCTGGAGGGCGACTACAGTCAATCGACATCCTGAAACACTTCAACGGGCAGGGAAAGCCGGCAGAAGCGATCGTGCCCAGGGTCATAGAAGCGCAGTCACTCGGTGTCGACATTATTTCCGGTGCAACGCATTCCAGCCTCACCATACTCAAAGCCATAGAGAACGCCCTCGAAAAAGGATCAACACCATGAATGTACGGATTGCTTATTATTCAGCCACGGGAAACACACGCAAAGTTGCAGAAAGCATGGCCGGTGCTATCGGTTGCAAGGCTACGGGCGTTGACGCATACGCGGACGATGGCACGGTAGACCTGCTCTTTCTGGGTGCCGCCGTGTACGCCACCCATGGGCATGGAGTACACGAGGCTGTCAGAAAGTTCATAACGGGTCTCGAAAAAAGCAAGGTCAACAAAGTTGCATTGTTCTCAACCGGTTTCATCCAGAGCGAGGCGATTCCGGGCATGCGGAAGTTGCTCGAGACTCGCGGCATAACCGTCCTGCCCGAAAGCTACTTCTGCCTCGGCCGCTTTGCGTTGTTCAACCTGGGCCACCCGAACGCCCTGGAACTGGAAGGCGCGGCAGCGTTTGCAAGGAAACTGGCCGGGCGCTGAGCCGGGGGACTGCCACAAAGGGGTAGAATTCGTCCAAACAAGACTGAATTCCCGTTTGGTCTTGACTATTATGGAATCGAGTCCATAATAGTCGGATGGATCGTGAAATTACCGCGTATATCCGCAAGGATATGGGCAAGAAAATCATGCTGCTGTCTGGCCCGCGCCAGTCCGGCAAGACGACGATAGCCAAGGCACTCGTACCAGGCTACGATTATTTCAACTACGACGATGCCGGGCACCGGCTGGCCCTCAAGGAAAAAAGCTGGGACCGGTCAAAGCCCCTGATCATTTTCGATGAACTCCACAAGATGCAGGAATGGAAGACCTGGCTCAAGGCTGTCTATGACGTTGAAGGTATTCCTCCGTCCTATGTCGTAACGGGCAGCGCCAACATGGAGATGTTCCGCAAGGTGGGCGATTCCCTCGCAGGCAGATTCTTCTCGTTCCGCCTCCACCCGCTCGATGTTCGCGAGGCAAGTACCATTATGGAGCCTCGGGAGGCACTTGCCAGGATACTGCGCACGGGCGGTTTCCCTGAACCATTTCTTGAAAACGATCAGGTATTCTACGCGCGCTGGAAACGCTCGCACCTCGACGTGATACTCAGGCAAGACCTGCTCGATCTGGTAACCGTCAGCGACATCAAGGCGATCGAGACCCTGATTGAAATGCTGCGCGGCAGGGTCTGCTCGCCTGTTTCTTACGCGAACCTGGCCAATGATCTGCAGAAGGATCCACAGACCATCAAATCCTGGCTCACGCTGCTGGAAAACATGTATGTCATTTTTGCCGTGCGCCCATGGCACCGGAACATCGCGAGATCCATCCTGAAGGAACCCAAGTACTATTTCTATGATACCGGCCAGGTCAAGGGCGACGATGGACACCGGCTTGAAAACGCGGTTGCCTGCGCGTTCCACAAGCGTCTGGACTTTCTGGAAGACGTAATGGGGCAAAACCGAACACTCAACTATATCCGCACCAAGGACGGCAAGGAACTCGATTTTTGTATCGCGGATGACACTGGACCCACGCACATCATCGAGGTCAAATCTGGCGACGCGGACCGGTCGCCAGCATTCGATAAATTTCCTGAACTCCTCAAGACAGCCAAAGCTGTCCAGCTCGTCGGCAAGGATACCCGACGAAAAACCTATCCCGACGGCCTTCTTGTCGAGAATGCCGCCGACTATCTGGCCCGCTTCGACCCTCTCGCCTGAATCCAGAACTACACGTTAAACTTGAAGAACATCACATCACCGTCCTGGACTATGTACTCCTTGCCTTCCATGCGGATCTTGCCGGCGGCTTTGAGGGCGGCTTCAGTGCCCATGGCGTCGATGTCGGCGTAGGAGTAGACGTCGGCCTTTATGAAGCCCTTCTCGAAGTCGGTGTGGATGACGCCGGCGGCCTGCGGGGCCTTGTCGCCGGCATGGAACGTCCACGCGCGGCACTCGTCCTTGCCGGAGGTGAAGAAGGTGCGGAGACCCAGCAGGCGGTAGACTGCGTGGACGAGGGCGGAGAGGCCCGATTCCTTGAGGCCGAGCTCGCCCAGGAATTCCAGCTTGTCGGCCTCGTTCTCCATCTCGGCCAGCTCCGGCGCGGGCGCGGACCGCGTCGATATGCTTGTTGCCGTTCCTGATGCCGTCTTCGTCGGTATTGCACACGTAGACCTGCTGCTTCATCGTAAGGAGGAACCAGTTTCTGGCCTCTGCCAGTTCCTCGTCGTTCAGGGCTACGGAACGTGCCGGCTTGCCCTCCTGGAGGGCGGGCCTGATCTTGTTGATGGCGTTCACTTCGTGCTCGGCCGCCTTTTTCTGGTCTCCGCCGAGCTGGCGGAAGGATTTGACGGCTTTTTCAAGGCGCTTGTCCACGGTGTCCAGGTCGGCCAGGGCCAGTTCGGTTGCTATCACATCGATGTCGTTGATCGGGTCAACGCGGTTGGCCACGTGGATGATGTCCGGGTCGTCGAAACAGCGCACAACATGCGCGACGATGCCGGTCTCCCGGATGTGCGCCAGGAATTTGTTGCCCAGGCCCTCGCCTTTGGACGCGCCGGCGACGAGGCCCGCAATGTCGACAAATTCGACGACGGCAGGAATCCTGCGCTCGGGCTGGAACAGTTCGACGAGCCGGTCAAGCCGGGGATCGGGAACGGGGACAATGCCGGTATTTGGCTCTATGGTGCAAAACGGGTAGTTGGCCGCCTCGGCCTTGGCGCTGGAGAGGGCAGAAAATATGGTGGACTTGCCGACATTGGGCAGTCCGACGATACCGCAATTCAAAGCCATGGTGTTCCTCGGGGCAGACGGGATGGTGCAATCGAGAGTACCCGGAAAGGAGGCCCTGGCGCAATACGACTTGATACTGTTACTATCCACAAGTACAATCAGCCAGACAGTTCTTCAAGCCGGCAAACTTGTTTCAATAATAGAAATGTCATTTTGATTTTTACTATTTACCGTATTCGAAATTCAATATACTATGGGTAGTGTATCGCCCAATCCCCAAGGAGAGTTACCATGGCCGACTTCAGCAAGTTCTATTCCGACAACGCAAACAATATGAAAGCGAGCACCATCCGGGAACTCCTGAAACTTACCCAGAAGCCGGACATCATCTCGTTTGCAGGTGGTTTGCCCGCCCCCGATGTGTTTCCCGTGGAAGACCTGCGTGCCGCGGCAAACGTCGTCTTCGATACCAAGGGGACCAAGGCCCTGCAGTATGGCACTACCGAAGGTGATGATGGCCTGCGTGAAGAACTGATCAAGTTCGAAGCAAACCAAGGCGTTACCATCACCAAGGAAAATCTCCTCGTCGTTTCAGCAAGCCAGCAAGCCCTCGACATCGTAGCCAAACTGTTCCTGAATCCCGGCGACTACGTCATAGCCGGCCGGCCAACGTACCTCGGTGCACTGCAGGCCATCCAGTCCTACTCCGCCAGGGTGCTCGGCATACCGTTTACCAGCGCGCAGGACGGCTTCGACATGGCAGTCCTCGAAAGCAGCTATGCCCAGGCACTAACCGCAGGAAAAAAAATCAAGTACATCTACGTGATCCCGGACTTCCAGAATCCCTCGGGTTTCTGCTGGAGCCTGGAAAAGCGCAAGGCCCTGCTTGAATTTTCATACAAGACGGGGCTGCCCATCCTTGAAGACTCACCCTACCGGGAGATCCGCTTCATCGGCGAGTCCATTCCTTCCATATATGAGATCGACCAGAAAGGCGCAAACAAGGGTCTGGTCATCAATCTCAAGACCTTCTCAAAGATACTTGCGCCGGGCACCCGCATGGGCTGGATAATGGCCGATCATAGCCTGATAGCCAAATTCGTCGTGGCCAAGCAGGCGATGGACCTCTGCACCAACGTGTTCACCCAGATGTGGCTAGCTGAATACATGCGCACCGGCAAGCTGGAAAGCGTCATCGAGGGGACAAGGGCCAAGTACCGTGCCAAACGCACCCTGATGGTCGATGCACTGGAGCGCTACATGCCCAAGCGGAACGACATTCACTGGACGAAACCCGAAGGCGGACTCTTCCTCTGGGTTACCTTGCCCGCCTATATCGATACCGCACAACTCCTGCTCAAGGCTATCGAGAAAAAGGTGGCCTTTGTAGCCGGCGCGGGATTCTACTTTGACAATCCCGAACACAACAGCCTACGCATGAATTTCTCCTATCCCACCGCCGACCAGATAGAAGAAGGCGTCCGCCGCCTCGGCCTGGTCGTCCAGGAAGCCATCACCGCCCACGAAAACCCCTGACCCCAGCTTGGTAGACGAGGCAAGATAATTAGGAATAGGAATTTTTAGCACAGAGACACAGAGAAGATGAGGAAGAAGGAAAATGAGTAAGGAGAAAAAGTTTAAAACTCCTTTTCCTTCTTAATCCTTCTTATTCCCCTCGTCTTCTCTGTGTCTCGGTGCAAATTCCTCGTCTTATATTTCTTTTCCTAACATAATTCCTTCTCTTCTCATCTTCTCTGTGTCTCTGTGCCCAAATTTCCGGTCTTTGCCTTTCTACCCTCGTCTTCGGTGGGGTATTTCGCGGATGAAGCGGTTTCTTACGATTCAATAATATATTTCCCTCTTGATCGACACTGCCGTCTATACGTATTTTAGTTACCATACCGCAGATTACCGAACAATCGGACAGGAAGACGGTAAATTCCGGCACTGTATTCCGGCTTCGCGGCGGATTACAGGCGCGCGCATTCAAGGAGCAATCATGGGCATCGTAGAGCTGCAGAACGTCAGAAAAATCTATCCGCTGGGCAAAGTACAGGTAGAAGCCGTAAAAGGCGTCTCGTTTTGCATAGAAAAGGGAGACTTCATCTCCATCGCGGGACCGTCAGGCTCCGGTAAGACGACAATCCTCAATATGATAGGACTCGTCGACCAGCCGACTGAAGGCGAGGTCTTCCTCGACGGCAAGCCAACCTCAAAGCTCAAGGATGCCGAACTGACCCGGCTCAGACACGAAACGCTTGGCTTTATTTTCCAGTCATTCAACCTCATTCCCGTGCTCAATGTGTGGGAAAATATTGAATTCCCCCTCCTCCTTGGCAAGACGCGCGTCGGTAAGGACGAAAAAAAAGAATGGATCGACCACCTGATTGAAGAGGTAGGCCTTTCAGACTGGCGCAAGCACAAGCCCAACGAATTATCGGGCGGGCAGCGACAGCGCGTCGCCATTGCACGTGCACTGGTTACGAGGCCTCAGATCGTGCTTGCCGATGAACCTACGGCCAACCTGGACAGCGCTACCGGCGAGCAGATTCTGGAACTGATGAAAAAAATAAACCGCGAACTGGAGACAACCTTCATCTTCAGCACGCACGATGCGCGCATCGTCGATACAGCCGACCATATCATCCGCCTGCGCGACGGCCTCGTAACGGAGAACCGTCGCAGGGAAGAAATTGTAGCGGCCGCCTGCGCAGGGTCTGGAGCGTAACATGCCCGTAACGCTACGTATGGCGCTCCGCAACCTGATCGAGCACAAGGCAAAAAGCCTCATCGTCGGCATGTTGCTGGCACTGGGCATGCTCATCATGGTGCTGGGCAACTCGTTCCTGGACGCCTCGAAACGGGGTATACAGACATCGTTTACCCAGAACTACACAGGGGACGTCATCATAACCGGCATAGCCGACGGCCCGGTTTCACTCTTCGGCGTGCAATCGGTAGGTGGCATGGAAGAGACACCAGTCATACCCGAGTATGAAAAAGTACTTGCTCACGCCTCGGCACTGTCAGGGGTGAAGGCATCATCCGGCATGGCCACGGGCTTTGGCATAGCTACAAACGACGAAGGACTCGACTTCCAGGGGGGGCCGGGTTCGCACGGCGGCAACGGCGGCGAGGAAGATGACGACGAAGGCAGCATGATGGACGCTGTCATGATGCTGTTTGGCGTTGACGCCGTAAATTACTGGTCACTGTTTGAAACAATAGAAATCGTCGACGGCAATTTCATCCAGCCCGGAGAAAAGGGTCTGATGATAGCGTCGGACAGGCTTGAAAAACTAAGCAAGTACCTGAAGCGGGACCTCAAGGTTGGCGACGAAGTGCTCATCCAGGGCATGGGCGGTTCAGGTATACGGCTCAGAAGCGCAAAAATAGTCGGCACGTTCAAACGTGTTTCTGAAGGTGCTGGCCCCGAACAGCTGACCTACCTCGATATCGACACCCTGCGCGTCCTTGCCGGCATGACCGTAGGCGCGGCGGAGAACATTGAACTGACAGACACCCAGACGGCTATGCTTGCCATTGACGACCTGGACTCCCTGTTCGGAGAGGACGCGTTCAGTTCCATAGACTCAGGAACAGCAACGCCAAACGGAGCGGTGCTGACCGAGGCAAACATAGGGTCATTGCTCGGTGACACCAGCGCACGGGAGCGGCTCAATACTGCTGACTCGGGAGCCTGGCACTCGATACTGCTCAGGCTGAACGACCCGACCCAGACCAAAGCCGTAGTAGCCGGCCTGAATGCGTGGTTCGCCCAGGAAGGCCTTGCACTCGCGGCGGGCGACTGGCAGAAGGCAGCGGGTCCGTATGCACAGTCCGTCGACGTGCTGCGCATAGTCTTTACCGTCGCGATTTTCATACTGGCAGTCGTTGCCATCATAATCATAATGAACACGCTCGTAGTTTCGATCATAGAGCGGACCGGAGAAATAGGAACCATGCGCGCCCTTGGCGGCGGACGTGGCTTTGTCAGGAAGCTGTTCGCGGCAGAAACGGTAACGCTTTCAGTGGTGTTCGGCTTCATCGGCATCATCCTGGCGTTCATAGCCGCTGCAATTATCAACGCCATAGGCATCGAGGCTTCAAACCAGTTCCTGGAGATACTTTTTGGCGGCAAGGTGCTGCGGGCGGTCATCAATCCGCTGGCACTCCTGGGGTCGCTCGCGGTGATCATCGCCGTTGGCCTCGTGGCCAGTATCTACCCGGTCAGCGTAGCGCTCCGCATACAGCCCGTCAGGGCCATGCAATCGTAAGGGAAGAACCGTGAATACCATAGCGAACATAGCCTTCAGAAACCTGAGCAGACAGAAGAAGCGCACCATACTGCTCGGCAGCGCCATCGCCTTTGGCGTGATGATAGTCACGCTGATAAACGGCTTTGCGGGAGCTTTCTCTGCCAATGTGTCGGAAAATTTCTCCAACCTGATGGCCGGACACATCTTCATAAGCGGAACCGAGAAAGGCCCCAACGACAAGGACATGTCGGTCATCAGGAACGACTCCTCACTGACCACGGCCGTTGAGGCTTCGGGTGCTCCGGCAAAGTACATCACGAGGCGCTCGGCCTTCTCAGGCACCCTCATATTCGAGGGCAAGAAGATACGCACCAATGTAGATGGCGCACAACTCGACAAGGAAACGTTCCTGCGGGAACGCCTGCTCCTCAAGGATGGCTCCTGGGACTCCATGACCAACGAGACAGCCTTGATTCTATCTGAAAAGATAGCAAACAAGCTGAACGTCGACGTAGGCGACAGGATCCTTGTGCAGATGCAGACGGTCAATGGCCAAAACAATGTAGGCGAGTTCACCCTTGCCGGCATCAGCTTCGATGCGGGAATCTTCGGCCAGATGATGTCGTATGCAAACCTGTCGTACGTCAACGAATTGCTCGGTCTTGCACCCGGTGAATATCAGACCATGGGTGTCATGCTTGACGGCCTCAAGAACACCGAAGTATCGGCTACAGAAATCTACGCCCGACTGAACGAAGCCGGGGTGCAACTCTTCGATCGTGGCGTCAAGGACGAAACCGGAGCGGAAACGCCGTTCCAGGCCCTCCTCCGTCAGCAGAACAAGGAATCGTGGGAAGGTGTAAAGTACCGCCTCTTTACGATCAACGAGATGCTCTCGCAGATCAAGCAGATCGTTGCAGCCCTGGATACGACGGCGGCCATCATCCTCGTCGTGCTGTTCGTCATCATCATGGTAGGCATAACCAACACCTTCAGCATGGTGATGTTCGAGCGCATAGGAGAAATAGGCACGATGCGCGCATTGGGCGTACAGCGGGGTGGCGTCCGCTCGATGTTCCTGTACGAGGCAGTATTCCTGGCGCTCGGTGGAGCGATAGCTGGTATAATTCTGGCCCTCATCGCCATGGCTGGCATATCCCTGATCAATTTCGGCATGGACAGCCCAGCCTTCCTCATCATGAAGAACGGCCACATGTCATTCTACCTGCCCCCGCTCAAGGCGGTCGGCAATGTCATCATCATAGCGCTCCTGACCCTTTTGGCGGTTTCGAGCCCCGCAGCCAAGGCAGCAAAACTGACTCCTGCCGAAGCCCTGCGGACCCAGAAATAAGAAAGGCACCAACGATGAAAAGATTATTTGCCGCAACGATACTGGCAATCGCGGCCGCCGGTTCTGCCGCATTTGCCCAGGATGTACCTAAAATTCTCGCCACGCTCGACGCGCAGAGCGACTTTACCGGCAAGGACTTTGCCGCTGTCTACACGATCGTCTCCCAGAAACCAGGTGAGAAAGATTCGGTCAGCCAGGTCCGCATGTTCCGCCGCGACGCCAAGAAGCAGTTTGCCATGCTCGTGGTCCTGCCTGAAGTAAACAAGGGCCAGGGCTACCTTCGCGAGGAAGACAATGTCTGGTTCTACGACCCGACCAGCCGCAAGTTCTCGTTCTCGTCCATCAAGGAGAACATCCAGAACTCTGAAGCCAAGAATTCCGACCTGACAAAGAAAAGCATCCTCGATGACTACGAAGTGGTGAGCTCCAAAGAGGGCACCGTAGGCAAGATAGCGGTCTGGATCATCGACCTCAAGGCAAAAACCAACGAGGTTTCGTACGACCGCAGCGTCCTGTACGTGCGCAAGGACAAGACGATGCTGCTCAAGCAGGAAGACTACAGCGTCTCGGGCCGCCTCATGCGTACCAACCTCTTCCCCAAATATGTTGAACTCGAAGGCCGGCTCATGCCGTCGCAGATCCTCATCATCGACGAGCTCAATCCCGGCGAACGCAGCCAGCTGACCCTGACCGAGCAGTCGCTTGCCACGCTGCCTGAAAAAGTCTTTACAAAGGCCTTCCTCGAGCAGGTGAACAAATGAAGAAAACCGCTATCTCAAACACCAGCCAGACAGTCCGCTCATCCTGGGGAGCGGTGCTCGTGGCAGCACTGGCAGTATTCGCCCTTGCAACTCCGGTGATGGCCCAGGATAGCTTCAGCATCGACGAAGACGCCATGTTCGGCTCCGAGGACATGGTGGAGACAGTGACCGAGTCCGAAGCCGGCTCTGCCGTGAAGAGCCTCCTTGTTTCGGAATCAGTCCGCGTCGGCGGCCGCTTTACCGGCAGCGCGGCATCCTCCTGGACCTGGAACGATCCCTGGGAAGGTGACTTCGACATCACAGCCACCGACGACTATGGCCTTGCGCCGTCCCTGTCGTCCCTACTCTTCTTTGACGCCAGACCGACCGAAGAAAGCCGCTTCTACGGCTCATTGAAGACCTCATGGCCGTTCACTACCTCGACCAGCGTCCTGACTACTGAAACCCCGATTACTGTACCCACACTCGGCGACTCAGTAACAATGAGTACAACAAATATAAGTGTGCCTGAGGTTGAGGTCTTCGAGCTGTTCTCTGATTTCTCATGGAACGACTCCCTGTACTTCCGCTTCGGCAAGCAGACGGTAAACTGGGGGGTGGGCTATTTCTTCTCACCCGCCAACATCCTGAACCTCCAGGCTATCGACCCTACCGATCCCACGGCCCAGCTTGAAGGCCCCGTGGCGCTACGGGCCCTCTACCCCATCCCCGGCACCCAGCACAACCTCTGGGCCTACACCGTATTCGACTCGGCCACAATGAAGCCCGAAGATACCGCCGTTGCGGCAAAGGCCGAGTTTGTGTTCGGCGGCTGGGAGCTCGGAGTCGGCGGCTACTACCAGAAGGACGACCCGATACGCGGCATGCTGACCGCCTCAGGCTCGGTTGGCCAGTTCAGCGTGTTTGGCGAAGCGACCATTGCCCGCGGCTCCGACAGGACCTGGGTCACGAAAATTGACGCACCTACCTTCCTCGATCCCGTGTACCTGACGACCAAGGAAGATGACGAGTCAATCTTCTTCCAGGGAACGACCGGATTCCGTTACACGAATTCCGACGCCAACATCACCGTCATGGGCCAGTACCTGTACGATGGTGAAGGCTACCTGAATACCGACCGTGAGGACCGGATAACCGAGGCACAGGACAATGAAACGGCAATAAAGACATTCCTGGCTATCGCTGACCCGACTGCCGATGTCGATGCGGCATTCACGGGTTTCCTCAAGGGCCTCATCTACGGCTCAGGCCAGCATTATGCCGCGGCCACCTTCTCCAAGAGCGAATTGCTGGTGGATGACCTGTCGTTCTCCCTGTTCGCGATGGGCAACCTGTCGGACTTCTCGGGCATCATCAAGCCTACGCTGTCATACGCGTTCTTCGACGGCCTGTCGCTGTCAACATCAGCGTCGTTTGCGGTAGGCTACGACAACGGCGAATACGTCGTCCTCAACGATGGCCGTGCCCTGAGCCTTTCAGTATCCCTGACCCTCGGCTCCGGCGCCTTTTAGAAAAGGAATTTTGCACAGAGCCACAGAGAAGATGAGGTGAATATAGAAAAAGAATTTCGCAAAGAGACACAGAGAAGACGAGAGGAATAAGAAGGATTAAGAAGGAAAAGGAGTTTTAAACCTCTTTTTCTTCTTTCCCTTCTTTCTCATTTCTTTCTTCCTCATCTTCTCTGTGTCTCTGTGCTCAAATCTCCTATCCTCTTCCTGTCTTTTTTTACTTGTGCTATCCGGGCATTTTGGCCTAGTATCGGGTATAGTTTTGGGCGCGGCCACGAAGGCGCGCCCTAAGAACATTACAAGGAGCCATACCTCGATGAAAGCAGCCAAGATATGCGATCGCATTTGGGCACTCCATGCCGATATAGATTCCGCCGACGACCGGTTTGAAGGGATTTGGCCGATCCCCAATGGCGTATCGCTCAATTCCTATCTCATAAGGGGCGAAAAAATTGCCCTCATTGACCTGGTTCGAGACTGGTGCGGCGCTGCAGCAAACCTGAAGGCGCAACTTGCCGATGCGGGACTGGAAGTGGCATCAATCGACTACTTGATACTTAACCATCTCGAACCAGACCATACCGGCTGGCTGGCCGAGTTCAAGGCCCAGAATCCCTGTGTCGAGATCATAGCTACGGCCAAGGGTGTGGAACTGGTTAAAAGCTTCTATAAAATCACCGACGGCCTGAAGGCAGTAAAATCAGGCGATACGCTAGACCTGGGCGGCGTGACGCTCCAGTTTGAAGAAACACCAAACGTGCACTGGCCCGAGACGATGATGACCTTCGAGCCTGAATCCGGCACGCTGTTCTCGTGCGATGCGTTCGGCAGCTACGGCAAGCTCGGCAAGCGCGTGTTCGACGACGAGTACTATGCGGAGGAACACGCGTTCTTCCAGACTGAAAGCCTGCGCTATTACGCCAACATCGTTGGCAGCTTCAGCACCTTCGTCAAAAAAGCAATCCAGAAAGTAGCTCCGCTGGGCATCAAGGTGGTTGCTCCGAGTCACGGTCTCATCTGGCGCGAGAAACCCCAGGTAATTATCGACCGCTACCTGAAATACGCCGGATACATGGAAGGCCCGCAGGAGAAGGAAATCTGCGTCGTGTGGGGTTCCATGTACGGAAATACCAGAACTGCGCTGGAGGCGCTTCTCAAGGGAATAGAGGACGAGCGTGTGCCGTTCTCAATCCACCGCGTTCCGGACGAAGACGTCTCCTTTGTGCTCGCCGACGCCTTCAAGAGTGCCGGCATCGTCATCGCCATGCCTACCTACGAATACAAGATGTTCCCGCCCATGGCCTATGTACTGGACATGTTCGAGCGCAAGCATGTGTGGAACCGCAAGGCCTTGCGCATCGGCTCCTGGGGCTGGGTCGGTGGTGCGAAGAAAGAATACGAAGAGAAGGTTGCGCCCCTCAAATGGACCCATATCGAGCCACTGGAATGGGCTGGAGCGGCTGACGAAGCTACCCGCGCCGCCCTCCGTGAACGCGGCAGGGAACTGGCCCGTGCCGTCAAGGCAGGCTGAGCTTCTGGTCTGATCCCGGCCTCCGGATACAAGCAAGCCCCCCGTCGGTCGACGAGGGGCTTTTTATGCGCATGGCGGGTTTGTGATCAGGCTTTCTTGCCGCCCAATTTGACTGACAGCCAGATGATCAGGAAAAAAGCCGCGAGGGTGGCAAATACGCCGATGAGCCCGCCTGCGGTGACGGCCAGTGCCTGTACCGTAGTAGGAGCGCTTTTAAGGTTGTAGATTAGTGAATCCATTGATGTCTCCTTGAGCCTAGCCGACCAGCAACGGAACGAACGCCAGTATCATGCCACCGGCAATGATGGATCCCAGCTGCCCCGACACATTGGAACCTATGGCATGCATGAGGATGATGTTGCCCTTCTCCTCTTCCGCAGCCATCTTCTGAATCACGCGGCCAGACATAGGAAAGGCCGATATTCCACACGCGCCTATCATTGGATTGATCTTCTTGTCATGCGGAAGAAACAGGTTTACCAGCTTGGCGAACAGTACTCCACCAGCGGTATCGAACACGAACGCGACGAGCCCCATGCCCAGGATCATCAGTGTCTGCACGTTGAGGAACTTGTCTGCCCGCATGCTGGAACCGATCGTGATGCCCAGGAGCAGTGTTACCAGGTAGGCCAGTTCGTTCTGCGCAGTCTGTGACAGGCGCTCCAGAACACCGGATTCACGTATCAGGTTACCAAACATCAGGGAGCCCACGAGCGGTACCGATATCGGGGCGACGATGCCGGAGATCATTGTTACCACGATGGGAAACGTTATTTTCAGCCACCTGGGTACACCTGACTCGTGGTAGACCATGTGGATGCGGCGTTCCTTCTTCGAGGTCAGGAGCTTTATGACCGGCGGCTGGATGAGCGGCACGAGCGCCATGTACGAGTAGGCTGCCACTGATATCGGCCCCAGCAAATCTCTGGCAAACTTGTTGGCCACGTAGATGGCCGTCGGACCATCGGCGGCACCGATGATGCCGATGCTGGCGGCTTCCTTGAGGCTGAAACCCAGCAGGGTCGCTATGATCATCGTCGCAAAGATGCCGAACTGGGCAGCCGCGCCAAAGAATATCATGAACGGATTCTTGAACAGCGGACCAAAATCGATCATCGCTCCGACCGCAATGAAAATGAGTATCGGGAACAGCTCGTTTGCTATACCGCCGTCATACAGCACTTTCAGGAACCCGGCGGAACCTTCATGCTCCCATACTACCGATAAAGGCAGGTTGACGAGTATCGCACCGAACCCTATCGGTAAAAGGAGCATCGGCTCGTATTCTTTCTGTATGGCAAGCCAGATCAGAACTGCGCCTACAGCATACATCACCAGATCCTGCCAGACTATTGAAGTAAAACCGACAAATAAATCACCCATATGCCACCTTTCCGTTCGTGTATCATAACGAAGGTGTAGCCACGAGGCAAGCCGCGTTATGGAGAAGCAGGAAGCGGAACACGGAACAGGCGGATGCTTGCACCAGGCAAGGCAGAAACGAGGCCCATGAAGTCCACGGATTGGCGGGTATTAGCATCAACGGCATTGATGACATACAATCCAGCCGCATCCCGGTACGGCACGATTGCCAGTTCGGTGGGGGGTTGAGGGCCAGCACCACTGACAAGAGCTATGAAGGCTGATTCAGTGCCTATGCCGGAAAGAATCGCCAGAGCAGCCGATTCAAGGGGGATTCCACTTGATTCAGTCCAGCCGGAAACGGCTTTCAAGGCTGGATCCCTGGGATTGGAGAACGTAACAACTTGCTTGTTCGCGGTTGCAGTGACTTCCTCGGGAGTGTACCCGGCTTTTCCAGCGACTGCGAGATATCGCCCGACAGTGCTGAAGTCCCTGGCTACCTGTAACAATTCCAGAGCAGTTCCCGTGGGGCGCCCGGAAATCAGGTCGGCCGCAAATGCAGATATACTGGAAACTCCTGGGTCACCTAAAACCAGGGACCAGTCAACACCGGAATTGGTCGCATCGTGCAGGTACCTGAAGGTGTTGGTGAAAAAATAGTAGATAAGGTGGGATACCGAGTATCCGCTACGGACAACGGATCCAGCAACTACGTAGTCTACTATGGTCCGCTCGTTCCTGGGCGTGAGGCTGATGAAACTCAGGCCATCGTCGCTTAGATACCACAATACCCTCAATATATAGCCTGTAGTTGCGTCGCGCTTGATCGCCATGTTGCCACGTGATCCAACAGGGTACCCACCGTTGCGCTCACGCTGGAACAACACGTAGAACGATTGACCATCACGTTCCACCGAGATGCGTATCCGGCCCGCAGGGGTATCGCGGAACACCGTCTTGAAATTCAGTGCAACCGGAGGAGCTGCGGTTATTACGGCAGACAGGAATTCCGAACGTACTGCCAGAAAATCAGGAAAAGCCTGTATCGAGGCCAGTGTGGCCTGCGCATCTACCGCAACGAGAGGGATGCTATAGAGAACGACGCTCAGGAACGCCGCTAGTCCCTTATATTTCATGAAGCCTGCTCCGATTTGAATTGGTTTGTACAGTAACCACTATAGCACAACACCACATAAAAGAAGAACGTTACTTGTACAGCACAGGCACAATCCTTGAAAATTGCGCCTGAGTCAGTATAGGATGACAACAATGAACAGCATCGACATCCAGGCTTACAAGGGAAAACGCATAGCAGTGGGGCTTTCCGGCGGGGTGGATTCTTCCACCGCACTCGCGTTGCTGGCGGAAGCCGGAGCAGACGTGTTCGGGCTCACTATGAAAATCTGGCGCACAGACGGCCTGCGGCAAGCGGACCTGACTATCAGTGATGCCTGCTATGGCCCTGGTGAAGAGGAAGATGTAGCTGCTTCAGAGGCTCTTTGTTCCTCCCTGGGCGTTCCCTATCTGGCTCTCGACCTCTCGACGGAATACGAAACCAGGATCCTTGATTACTTCAAACGCGAATATACCCTGGGCCGGACGCCGAACCCCTGCGTCCGCTGCAACCAGGAAATGAAATTCGGTTTCCTCATAGACCGCGCAAGAGAAGCAGGAGCTCAATTTGACCTGTTTGCCACAGGCCACTTTGCCAGAATAGAAAGCCGCCAGGGCATCCTGATGCTCAGGCGAGCCAGGGAAGAAGCCAAAGACCAGACCTACTTCGTCCACCGGCTTACGCCTGCGATACTCGCCGGAGTCGCTTTTCCACTCGGGAACCTATCCAAAGCCGAAGTCCGCGTGGAGGCCAGAAGGCTGGGACTTTCGTCCG
>JAIFMD010000028.1 GCA_020048755.1 Spirochaetota bacterium
CAACCAGGCCCGACTTATTAGGTCCATCACTCAGCTTGAAGCAGCCAAGGGCAAGGTCCACGATCTGATTGATCCTGATAATGAATAAAGTGTGGACTGACGAAGCTTGGGAAGATTACCTCTATTGGCAGAAACAGGATAGAAGGACCTTGAAACGAATCAATCAACTGATACAGGACATAGACCGGAACGGCAACAACGGCATAGGAAAACCGGAAGCGCTGTCGGGCAACCTGGCGGGATTTTGGAGCCGTAGGATTGATGAAACAAACCGGCTCGTTTACCGTATAAAAAACGGACAAATGGAAATTGCCCAGTGCCGTAGCCATTATGGGGACAGATAGAACAGGTCGCCTTCAGAGGACATGTCTCCACATACATGACCCCAAGTCTTGAAAACCCGGTTATAGTTCATGGTATAGACTCCTAAAATCCAATTCATGGTATCTGACAACCCCTGACCGGGGAATTATGTTGCCCCACGACTTGCAACCAAAAACGTACGTTGTTCTACCTTGAATACCTTGCCGAGGATCTGCTCCTCGACCTACCACATAGGCAATTTGTATTAACAATTCCAAAGATCCTCCAGACATACTTTAAATTCGATAAACGCTTGTTTGGCGAAGTATCCAAGCTGATATTCTCATTGCTGTCTGAATTTTTCTCTTTAGCAGCCGGACAAGAAATTCTATGTGCTTGTGTTGTTTCCTGAGCATAGCTCAGGCGTTATCAGTCCTTTGGCGGATTTACACAGTACGACCGCTTTGTGTACAAGCATTGGGGCAATATGAAGTTCGTGGCGCGTCTTGTGCAGAAAAAAACCAGTATGACAAAGCCTCCGACACCGTAATCTGGACAGCTGCACCTAAGGGCTTCTACAAAGGAAACTCAGAAACCTTCAAAGGTTTTATGTTTGTTGACCAGCTGGTAGCCCATTTGCCACCGCGACGAGTGCAACTTGTTCGGCGCTATGGGGTATATGCCGGAAAAGTCCGCAAGCAGTGGCAAGAGCGGCCTGGTATTTACCGCCTGGCACCAGACAGCTGGCTAAAAGTACACCCGAACAAGCCCTACTGTTGATGCCACATTCCCAAAGGATGCCCTAACCACAGAAGCTCCCGATGCCTGGTCTAAGTTACAAAAGCAAAGCTGGGCACGGTTGTTGCAGAAAGTCAACGAGGTAAACCCGTTTGTTTGCCCGAAATGCCAAGGGGCAGAGTCAGTTGTGGCAATAATTGAGGATCCTAATGAGCTTACCAGGATTATTGACTGGGCAAAGCAGCAGGAACGGGAGCAGACAATGACTGTCTGTGCTCGTTCACCTCCAGAACTGGTGCTGGGGTCCGGATAATCCACAAAACGAAGTTTATACGGAGCGTGATAACACCTCATAAGCGATGCTTATATGGCAACATAGGTGAGCTATCGTCTTCAGATCGGATAAAATCGGCCAAATCAACGCTTGACAGCAAAAGTAGACGAGAATTATAGATTCGATCTATCCGCGTTACTAAAAAAAAATTCTGATTGATCAGTCATTCGGGGTTGGAAAACAGAGGTAGTTAGGGGTTAAAGTCGAATTTCGTCGCAAATCCGCGAAAATCCCGAAATGACAGTTCATATCATTTACCGTGACGATGATATTTCTCTTTCTTCCGCCCCGTTTATGTTGACAGTATCCGTGCGCATAATGATACTATTTGCGTAGCAAGATAAAGTATGGAGAAACAATGATCGGGTATGTGCTTAAGCGTATCGCGACCATGTTCGCTACGCTCTTCGTCGTCGTGTTACTGACGTTCATGCTTATGCATTCGATTCCCGGCGGGCCGTTTACCGCCGAGCGTAAGCTACCGGAGGCGGTGGAGCGGGCCCTCGTGCAGAAGTATCACCTGGACGCGCCGCTTTACAAACAATTCTTCGACTACGTAAAGGGCCTCCTCGTCTTCGATCTCGGTCCGTCGTTCAAGCACGAGGGCAGGAGCGTCAACGAGTTCATTTCCGAGGGCTTTCCCCTATCGGCACGGCTCGGGCTCATATCTATAGTCTTCACGCTGTTCCTTGCCCTGCCGCTTGGCAGCATATCGGCCATTAAAAACGGCAAGTGGCAGGACATCGCCATCATGGTTCTGGCTACGCTGGGTATAACCATACCGTCGTTCGTCATAGCGACGGCGCTCATGTATGTTTTCTCGTTCAAGCTGGGATGGCTCCCGGTGTTTGGCGTCAGCAGCGTCAAGGGATACGTGCTCCCGGTCATAGCCCTGAGCGGATACTCGCTGGCCTTCATAACCCGCCTCATGCGCAGCAGTCTCCTGGAGGTGATGGGCCAGGATTATATACGGACGGCCAGGGCCAAGGGTCTTTCCGAATCGGCCATAGTAATGAAGCACGCCATGCGCAACGCGCTCATACCCGTGGTGACCATACTGGGGCCGACGCTGGCTTCCCTCCTGACCGGCTCTTTCGTCATAGAGAAGATATTCGCGTTGCCCGGCATGGGCATTCATTTCGTCACGAGCATAGCCAACCGCGATTATACGGCCATCATGGGCATTACCATCTTCTATGCCACGATACTCGTCGCCATGGTATTTATCGTCGACGTATTCTACGTGATGATAGACCCCCGCATAAAGCTTGAATAGGATAGTAAATACAATGGAAAGAACGGCTTCCGCCTGGGACAAGCTTGACGTGGCTACGGAGTCTATGGAGACCATAGCGGGGGAGCAGAGGAGCTTCGCCCAGGACGTATGGTACCGCTTCAAGAAGCGGAGAAGCGCGGTCGCGGGCTTCTGCGTCGTCGTGCTCCTCGTGCTGTTCGCCGCCCTCGGTCCCCTCGTCTCCGGGCATACCTACTTCGAACAGAACCTGGCCTTCGTCAATATTCCGCCATCGCTTAAGGTATGGCAGGTCGATGGCGGCGGTAGTTATGCATATATAACTCAAAATCTTAAGCTGATAAAGGTTTCTGCCGAGGGGCGGCTCGTCGCTCCCATACCGTTTTCCCGCGAGGACCTTCAAAAAAAACTGATAGTATTCGACGACGGGGAAAATTCCGTATCGATAGACTATTCCGACAGGTCGGTTGGATTGCGCCTCGTAGGGCCTGATGGCGCAACGCTTCGCACCAAGTGGATACAGAACGCTTCCTATCTCCTTGGAACCGATTCTCTTGGCCGCGACATGTTGACGCGGCTCATGTACGGAGCGAGGATTTCACTGACCGTC
This sequence comes from Spirochaetota bacterium, assembly GCA_020048755.1. Lineage (GTDB taxonomy): Bacteria > Spirochaetota > Spirochaetia > Treponematales > UBA12059 > SZUA-370. Next base: position 3,238 of record JAIFMD010000028.1, read on the forward strand.
GCGTTTGTCGCCGCGTTCATCAACCTTATAATAGGCGTCCTGTACGGCGGCATATCCGGCTACCTGGGCGGCAACGTCGACAACGTCATGATGCGCGTAGTCGACGTCATCAGCACCATACCGCTGACGCTGTACGTCATACTCATCATGGTCATACTGGATTCAGGCTTCCTGAGCATCATAGTCGCGCTCAGCTCAGTGTACTGGGTAAGTATGGCCAGGGTAGTGAGAGGCCAGATCATGGCGCTCAAGGAGCAGGAATTCGTGCTGGCCGCAAGGACGATAGGCACGCCTCCGCTACGCATCGTCATGCTCCACCTCATACCTAATTGCCTTGGTCCAATCATCGTGACGGCGACAATGCTCATACCTACCGCGATTTTCGTCGAGTCGTTCATGAGCTTCATAGGGCTCGGGGTGTCGGCACCCATGGCCAGTTGGGGGACCATGTGCAACGACGCGCTGGAGACGATGAAGAGCACGCCTCACCAGCTGTTCGCCCCGGCCTTGGTCATATGCATAACGATGTTCGCGTTCAACTTCATAGGCGACGGATTGCGCGACGCCCTCGACCCGAAGATGAGGAAGTAAATAGGTGAAGCCCATGCCCCGGCTACTGGAAGTCAATAACCTGTCGACGAGCTTCTTCACGCAGAACGGAGAGGTGCAGGCGGTCCGAGATATGTCGCTGTCGCTATCAAAAGGCGAGGTGCTTGGCATAGTCGGTGAATCTGGCTCCGGCAAGAGCGTAACGTTCCTGTCGGTGCTCGGCCTGCTCGCCGCCTCGGGAGTTGCGCAAGATACGCGGCAAGGATATCGCCATGATATTCCAGGATCCCATGTCGTCGCTCAATCCGCTCAAGACTATAGGCAAGCAGGTGGCCGAGGCTCTCGAGGTGCACACGAGGCTAAGCGCCGCCGAGGCGCGCGCCAAGGCGATACGCATGCTCGAGCTGGTACGCATACCGGAGGCCGCCAAGCGCTACGACTCGTACCCCCACGAATTCTCCGGCGGAATGAGGCAGCGCGTCATGATAGCGATGGCCTTAATATGCGAGCCGTCCCTCGTCATAGCCGACGAGCCGACAACCGCCCTCGACGTGACCATACAAGACCAGATACTGAAATTGCTGCGCGCGCTTAAACGCGAGATGGAAAGCGCTATCGTGTTCATTAGCCACGACCTGTCGGTCATAGCGAGCATGTGCGAACGGGTCATCGTCATGTACGGCGGCATGATCATGGAAGAGGCCAGCATAGAGGAACTGTTCACCTCTCCCTCCCACCCGTATACCTTGGGTCTACTCCGCTCCATTCCGGTCATAGACCAGGACAAGGACGCCATGCTCGAGCCGATACCCGGCTCGCCGCCGGACATGCTTTCTCCCCCCGCTGGCTGCCCGTTCGCGGCTCGCTGCACGCACGCGCGGGCTGTATGCGCCATTGAAGCGCCTCCGCTCCATGCCGTCTCTGACACCCACCGCTCGCGCTGCTGGCTGTGGGCCGAAGACGCTCCGGTTTCCGGCAACGTATTCAAGGAAAGGGGAGCCGCGCATGCTTGAGGTACGCGACCTCGTCAAACGATTCAAGGTGAAGGGTCCGGGGCGCAAGCTCGTCCACGCCGTTGAGGGCGTCAGCTTCTCCATACCGGAGGGCGAGACTCTCGGCCTCGTCGGTGAATCAGGATGCGGCAAGTCGACGATAGCGCGCAGCGTCATGCGCATATACGAGCCGACCTCCGGTTCGGTGCTTATAGACGGAGTCGACATAACTCATCTCGGCGAGCGGGAACTAAAGCCGGTGCGAAAGCGCATGCAGATGATATTCCAGGACCCCTACGCGTCGCTCAACGCGCGCATGAAGGTCAGGGACATAATTGCCGAGCCCCTGGCCGCCCACCGTATGGGCGGTAGCCGCGCGGAGACCGACGAGGCCGTACGCGCCATGCTAGAGCATGTTGGCCTTGGGCGCCAGCACATGAACCGCTACCCCCACGAGTTCTCCGGCGGGCAGCGTCAGCGTATAGGCATAGCGCGCGCCCTCGTCCTCAAGCCAGAACTATTGATATGCGATGAGCCTATATCCGCCCTGGACGTTTCCATACAGGCCCAGGTCGTAAACCTGCTCAAGAAGATACAGAGCGAAAACGGCATATCATACCTGTTTATTGCCCATGACCTGGCTATGGTGCGTTACGTTTCGCACACTGTCGGCGTCATGTACCTCGGGCGGATAGTCGAGAAATGCGAGAGCGCTGAAATCTATAAGCGCCCCCTGCATCCCTATACCCAGGGCCTGCTTGACTCCATACCGTCGCCCAGGCCCGCGCCCCATGGCGTAGAGAAGGCTGCATCTATCGAGGGAGACATACCGAGTCCAATATCGCCGCCCCCCGGGTGCGCCTTCCATACGCGGTGCCGGTACGCCAAGGACGTGTGCCGCGAGGCGATACCCGTACTCAAGGCGGTGGAAGCAGGCCACGAGGTGGCGTGCCACTTGTTCTGACAGCGCATCCTAGTTAAGGAGGATATATGGTATTACGAAAGCAATTCCTGTTCTCGGCCGTGGTCGTCGTAGCGCTCTCGGCGCTCGTCGCCTCGTGTGGAACAAAGAAGGCGGAGCCCGCCACCGGCAAGATCACGTTCGCCCTGCAGAGCGAGCCTGACGGTTACGACCCCGGCATCACCAACAACTCGTTCGCTTCGCCGTTTATGACGCAGCTGTTCGAGGGTCTAGTCACCTATAACGCCGCAGGAGAGATAGTCCCGGGCAACGCGGAGAGCTGGACCATTTCCCCCGACGGCAGGGTGTACACCTTTGCGCTCCGCAAGGGCCTCAAGTGGTCGAACGGTAAACCCCTGACCGCCAAGGATTACGTGTACTCGCTCCTTCGCGTTCTGGATCCCAAGACAGGCGCCCGGTATGCCGACCAGGTTACAACCTACGTAGTCGGAGCAGACGAGTACTACGCTGGCAAGGGACCGAAGGAAGCCGTCGCCATCAAGGCCTTGTCTGATCAGAGCCTGGAGATAACCCTCAAGGAGCCGGCTCCGTTCTACCTCGGTATCCTGGCCATGTGGGTATATTCCCCCGTCAACCAGGAAGCCGTTCAGGCAAGCCCCGATCGCTGGACCATGGATCCCGCTACCTTCATAAGCAACGGGCCCTTCAAGGTAGCTTCTATAAAGCTTGGCGAAGGTGTCGTGCTTCAGAAGAACGATAACTATTGGAACGCCGACGCGGTAAAGCTGGCGGAAATCAACTTCAGCGAGATAGATGGATTCAGGGAAGTCCCCGCTTCCGATATACCGCGCCTGCGCACCGGCAGCGACTCCCTGCATATCCTTCCAGCCTTTGGCACGACGTTCTACGACGTCAACAATACCAAAGCGCCATACAGCGATCCAAAGGTCCGCCGCGCTCTCGCGCTGGCCCTAGACCGCGACGAGCTCATAGACAACGTATTGCAGGCCCCGAGCACCCCTACCATGGCTCTCGTGTCACCTGGCTACGTCTTTGGCGGAGTCGATTTCACCGAGGCCCACAAGGCCTACGGCTTTAGCTCCAAGGCCAATGTGGAAGAGGCCAGGAAACTGCTTGCCGAGGCAGGCTTCCCAGACGGCAAGGGATTCCCGGTACTCGAGCTCTCCTACTACACCAACGCCACCGTCAAGAAGATGGTGGAGGCCATGCAGCAGATGTGGCAGAAGAACCTCAACATAAAGGTGAAGATAGCCGTAGCCGATTGGGCCATCTACTATTCAAAGATACAGAAGCTTGACTTCGACGTCGGCGCCATGGGCTGGGGCGGAGACTACCTCCACCCGATGACCTTCCTCCAGCTGTTTACATCGACCAGCACCAACAACCTCGTCGGCTACAAGAATGCCGAGTATGACGCGCTGGTGGCCAAGACTATCAACGAGACAGACCCGGCTAAAGCAGTAGCGCTCATGCACCAGGTAGAGGACGTGTTTGTCCGCGATCTACCTGTCATATCGCTCTACTCGAGGAGCAACACCATCATGGTAGCTCCCCACGTCAAGAACTGGGTACTCACCGCCCTCGCTAACCTCTACTTCAAGGATGCCTACGTAGAGAAGAAGTAAGATACGTGCCAGCTCCTTGGTTCCCGTCATCAGGGAACCGGGGCGCTGGCAGCTTATCATTGGACTGCCACTATCTTCGATATTCTGCCATCCGTGCCTGCCGCCCAGCCACATGAGCCAGTCTGTTCGAAGGCCAGCACGTGGAACGGTTCGGGATAGAGCGCGGCCCAGTTCCTGCCGCCGTCGGCCGAGACGTGGCAGCCTTGGGTGCCGGTAGCCAGAAGATACCGTCCACCCGTTCCCGGAACATAGGCCACGCACGAGTTGTAGCCGTTCGGGGGAAACGTTTCAGCCTCGATCCACGACGAGCCCCCCTCGACGCTATACGCGGCCGTATCGATGGCTATGCCTGGCTCGGCGTAATCACCGCCGACCGTGCACATGTGCGTTTCGTCGTATACGGCAACGGAGAACAAGCCGCGCGACGGCTTGCCGCTCATGACAGGCACGGCGCTCGCCTTCCATGACGCGCCCCGGTCGTGGCTCATAAACGCCCTCGCCGACGGGCCACCGCTTACGAAGCACAGGCCTCCGCTACCGAAGGCCACGATGCTTGTGCCGCTGGCGGCGAAGTGGGCTTCGCCCTCAAGCATCACGGGCAAGCCAGACACGGGAAGCTGTGCCCAGTTCTGGCCTCCGTCTACCGTCCCGAGCATGCAGCACGCGACGCCTGAGGGATCACCTAAAACCACGCCTGAGTGGTCGTCCCAGAAGGCCAGGGCATCGAAAAACATCGCGCCGGACGCATCTGAGAACACCGCCTTCCAGGAAGCACCTCCGTCAACTGTTTTCAGGATGGTAGCGGGAGAGCCGGCGTTTGCGATTATGGCGCTTCCGCCGCTGAAAGCCTTGATGGAGCGAAAATCCAGATGGCCGAAGCTTTGGATTACCGACCAATGCCAGCTCTTTCCTCCGTCTATCGTACTCGCTACAGAGCCGTTCGTTCCGCTAGCCCAGGCTACCCGTTCGTCAACGACCGATAAGCCGCGAATGCCGATGCCATCACGAGAGTTTTGCCGCATGAATTGGAAGCGCATCACTGTCTCCTCTTTCAATTACTGGATATTTGTTTATATGGCCAGGGTCCTCTTATAATGACGTAGGGTAGGAAGATTATGCAATCATGGTTTTTCCCATGATGGCGATGAGCGACTTCGTGGCCATACTGGGCACCCTCGGCGGTGATAAGCACCATGGTCCCCAAGAAACAGCTCGGCATAACAGGCATCCTGGTCATCGACGTCGTCACCTTCATACTGGCTGTGCTGGCGATATTCGTGGCCAGGATTCCCAATCCACCGCGGACGGTTGAAG
>JAIFMD010000117.1 GCA_020048755.1 Spirochaetota bacterium
CGTCGCCATTGATCATGAAGGCGGCTCGGTATACCGGTTCAAGGGCGGCATGACGCGGTTGCCAGCGGCCAGGACGATGGGACGTGCAGGATTGTCAGCCGCCAGTCTGGCCGGAGCTGCCGCGGGGTCGGAACTGCGCGCCATCGGCGTGTCGATGAATGCCGCTCCCGTCGTCGAAGCCCTTACCGACGGGAACCGTGCGTTCCTGCAGGACCGGGTTTGGTCGGACGACCCCGGCGTTTCTGGCCGGCTTGCTGCCGGTTTCATTGAAGCCTGCCAGGCAAGCGGAGCCGCCGCCGTTGCCAAACACTTTCCGGGAAACGCCGCCTCCGATCCCCACCGTGGCTTGCCTGTGTTGTCCGTTCCCCTGGAGACCCTCGAGCGCGTCTATTATCCACCCTTCAGGGTGGCAATCCGTTCCGGAGTTTCTGCCATCATGCTTTCCCATGTACTCGTGCCCGCCATAGACCCTGATCTGCCGGTAAGCGTTTCCGCCAGGGCCATAGCGGTGCTCAAGGATGAGCTTGGATTCCGGGGCATCGTGATGACCGATGATCTCCAGATGGCTGCCCTGGAAGGAGTAGGAGGGCCTGAAGCCGCAGCGGTCGCAGCACTTTCCGCCGGCGCCGATCTGCTGATGGTCTCGGGGGGCCGTACCGCGGTAGCCGTGCGTGCGGCGCTGCTCGGAGCGCTGGCAGATGGCCGCGTAACCCGGGCGCGGCTACAAGATGCCGCCGCCCGCGTGCTGGCCCAGAAGCTGCGCTACGGGCTGGATGATGAAACGCCCGCAGACCGCGACCTGCGGCTTGCTGGCTTCGAGGATACCGTTGCCCGTAACCGCATTGCCCTGGCAGGAGCTTTGAATGAGCAGAACGCAGCCGGAACAGATCCCAACCGGACCCAGCTATCTGATTAGTCTGCGCTGTACTATTTTCCAGGATTCAACTGCGGCGTTGACACGAGCCCGCGCCGGAGGGTATGTTCACTCTGATTTTACGAGCCGCTAGCTCACTCGGTAGAGCAACGCCCTTTTAAGGCGTGGGTACGGAGTTCGAATCTCCGGCGGCTCATCGGCATCCATGCCGCGCCAGTTCTTTCAGAACTGGCATCTACAGCGTGCGCGGCATCCATGCCGCGCGGATTAAGAGCATCCATGATGTGCCAGTTCTTTCAGAACTGGCATCTACAGCGTGCGCGGCGTCCATGCCGCGCGGATACAGAGCATCCATGACGTGCCAGTTCTTTCAGAACTGGCTTTTTTTTGCTGCGCTCCATCCATGGCGCGCGGAGTAGCGATTATTGGGCTGCTTACTGGCCCGCGGCGGATTCTTTCTCGGCGCCAAGGTGGATTACGATGCCGAGGTTGCCCTGGAACATGAACGAGGTGGGGGCTGGGCCGTGGCCCGCCAGTTCCTCGAGCCCGAAAACGTACACGCCTGAGTCCAGTCCTGCCACAAGAGAGAATACCGGGCTTAGCTGTGCGCTTACCTGCGCACCGAGCACCACGGCACCGAGGCCGTCTACTTTGGCGTCCGCATAGGTCTTGGTCATGGCACGGTAGCCGAGTTCGGCGAGTACGCGGTACGGTGCGCCTTTCTTGTATACATCGACGGCGAACTGGTAGTCGGTGGAGGCGCTGCCCATATGGTCGCCGGAATCGAGTATGCTCGTGTACTGTTTGGTCGTCATCGAGAGCGAACATATGGCATTGTTCACGTACCAGCCAGCGGCGAGCCTGGTCAGGTCCTGGGAGTAATCGCCAGCGGTGGCAAAGCCAGCACCCATTGACGATTCAACGGTGGCGGAGAAGAAGGCTAATCCTGCAAGTTCCAGCCTGAAACCTATGTCGATGCCGGTCTTGAGGGTTTTATCTATTGAATTGAATACACCGACCATCGGGCCTGCGCTGATGCTCACGATGCCGGTCTCGTAGGTGATGATGCCCCTTACGATGTTGCGGAGTACGATGTCAGTCTCGTATTCAGCCATGAACGACAGTCCGGTATTGAGTTGCTCCACAAAGGCCAGGCGTCCTCCGTATAGCCACAGGTTGGCTGGGTATTCGTCTACCCCTATGGCCGTTTCTCCAGTCCAGGGCAGGCCAAGGTTGCCGAAGAATCCACCAACTTCTATGTCCATGGCCGCTACGCGAAGAGGGGCCAGCAGGGCAACTGCAGCTGCCAGGCTCAGGGGCAACGCCCGGCTCAGGTATTTCGTCATCACGGGACTCCTTGTCATGCTAGAAAGCCGTCGAGACGCCCAGGGTAGGCTGGAACATGCCATACCAGGGTGACGGGAACGGGAATGCACTTATGGCCAGGCGCAGATCCCAGCGGACACCGTTGCGTACGGTCTGGAGGTAGGGCGAGGCGTCCAGGGATAGTACCGCAGTCGCAAGGTTTGGATCGAACGACAGCTCGACTTCTGCGCCTCCGCGCATCGAGCCTTCTTCTACTTTGCCGAAACCGAGATCAAATCTGAGCTCGACAGCTCCCGATTCATTCGTTTCTTTCTGCAGATACCATTTTGGATGGAAGAACAGGCTCAGGACCAGTTCTCCTGCTCCCACCTTGATGCGTGGTTCGAAAAGGAAGGAAAGCATCTCCATACTGAAGGCTTCCAGCGGATCCCACCGAGGAATGCCTATCTGCGCATAAAAATTGCCAATCTCGCCTGTTTCAAAGAAGAAGAGCAAGCCTCCACGGTAGACTCCCAGCGTCGAGACCGGGAACGAGCCTCCTATGAAGGCTTCTAGTTTTACTCGATCGGTGTTCAAGAGAGCGCGCGCATCAGCCGACCAGTGGCCGGCCCCGAGCCAGGAATCCTGGTAGATGTACAGGAACGGCATCATCGCTTCCATGGGCCAGGAAAGCCGCATGCCCGTGCCGTAAATTTCGTGAAGCCCTTCATAGCGTCTGCTCGCGTCGCCACCGATGCCTTCCGGATAATACATGTAGCCGCGGAATTTGGTGGCAAAATCACTGGTGCCAAAATACTGGGTAAAATCGGTGCCCGATCCCAGGGTATCCAGGTGGCCTACAAACGTGGCCAACTGCAACGGAGTGCCGAGCAGATTCTTGATCTGTATCGCTACTGACCTGAGGGAAAGGCCAGAAGCCTCTTCCAGGTTGGAAATCGACGCTGCCAGATCATCCATGGTTGGAGCCTCCGTCAGTGGCGTCAGGGATTCCGCGGCTTTCAGGTAGTTTTCCACCGCGGCATTCCTGAAGCCCAGCTTGAACCAGGCATCGAATTTGGTGCCGCCCTCAAACAGCATGTCAATGCTGACCCGCGTGGACAACTCGAAGGCACCGACCGCGTTGAGGCGGCCATTTGTCAGGAGCCCGAGGTAGGGAACCGACACGTCTGCCCCGTGTGCCATCGCAGCGGCACCCGCAAGTACCAGAATCAAGGCTTTTCTCTTCAGCATGGTAGGGCTCCCGTCAGTCCGGTATCTGGCTTTCTTGAATTTAGCGTAGAAACGCTAATAAAGCATCGGCTTTTTAATGCATTCGCATTATAGTGCCATCCTGGCGCGATGAAGGCATTCTCTTGACTAAACCTTCGTTCCGTATGAGACTACATGCCATAATGAGCGATTATCTGGACCCGAACAATCAGGAACTCCTCAAAGATTTCTTCGCCGAGGCACGAGCCCAGGTGGACGCTCTGGAGCAGAATATCCTCGTGCTCGAGAATGATCCCACCAACCATGATGCCGTAGACGAGATATTCAGGGCTGCGCACACCCTCAAGGGTGGGGCCGGAACCGTGGAGATGACAGAGCTGGCTGGCTTTACGCACGTGATGGAAGACCTTCTGGACGCCATCAGGTCCAATGCTGTAAAGGTGGACGAGGATGTAATCGATGCTTTGCTTGCTGGCATCGATGTCATCAAGGCCATGCTCGATTCCAAAAAGCGCCAAAACAGGCTGCAAAGAAGGCTTCAGCGCCGGTTCCGGCCGCTGTGCAGGTCGTTGCACCTCCGCCGCCTGCCGCGCCTGTACAGATCTCGGCACTCTCGGAGTACGAGCTTCTCGAGATGCGCGAGGCGGCCGGCACCGACCGCAAGGTGTATCTGGTAACAGTGGATTTTGACGAGTCCAACGTCATGAATACGGTCAGCGCCATCCATGCCTTTGCCTCGCTCCGCGAATCCGGCACCGTGCTCAAGACGGAACCAGACTTTGAAAGCCTCTATGAGGATGTGTTCCAGCCCCGTGTCAAGTATTACGTAGCCACCAAGCTGACTCCGGACGCACTGATAGCCGCCGTCAACATCCCCGATGTCGTAACCAAGGCAACGATACAGGAAGTGTCCACCGATGGTGCCGGCGCAACCCCTGCCCGCAAACAAGCCGCACCGGAAGCACCCGCTCCCCGGGCGGCAACGGTCGCCCCGCCTGTTGCAGCCGTACCCGCGGCACCTGTTGCCACTTCGGCATCCCCTGCCGTAGCCAGGCCGGCCCCGGAACCAGCAGAAGCCCCCCCCGAGGCTGTCACCGACAACGAGCATGACGAGAAGGTGGCCGAGTCACGCAAGGCTTCCGCCCAGGCCGGCAGCATACTCCGCGTAGATTCCAAGCGCATAGACAACCTGCTCAACCTCGTTTCAGAGACCGTCATCAACAAGGCTACCTTCAACCAGATCAGCACCAGGTTCAGCGAATTGCAGGGCGGGTTCCAGTCGTCCCAGGGGCAGTTCCGCGATGGCCTCAAGGAGCTGTTCGACGAGCTCCCGGACTACCTTGCCTCCATCCAGGCAGGCCGGTCGGTAAAGGAGATCAAAAAGGAAGTCATAGAGAAGTACGGCGGGCTGTACGGCAGTTTTGACGGCTTTGAGTCGGACTTCAAGACCAACGTGGCAAAATTCCGTTCCACCGCGCAGAACCTTGGCCGCATAACCAGCGAACTGCAGGAAGGCGTCATGCGGATACGCATGGTGCCCATAAGCCAGATCTTCAGCCGCTTCCCGCGGCTCGTACGCGACCTGTCCAAGAGCCTCAACAAGAAGGTCAACCTCGTCATAGAAGGCGAGGAGACCGAGCTGGACAAGTCGGTCATCGAGGATCTGCTCGATCCGCTGATGCACTCGGTGCGAAACGCCCTTGACCATGGTGTGGAGAGCCCCGCTGACCGCAGGGCCGCCGGCAAGCCCGAAGAGGGCACGGTGATGCTCCGCGCCTCAAACGAGGGCAACATGATAATCATCGAGATTGCCGATGACGGCAAGGGCATCGATGTGGAGGCAGTGCGCGCCAAGGCCATCGAGCGTGGCCTGATACATCCCAGCAAGGTCCTCACCGACATCGAATCATTCAACCTGATATTCGATCCGGGTTTCTCCACCGCGGCCGCCATAACGAACATCTCCGGACGCGGCGTTGGTCTGGATGTGGTCAAGCGCCAGATAGAAAAG
>JAIFMD010000026.1 GCA_020048755.1 Spirochaetota bacterium
GGGATTCTAGTCCCTCGTATCTATTATTGGAGATAATCCGCATGAAGTTTAAAACAATATTTGCACTTTTCAATGCAATTTTGATTTTCTCTTTCGCTTTCATCTTTTTCATGCCATTTTTATTGCTCGGAGCCGAATACTCAATGCCGTTCTGGGCTAAAAACTGGCCGCTCTTCCTGTTTTTTACCACGGTACTCATTGGCTTCAATGCATTTTTTGTTTCCAACTGGCGACTTTTTACCCTGCTGGAATCAGAAGACTGGGATGCCCTGACGGTACTCCTCGAGCAGCGTATATTTGACAAGAAGCATTATGACCGCCGGACCGTACGGCTGCTCGTCAATACCTCGCTGCTCCGTGGCGATATGGCTGTGGTAGAAAAGCTTGAATCCGTGCTTCGCAAGGAAAAGCCAGCGGCCCTTCGTCGTGATGCCGTGCTGTTCGGTGCGGCCAAACTGCTGAAAAACGATACGCAGGCCAGTGTTCTCTTCCTTGACGAATACGCCGATGGCAAGGGCGTCGAGAATCCAGCCTGGATCACCTTCTACCATGCCTTTGCGTTGGTTCTCGTCAAACGGTCTCCTGAGGCGGCTCCCGGACTCGAGGCTTCACTCGGTTCCAGGGATCATGTTCTGGCCGCTCTGTCCGCCTACCTGCTCGGCTCCCTGTGCGCACCCTCGGCTCCGGCCGTAGAGCGTGACCGCCTTGCCGCACTGGCTGAAGCAAAGCGAGCCGAGTTGTTCAAGCGTTTCGGGGCTGTACATTGGGCCCGCGAGGTGGAACGGGCCAAGAGTGAAATCCATGTGGTCATACTATCCAGAATTCTCGACGAAGCCAGCGCCTGGCTTCTCAAAATTGCTCCTGCGGCCTGACCGCCGGTTGTTGACAGCTGCCAGGATTATCCTGCAAAGGAGCCTCCATGAATAATGTGACTTTCCGTGTTGCACTGACCTGTCTTGCCTTGTCGATCGCCGCAGCATCCGCTTCTGGTCTGCCCAAAGGTACGACCTTCGTTACCGACGGGCCTGACTACATTGCCGAGGCCAGCGGCAAGGGGCTGACAGAACCCGAGGCACAGAACGATGCCCTCCGGACGGCCATAGGTGTCATCATGGAATCCCTGAACAAGGACAGGCTTTTTTCAGAGCTGTTCCTCAAGAATCCGCCCGTGACGATGAGTTCCAAAAAGTTGTCTTCTGAAAAAGGAGCCAGCTCCTGGACGGTGACAATCAGACTGGTAGTCGACGATGAATCCCTGCGGTTGCTCTACAACACAGCCTATGTTTCAACCGTCTCGACGATGCTCGATGGAGCAGAAACGAGGCTTTCCGATGCCGAACGACTGAGCATGGATGCCAGAAAGGCAGAGACCGATGGCTCGCTCGGACGCGCCATGAGCCTGTATTGGCAAGCCCGCGATGCCGCGGATTCTGGTCTTGAACTCCTGGCTCCGATAGGTGATGCCGCTGTATTTTCTACCTTTGGCAAGAAAAAGGCTCCTGAACTCCGCGAGGTACTCTCTGCCATACGGTCTACCGTAGTTTCTGGCTACGACCGCATACGTGCGGCCGAACAGGGCTTGGCAGCAGATGAAGAACTGGCCTCGTCCATCGCTGCGCTCGTCAAAATCGAATCCGACCTCTCCGCCGCCGATGCCTGGGCAAACAGCATTTCTTCCAAGGCGGCCAGGATAGAAGGAACCCCAAAGGCCGAACTCAGGGCTTTCAGCGACGAGTTGGCAGTCAAGCACCGCATGCTCTCGGACTCCAGACTTGCGCTTGGCCGCGTCGAGGATACCGTGCCGAGAAGCAAGGAAATCGTTACAGCCCGGATAGACGTCACCAGGCGGCGCATGGACGGACTGGCCGAGTACTTCAGGAAGACCAAGTCCGCGGTTGACCGTGAAATTCGTGACCCGGCCATAGCCAGGGCCAAGCGCTCCCAGAATATCCGTTGGGCTTTCTTCCACAAACCTACAGGAGCATTGTCTCTGAGACTGTATACGCCTTTTGGCCTTGATCCCGAGTCGAACGACATCAGCTTCGGTGATACCGGGCTTTTGGAGTTCAGCCTTGGTTCAGAGCAGGCCTTTGGTGGCGACCGTGGTGTGTGGATCGCCTCGTCCATTGAGAAGGCTGATACCATCCTTGCCGCACCTTCAACTGACGGTGGTCTGACAAAAAATACAGGCTACACCCAGTTCGTCGATCTGGGCTTCTATGGTCGCGCCCTTTGGGGGATAGGTTTCCGCTGGGACTGGCTGCGGCAGGTTGATGGCCAGACCGCGGAGAAGCGGATTGCCTACCGGGTCTTTCTTGGTGACATCGATCCAGTCAGTCACCTGACTTCCTGGCAGGTGGCGCTATCCTGGGAACCCCCTTACGAGCTGGGCAATTTTGAACTGGCCAACAACCTCAATGCAGGGCTCGATGCGCATGCACGGCTCGGCTCGGTTGTGGAACTCGACGCGGGGCTTGCCCTGCGCCCCCGGGAGGCGGGGTCAGACCATGGCCATGATTCCAGCTTCGAGTACTCGATAGGTGCAGGCGTTCGCCTGCCCTGGCCTTTCCTGTGGGGGCTGGAATTCTCCGGCTATGTTGTCACTGCATTCAACGATGAGGCTGTCAGGCTCGATGGGTCCACAGTCAGAATGTATCTGGAGTATTCACTGTAGCCGGCAGGAACCTGAAAGCGCTCATGGCCTGCCCGGCTCGGGCCGACAATTGAAGTGCATGAATGCACGATCGAGACCCCTGGCTGTATTCCTCCTTTCCGCCTCGTTCTGGCTTGCTGTAGCAACTCTGGCGGTAGCTGCAGACCCGGTCATCCATACTGTACAGAAGGGTGAGACGCTTTACGCAATTGCACGTAGATACGACATTTCTGTCGAGTCTCTCAAGAAAGCCAATGCCAAGATTGATGAAAACCGGTTGTTTGTAGGCCTCAAGCTGACAATCCCAGTTGCCCAGGCAGCTCCTGCCGTGGCGCCTGGGCCGATTGTTCCTGCTACCTCCACGGTAGAGTATGTCGTAGCCAAGGGTGATACTCTCTATAGTATAGCCAAGTCACATGGTGTCTCGGTTGATTCCATAGTCCAGGCTAGCGGCATGAAAACCACGAGTATCAAGGCCGGCCAGAGGCTCAGAATTCCCGTGAAAGCCAGCGGTGCCGGTACTGCGGCTGCAGGTGCAGCCAGTGCTGGTTCCAGGCCGCCCGTGGCCTCTACTCCTATTCCGGCTGAGAGTACGCCTGTTGTATCCAGGATCTGGCCTGCCAATGGCCCCGTTTCGTACCTGCAGGGCAAACTCAAAGGTGTTTCGATAGCCACGGAGCCTGCTTCGGCCATTACAGCGCTCCGTTCGGGCACGGTGATTTCTGCGGGTCCATTCCGCGGTTTTGATCTGGTTGCCTTCGTGCAGTCTTCCGACGGTCTCGTGTATGTCTACGGCGGAGCTGGCTCCTTGTCCGTCCGCGTCGGTGATTCTGTACGTAAGGGATCGGTGATAGGAAAAGTTACCTCCGATGGAACCTCTGCCGCATACTTCTTCGTGTTCAAAGGCGCTGATACGGTTGACCCCAACTCGGTTCCCCGGGACTGACCGAGGCTTGGGTTTTCTCGATTTTACCTTTTATGGTAAATATGGGAGATATGATTGCATGTAAAAAAATTTAAATGATATTTTTTTCGACATATTTTACGGAACTTCATTGATTTTTATAAATAAAAGTATAAACTTTCATACGCCTGTGTTCTACTTCCTTCAGTATTTCAACAAACAGGGCCACGAAGGTCCGTATGGGAGATCGTATGAACGACAACGTACTGGAAAAAACGGCACCTGCAAAACGGCTTAAACGGCCCAAGCCAGTGCTCCTTCAAAAAAAGTTAAAAAAACTGAAATCTCCAAAGGAATCAGATCCGCTTGCGCTGTATCTCAAGCAGATCTCCAGGTACCCTCTTCTGAGCGCAGAAGAGGAAGTAGAGCTGGGTGGCTGCATCCAGAAGACCAGGAACGCCATTGCCGCCCTTGATTCCATGACAGGTGGACAATCCCCGGAGTACCCGGACATCAGGGAAACCCGGGCCTTGAAGGAAACAGAGCTCCTGGCCTGCAAGCACAAGATGATCTCGAGCAACCTTCGCCTCGTTGTTTCCATCGCCAAGAACTACCAGCACCGGGGCCTCTCGCTTCTGGATATCATCGATGAAGGCAACATCGGCCTCATCGAGGCTGTAGAGCGCTTTGATTATACGCGTGGTTGCCGGTTTTCAACCTATGGCACCTGGTGGATACGCCAGGCCATCATCAAGAGCCTCGCCGACAAGGGGCGTGTCATACGCATCCCGATACACATGCTCAACACCATCAAGAAGTGCTATTTCGTAGCAAAACAGCTTACGCAAGATCTCGGACGCGATCCACATGCTGATGAACTGGCCGACAAGCTGGGGATGGATGCGAGGAAGGTCAAGGAGATAATGAAATTGTCCCAGGAAACGGCGTCGCTTGATACGACCGTTGACGAGGACAACGTTACGCACCTTTCCGATCTCATCAGGGACGAAAATGCGGTAGAACCGTTTGAGGAAGTTTTCTGCATGACCATGCAGGACACGCTGGACACCGTGCTCCAGAGTCTCAACCAGCGCGAGATAACGATCATAACGCTGCGGTTCGGCCTCAATGGTGAAGGTCCGCTGACGCTGGAAGAAACGGGCAAGCTGTTGGGCATCACGCGTGAGCGGGTTCGCCAGATCCAGGAAAAGGCCATCCAGAAACTCAAGGACCTCCGCCGCCTCGACGAATACCACGAAATCAGCTGAGCCGAACATGCCAGGAGAATATGGCAAAGAGACACAGAGAAGATGAGAAGAATGGAAAAAAATTAGATAAAGAAATAGAAGAAGACGAAGAATTTGACACAGGGAAGACGAGAAGAGAAAAGGGAGATGAGAGAGGACTTTTGTGTCCTTTCTCATCTCCCTCTTTTTAACTTTCTTTCTTACCTCGTCTTCTCCGTGTCTCGTTGCTTAAAATTCCTATCCTTGTGCACGCAATTTCTCTGTGGCTCGGTGCGAAATATTCTTATTCTCACTTGGCGCCGAGGAGTTTGGCGAGGGTGGGGTGGCCGCGTCTGGTGGCTACCTGGGCCGCGGTCTCGCCAGCGGCATTGCGCAGACTTGTGTCAGCCCCGAGGGCAAGCAGCGACTGGGCTGCCTTCTCGAGCCCAGCGGCCGCGGCATAGTGCAGGGCAGTCTCGCCCAGATAGTCCGCCGCATCCGGCGCCGCTCCGAACAGCGCGGCGATTATGGCGTCACCACCAGAAAGCGCCAGTGCTGCAGGGGTCGCGCCATCCGAGTCCCTGGAGAAACTGTCCGCGCCGGCGGAAACGAGCCTGGCCGCGATGTCAGCATACTTGTTGATGGCGGCGATGTGCAGGGGGGACCGGCCAAACGCGTCCCGATCATTGGGAGACGCACCTGCTGCAATAGCAAGATCAACGAATTCGACTGAAGGCTTGGCCTCGAGTATCACTCGTATTACCGAGCGGCCATCGGCATCGGAACTCCGGGCTGTTTTTTCATCGAGGAGTGCCTTGAGCAGCGAGCCACCTTTCTTGAGCGCATAACTCAGGGGGCTCTCTCCGGTCGAGTCGCGGGCGTGAATTGAAGCGCCGAGCGCGGCCAGGCTCCGGGCCGTCTTGGCATTTTCAGCATATATGGCCTTGAGGAGGGGTGTTGCTCCTGAATCGTCCCGTACATCGAGCCTTCTGGCTTTTGAGGCCAGCGCACTCACATAGCGCTCGTCTACCTGGCGGGCTGCCGCGTGCAGGGGCGTGTCGCCAGAATTGTCGCGGGCCAGGGGATCAGCGCCAAGTTCCAGCAGAAAGGCCGTGGCTAGCGCGTCGAGTCTGTCCACGGCATCCCGAAGCGGCGTCTTGCCGGTAAAGTCGCGGGGGTCGAGGTTGCTTGCTGATCGTACGAGCAACCTCAGGCATTCCGTAGCACGCCAGTAAACGGCCAGGTGAAGGGCCGTGGAACCCGACGAATCCCTGAGGCTTGCATCAGCGCCAAGGGACAGCAGCACATTGACCGTGCCGGTGGAATCCTTTCTGAGGGCCAGCATCATGGCGGTCTGGCCGTCTACATTCCGTGCATCGACTGGCACGCCCATGGATGCTATGTACGCCGCACCTTCGGCAAGCCCGGCCAGGGCCGCATAGTGAAGCGGACCATTGCCCGAGGAATCCCGCGCTGATAGTACTGCGGGCAAGAAGAACCAAGCCAGGGGCCCGGTAGACGCGGAGAGGGCAATTGACAGCGGCGAAGCCTCGGCTGCGTTGCTTGAGAAAGGATCAGCGCCTGCCAGAAGCAACGCCGATCCCTGTTCCTCTGCATTGGTCCTGGTGGCAAGATGGAGGGCCGTGTCACCCTCGTTGTTTCTGGATGATACGTCGAGACCGAGTTCCTTGAGTACTGCTATGGTTGAAGCAGCCGCCCGCAGACGTACTGCATGATGGTACGGAGCCTCTCCCGAGTCGTCCCTGGCGTTTTTAGGTGAAGCGGCTATGAGTATACGTGTCGATTCCGGGCCGTCAGCCAGCGCTATCGACAACGGGGTTTCACCTTTCACGTTCTTGACGAACATGCTCCCGCCCTTGCCGGCCAGTGTTGTAACCAACGCGGAATTTTTACGGCGCATGGCCATCGCAAGGGCAGTATCGCCTTCAGCATTGGCCGCGTCTACAGGAGCGCCTCTGGATATCAAGGCTGTGATGACCGCCGGCGCGTAACCCAGTGCCACGGCGATGTGGAGTGCAGTGTTTCCGCCTTTGTCCTTGATCGATGGATCCGCTCCTGATGACAGGAGGAGATCAACCGCCTCCTGGGTTCCGGCGGTTGGCAGTGCCAGATGCAGCGGCGTGTTGCCAAAGCCATCGCGGGCATTGGGGTCTGCTTTCTTGGCGAGCAGCATTTTTGCGGAATCGATCCTGCCAAGCCGGATTGCGTCATGCAGTGGCGTGGCCCCCGAGGCGTTTTTGGCGTCAACCGGTACGCCATTGTCCAGGAAGAATGACAGGTACCCACGGTGATCGAACCGTACTGCCTCATGGAGGACGGTGGCGCCGTCTACAAACCGTGCTCGCGCATAATTGGTGTCCCTGACCGCGCGGACGAAATACGCAAAATCGTCTATCGAGCTCGGCGCATTGCGGGAAACCAGTAGTTCCGCAATGGCGGCTCCTTCCTTGCTGCCCGGGTGCAGGAAGGCTGCGTCCAGAACGGTCCGGGTCGATGCGTCACGCGTAGCCAGATCGGGATCGAGCGCGAGGATAGTCTTGACGGCATCCATTGAAAGCCTGTCCACCGCTACATGAAGGGGAGTTTCCCCCTTGGGACCCCTGGTCGAAATGGAAGTCTTGTCTACCAGCGCTGCTGTGAAACCCTTTGCGATGGCGGCATCCAGAGGTGTCACTCCGGCCTTGTCTGCCAGGAAAACCGAGGCCCCCTTGAGTACGAGTGCCTTTGCCGACTTGGCATCACCCTGATCAACGGCATAGCGCAGGGGCGTCTTGTCGTCAGCGTCCAGGGGATCCGCGGTTGCTCCCATGGCGAGCAATATCTCGACCATCTGGCTTGAACCCTGTAGTACGGCTGCGTGCAGGGGGTAACGACCATCCGGGCCGACCTGGTTAGCCTGCTCACGGCCCTTGAAGAGCGCCTGCAGCCCGGCAGTATCGCCCCGCGCTATGAGTTCGGCGATGCTGGGTTCTACCGGCACGACCGGTGCTGGCGCGACCGCTACCGCGACCTGGGGGGGGGCAGGCTCGGGCGCTGAAACGCACGAACCGAGTATAAGCACGCAGGCGAGGATTAAAAGCGTTTGCTTCTTGTTCATTATATTCCTTCCAGGATCGGCTCTGATGAAATGCCCGCAAGTATCTGGCTCGAGCCTTTTTAAAAGCCTTCTTTTAATAATCGGAATCGCGTATCCTTAGCTTAACAAACGACTGCGGCTTTCGTTTCAGGCAGGCCGCGAATCAATGAGGAGAACCCATCGTGCGAATAGGATTCTGCGTACCCATGAATGAAGGCTGGACCGCTGCAGCCGACGAGCTTGCACATGATTTTGGCAACGCAGTTGAAGTCATACGTGGAGTCGAGGCCAGTCTGGCTGTTTTTTCGAGCCTTGATGCCGTCATAGCCAATGTGCTGGATCGCACCTACTACGAACGCACGACAGGGTTGAAGGCGGTGTTCGTGCCGTTCGTCGGAATCAACCATCTGCCCGCGGATCTGCTTATAGAGCGCGGGGTCTCGGTGTTCAACTGCCACGGTAATGCCGAGAGCGTGGCGGAGCGCGCCCTCGCCCTTGCTCTAGCCGGTTTCGGACGCATAATCGAGTTCCACAACGACCTCAGGGCGGAAACCTGGCACGGGTTCTGGGTCAACAAGGGACGCGAGGATTTCTGGCATTCAATATTCAGGAAACGCTGCACCATACTCGGGGTGGGTGCAATCGGCGAGACCCTGGCACGGTTGCTCAAGGCCTTCGACTGCCAGGTCACGGGCTATCGCAGGAAGTCCGGGGCCCCCGTTCCTGCCCATTTCGACGAGGTGACCACGGATCTGCACGCGGCCGTATCTGGAGCCCATATCGTGTTCATTGCGCTGCCGCTGACCGATGCGACCCGTGGACTCGTCGGGGCTGCCGAGCTGGAGGCCATGCGCGGTGCGTATCTGGTCAACGTTGGCCGCGGCGAGGTGGTTGACGAAGCCGCCCTGTATGCTGCGCTCAGGGACGGAACCCTGTCCGGCGCGGGCATCGATGTGTGGTACACCTATCCCAAGGGCGGCTCCGTAAAAGGCGCTCCATCGCGGTTCCCGATACACGAACTGCCCAATGTCGTGCTGTCGCCGCATGTGGCGGGTTCCACCTGGGAGGCCGTGGACATCAACACGAGGCAGACCATCGACAACGTCAAGCTCTGGATCCGGACCGGTGAGGCCCACCATCGGGTCGACCTGGCCGCTTCGTACTGAATGCCTACCTGAACAGGAACCGTGGCGCTTCTACCAGAAGGTCGGGGTAGTCGCGGTACGCATTCATGATGTCATACAGCAGTTCAAACGACGAAGCCTCCCGGTCGAAGGCCAGAAACGGTATGGACTCGAGGAGGCGCGTGCCCGGCAAGGCAGCCCCCAGTGCGAACACCGTCTCCAGGTCCTGCCTGTCCCGCAGCGAGACCAGCGCCAGGGCCTCCGAGGTGGTGGCAAAAAAAGTCCTGACCTGGAAATCAGGCTGGGGATCAAGAGAATACAGCCGGCAAAGTTCAAAATAGTGCTCGGGCATGGAAAACGCGTCGGTAAGCTTTTCAACCATGGCTGCGGGCGGTATCCCTGCATCGGAACGCAGTACCAGTTGCCAGAGGCAGTACGGATTCTCCTTGCGGAGGTCCCTGGCTGCCCGCACCACCCGCGCAACGCTCTCCGGATCGTCCGCATCCAGGAACAGCGTAACCGACGAAGCCAGTTTTTCTGGCGCGACGAGCAGCGCATCCAGATTGGCCCGCACACGCAGATCGGCAAACGATACAAACCCGCCCCGACCGGCCTTGAAGCACGGCGCTACCGGCAAGCCCCAGGCCACATCGAAGCTTTCTTCAAAATCCGCTACGGCGTCCAGAATGTCATCCTCATCCATCCAGTCGGTCTCCACGACCCAGTATGGCGGGCGTTCAAGATATTCCTTGATACCGTAATCTGCTGATGCCGCACGGAGCCGGGAACCTGGTGATACGGGCATCGGCCGCAGTTCGGCGTCCTGCCCCATGCCTATCATCCCCAGATAGTCGAAGGTTTCTATGGTGGAATCGTAGTTGTCGTGGGGTAATCCAAGATATACGTCTGGTTTGACGATGATGCCCTGGGTCCACAGGAGCCGCGCACCACGTTCCAGGCCATCCCGGTCCAGCCGCAAGCCCACGGACTCGAGGGCCTTGGCATTGACGCTGCCTAGATCCGCACTGACCGCAACAAAGGAGGCATCGGCGAGGAGTTTTACGAATTCATCATCGAGAAGCGCAGGGTCGAACCTGGCAGCCAGCGCCACGCCTGATTCGTTTGCTGCGGCGAGCGATTTGACAAAGGTCTTGAAATCAGGCCGCTCGTCCAGACGCGGATCGACGAACCGGGCCTCGTCCGCGCCTTGTTCCGATGCGAGCCTGAGTACCCGTGGCGCAAGCTCGCGCTGGAAATAACGGGGAGCGGAACCTGCGCGGGCGAGGAAGGCCGGCGTTATTGCCGAGCCCCGGGCACTTTCTATTAAAACCGGTTTGTCTGGCGATATGGAAAGGGTGCCAGCGAGGTATGGATCCGGCAGGGACAGCAGATCCAGTGGTGCCGGGGCCGAATAGCGCTGTTTCAGTGAACGGGCAGCCAGGTCGGCGAGCAATTCGATGAAGGGACCTTCAGGTTCGCCTTCCAAGAGGGCATCAAAGGCCTGCGCCTTGAACACGGGCATGCCCTGGGCAAGCTCCGGTCCGGAGGCGGCAAAATGAGTGGCCGGCATGACGGCCCGGAGCCGCTTGGCCAGCCACAGGCTGCGTTCGAGGTTCCAGTCGAACAGCGAGAACAGTACGAGTTCGGCATTCGAGCGCATTGCTGCCGCGGCGATGGCCGCATCGCCGCCAAAGTCAGCGGTATTCTGGTCGAGCAGGGCCCAGTCGTCGCGTTTCAATGCTCCCCTGGACTCCGCGCAGGCCATCATCCTGGCCGCGCTCAGGGGAACGTTGTCGCGGGCACCGTCTCCTGACGGATCCTGCCTGGGTAACTGTATGCAAAGGATTTTCATGTCGTGGATACGCGCTCCGGGCCGCTATGGCGGTATTTTCTAAGATACCCCGGAAGTGCAGGCCTCGCATAGGCTCCGGTAGGGAGCCGAGTCAGGAAACCTCGGGAAGATGGTACCCCAGTTGCCCTTGAGGTTGGGTGACTCGAGTGCGGTTTTCAGGAGATCCAGGTACTCTTCACGTGGTACGCCCTTGCCACCCAGCGACTCCACATGCGCCGTGCGCACCTGGCTGTCCACCAGTGTGAAGCCTGCCTCGGCAAGAGCCCAGACAAACGGTATGAATGCGGCCTTTGATGCGTCCGGCTCCAGGCTGAACATCGATTCTCCGAAGAACGCCGAGCCCAGCGAGATGCCGTAGAGACCTCCCACAAGCCTGTTACCCTGCCAGGCTTCCACCGAATGTGCATACCCGAGTTCGTGGAGCCTCAGGTACCCCTCGATCATATCGTTCGTGATCCAGGTACCGCGCTGTCCGGGGCGCGGCGTGCCCGAGCACGCACGGATCACCGCGCAAAAGTCTGAATCGAGCTTCAGTTCAAAGCGGCGCTTCTTTATTATCTTGCGCATGGTGGCCGACGCGTGGAGTTCAGCAGGCACGAGCATGAATCTCGGATCGGGACTCCACCAGACTATCGGATCTTCGTCGTTGAACCAGGGAAATACGCCCTGCCGGTAGGCCGAAAGCAGCATGCCCGGCGACAGGTTTCCCCCGGTACACAGCACACCGTCAGCGGTTGCCGTATCGACCGGGGGAAAGCTGAAACTGTCATCCTCACCCAGCCATGGAAAGCGTGGGTCGGACCGGTTTGTCAGGCGGCGTGACAATCGTGACATGGGGTTTCCGTCTTGCCACTATGCCATTTCTATGACTATCTCACCGTTGATGACATCGGCTCTGGCCGCGCCGCCATCCTTGAGCCTGCCGAACAGCACCTCGTCTACGAACCAGGTCTTGATCTTGTCCTCGACGACCCTGTTGACGTTCCTTGCGCCGAATTCATCACTGTAACCAAGCTCGGAGAGCTTCTTGACGCAGGCTTCAGTGGCTTCCAGCGTCACCTTCTTGTCTGCGAGCTGGGCACGGAAATCGTCCAGGGACTTGAGCACGATACGTTCTATAACCGGTTCAGGCAAGCGGCCAAAGCGTACCACCGCATCCAGGCGGTTGCGGAATTCGGGGGTAAAGGCTTTCTGTACGGCATCATCTATCGCAGCCTCGGTAAAGGCGCGTTCACCAAAGCCTATCATCGGCTTGCCTATATCGCGGGCGCCGGCGTTGCTCGTCATGATCAGCACGACGTTGCGGAAGTCCGCCTTGCGTCCCTGGTTGTCTGTCAGCGTGGCGTAGTCCATGATGGAAAGGAGGATGTTGTAGACATCCGGGTGGGCCTTCTCGATTTCATCCAGAAGCACCACGGCGTGCGGCGTCTTGCGTATTGCATCGGTCAGGAGTCCGCCCTCCTCGTAGCCAACGTATCCAGGTGGCGAGCCTATGAGGCGGCTGACCGTGTGCTTTTCCTGGTATTCGCTCATATCGAAGCGGTGCAGGGCCACGCCGAGCGTATCTGCGAGCCTGCGCGCCAGTTCTGTCTTGCCAACGCCGGTGGGGCCGACGAACAGGAAGTTGGCCACCGGCTTGTCGGCTGCCCTGAATCCAGCCCTGCCGCGCTTTACCGCCTTGGATACCATATCCACGGCTGGATCCTGCCCGAATACACAGGCCTTGAGGTCTGTTTCCAGGCTCACCAGCCTGTCGCGCTCACCCTGGGTAACGCTTTTCTCGGGGATGCGCGCTATCTTGGCCACAACCGTCTCTATTTCAGCGCGGCCGATAGCCAGCGTTTTTGTCGCGGTCGGGTCACTGGAACCCGTCGCGCCTGCGGTCGTGGTTTCGGTAGCGTCGGTATCGGTGGCGGCAGGCGCATCCGCTACACCGGGTGCGGCTTCTTCGGCCTTGTAGGCCCGGATGCGTGCCCAGGCGCCGGCCTCGTCTATCACGTCTATGGCCTTGTCCGGCAGGCGGCGTTCGGTTATGAACTGTGCCGACAGCTTGGCTGCCATTTCTATGGCTTCGTCCGAGTACACGACGTCGTGGTATTCCTCGTACTTGGTTTTAAGTCCCTTGAGTATCTCTATGGCTTCGCCGACCGTTGGCTCCACGATGTCAATTTTCTGGAAGCGGCGCGACAGGGCACGGTCCTTGTCGAAGAACTTGTTGTATTCCTCATAGGTAGTGGAACCTATGCAGCGGAGCTTGCCTGAAGTCAGCGCCGGTTTGAGCAGGTTGGAGGCGTCCATCGAACCACCGGAAACAGCGCCTGCCCCGACGATTGTATGAATCTCGTCTATGAACAGTATGGCTTTTTCCTTCTTGAGCAGTTCGTCCACCACGCGCTTGATGCGTTCTTCGAAGTCGCCGCGGAATTTGGTACCCGCGATAATGGAACCCATGTCAAGCGAGTATATGGTGTAGTCGCGAAGGCGCGGCGGCACCTTGCCGTCCACGATGCGCTGGGCAAGGCCTTCGGTGATGGCAGTCTTGCCCACACCCGCGTCACCTACGTGGATGGGATTGTTCTTGAGCCTGCGGCACAGCACCTGTACGGTGCGTTCTATCTCTGAATCGCGGCCTATGACAGGTTCGAGTCTGCCTTCGCGGGCCGCCTTGGTAAGGTCGGTGGTGAATTTTTCCAATGCACCGGAGCGGACCGTGGCGCGTGGTTTCTGACGGGTCCCCGTCTCGTCTTCTTCCTCCTCATCGGGAGGGGCAAACGGACCGCCGACGGCTCCATCCGATGAACGCGCAGCGGCATCGGTTCCCTCGACTTCGCTCAGGTCGACGTCCAGACCGTGCGATATGACCTCGAGGAGGTGCAGCCGGTTGACGCCTGCCTTGCGCAGGTAGTACGCGGAGTAGTTGCGCTCTTCGTCAAACAGAGACACGAGAATCTCGGGAATGCCCACCTCGGTCTTGCCGGAACCCTGGGACTGCAGCACCGCGCGCTCGATGACACTCTGGAAGCCTGCCGTCTGGATGGGTTCCTGGTCCTTGACCGCCGGAATCTTCTGCTCGAAGTAGGCTTCCATGCCCACCTTGATGTGCTCGATATCGGCGTCGCAGGCCTCCAGGATGGAGCGGACCTGCTCGAACGACAACGATGCGTACAGGATATGCTCCGGCGTCAGGTACTCATGTCCCCTGAGCTTGGCTTCGTTGTACGCGGCGTTGAATATTGCCTGAACCTGCTGGTTTACCTTCATATCTTCTTAGGCCTTCTCCATGATGC
>JAIFMD010000118.1 GCA_020048755.1 Spirochaetota bacterium
CGCTTCCGCCAAAGGTGCGGACGAGGCGGGGGATTGATGCCGTTGAACGCAATGCTTCTTCAAGTTCTCCTATGAGCCCGGAATTTGCGGGTACCAAAAAGCCGGGTAGCAGGTCGCGGCGCTCGATGCTGATGCGGGCGCCAGCAGCCTGAGCCTGCGCCGCCATCGATGTGGATATTCCAGCACAGTGCTGCTGGAGCATGTCTTCGCTGAAGGCGCGCACCTCCACCTCAAAGGAAGCCTTGTCCGGAACGATGTTGCCTTGCCCTGGCGACAGGAAATTGGCGACGTTGACGGTAAGATCCGGGCTCAGCCTTCCAAGTTGCAGGGTGGAAACCAGCTCTGCTCCTATCCTGAGCGCGTGGATGCCTTCTTCCGGGCGGATGGCTGCGTGGGCTGCTTTGCCTGCCAGCTCGACCGAGAGCCGTGAAGCCCAGGGGCCTTCGTTGACGATGGCGCCGAATGGCTCGCTGCTGTCGAATACCACCGCGGACGTACTGGCGCACCCGCCAAGCGAGGCATGTGCAGATCCGAGGAGTCCCGCTTCTTCAGAGACGGTGAAGAGTAGTTCAACCGTACGGCGTTTGCCGGGTGCAAGACGGGCTGCCACCGCCAGCGCTTCCATGATTGCGGCCACCCCCGACTTGTCGTCGGCTCCCAGAACCGTTGTGCCTGACGAGCGGATTACCCCGTCCGTGACCACGGGCTCGATACCCGTTCCCGGAGAGACCGTATCGAGGTGGGACGCGAAGAGGATGGGCTTCAAGCCAGGCGCACCCTCAAGTACGGCATGAAGGTTGCCGGAATCTCCACCAGTCCTTGCTGCCGCATCGTCGTACCGTATTCTAACGCAACCTGATGCTTCGAGTTCCGCGGCTATCATGCCCGCAAATCCGGCCTCGTGGCCGCTCTCGCTTGCGTGGCGCACATAGCGCGTGAACCGGTCAAGGATGGCATCTTGATCGATCATGAAAATCCTCCAGCGTTACAGGTTGGCTGCCGCCGCCGCCTTGGTCGACTTCCTGCTCGTTTGAAGTACCCGGATTGACCAATAATATTGAACGATTGTATATTATGTTGAACGATCGTACAAGGAGAAAGTGGTATGACAGGAATAAAAAGCTGGTCGGCTCTGGGATTGATTGTTGCCGTTGTTCTGGCGGGCTGTTCCAATGACTGGGTAGATTATTCACCCATGGACATGTACATGGCTGATATCGGCTACGACGATTCCCAGGCGAGCCGCTTCCTCAACGTTGCTGCCGCATCGTTGCAGCCCGATAAAACCGACAAGAACGTCACCCTCGCCCAGCTCGGGGACATGGTCGATACGATCATGGCGGATCACCCCGAGACCCAGGTGATAGTGTTTCCGGAACTCGCCCTGGAGTGGTACTGGGATGACGTTGGCCGCAAGGAATACCAGACCGCAATGGCCGATGACGGAGCTCGACGGAGCGGATCTGTACAATTCCCAGGTGCTCATCGAGGCAGACGGTACGCTCGTGAAGTACAGGAAAAGGAACCTCAACCTGACCGACATCGACAATGGCATGAAAGCCGGCGTCGCGCCTGGCGATGCTGGGCTTGTCACCGCAGACATCGGCGGGGTTACGGTGTGCCTTTTCATCTGCAGCGACATGCAGAGTGCTGCCATTACCCGGGAAATCGCTGATTCAGGTGTAGAAGTGATACTACATTCACTGACTTCGACGACGGACCTGAACCCCACGGTCAGCTATCTGGGCATGCAGATGAATACATGGATCGTCTTCTCCAACCGTTTTGGTGTAGAAGGCGAGTTTGATTATTCGGGATTCGTGCAGGTCATCAACCCGGCAGGCACGGTAAGCGGGCGGGCAAGCGGACAGGGTGGATACGCCTTCCGCAAACTCGGGCTCAACTAAGAGGTACAGCATGAAACGCAGAACAACTATTATCTTTGCTTTGGTGGCGCTTGTGGCTACTGCCCATGCGCAGGATGGCTGGTACATTTCTACCAATCCGCTTGCTCCTGCTGCTGGCGTCAACTTCGGGGTTGCCGCAGTGCAGGCGCTTGTACCGCTTGTCACAAATCTGGAGCATGGAGGTACAGTCAATATTGGTTACATCGCGGGCAGTGGTTTTGTGGAAACACGCCTGTCATTGGGCATGTCAAATCCATACGCTTTTGTTCCCCAGCTTCAGTTGGGGTATGGCAATTTCATCCTCGAGACTCTGAGCGGCAAGCCAAGCGGATTCTACCTCGGGGGTTTTACGCGGTACTGGGACTATATCAACACGTATACCGATGTACACAACCAGAGCCTTTCTGCCAACCTGGTCCTGGGCCACATGTGGAAGAGCGGGCGTTTCATCGCCGACTTCAGGCTTAACCAGTCTCTATTGGTATTTTCCTGGTCGTCTCTTGAGTACTCTGTTCCTGCGCTCGATTTCGTGCTCTCACCCATGCCCGCGCTGCTGCCGGTGCTCCCGTTCCTGAGCATCAGCCTGGGTTTGCGCCTGTAGGAGCCTTTACCCCAACCCTGTTCTCAGGTGTGCGGCAGGAGTCTCCTGCCGCACAGGCTCATGGGCATGGTGAATCTGGCTGTTTTCATGCTGTTGACGATCTGGCAGATGCCGGATGAGCCGCCGATGCTCATCAGCATGGCAAGCTCCACATCCGGTAGATCCAGTGACTGCTGTAGAAGCCTGAACATGTCGAGCCTGGCGTGGTCAACGGCACCATCAAGGGTTTTTGCCGAGGCGATGGTGACCCATGCCTCACCGGCTTCCAGCACGGGGTTGTGGATGCGGGAACCCTTGATGATGTCCACGGCAAGCAGCACCGTTCCTCCTGCCTCGACACCGGTTCCGCCAACTTCACCATCACCCATCACGGCATGCACGTCGCCGATTGCCAGCAAGGCGCCGTCCTGGAACACCGGCAGGTACACTCTGGCTCCTGCCCTTATGAGGGCCGAGTCGAGGTTGCCTCCGTGTGCGCCTGGGTCCTTGGTCGAGATGGAGCCCCCGGCGGGAGCAACGCCAATCGTGCCTATCATGGGGCTAGCCTGGATGCTGAGGTAGTCATTGAATTTGACGGAGCCGCCAACGATGTGGACGATCCTGCAGGCTCGCCCTTCGATTTCAGCTCCAAACGCACCTATGCCGTTTCCAGCTACTATGATGCCTGTTGCTGCCAGTTCTATAGCGTCTATCGTGATGCACAGGATATCGCCGGGCTTGGCACCTTCAATACGGATTGGCCCTGTGGCGGGGTTGATCCGGCTTCTGTCCAGGTTGCCAAGATCCGCGGATGAACGAATCTGGCCGGAATAACAGTCGAGGGTCTCTATCGCGAGGCGGTCACCGCTCCGGACTATGCACACTGGTTCCGCGCAATCGGAGAACGCGTAGACAACCCCTGCTTCGAGCGGGCGTACTGTCTGTATGGAGTCTGACTTCATGTTGAACCCTGCGTCAGGCATCTGCGGGAAACCGGGCTCTGGCCCTGGAAAAGCCTGGCAGCGAGTCCCTGATTGAATTTTCCCCGACACAGTAGCTCAGGCGGAACCAGCCTGGCATGCCAAAGCCGGTTCCGGGTACTGCCAGTATGCGTTCGTCCTTCAATGCCGTGCAGAACGCCACATCGTCGCCGCCCGGCGCTTTTGGAAAGAGGTAAAAAGCTCCACGGGGCAGGATAAAATCATATCCTGATTCCCTGAGCCCCGCTGCCAGGAGGTCGCGCCTGCGGCGGTAGGCTTCTACCGGTACGCTGACGGTTCCCAGGCGGGCAACTGCCCGCTGCATCAATGCCGGAGCATTGGTGTAGCCCATGTTCTGGGTCATCGCCGTCATGCCGCGCGCCAGAAGGCCGGCATCCTCGGCCCTGGGGTGTATGGCCGAGTAGCCTATACGCTCGCCGGGTATGGACAGGCTCTTTGACCACGAGTAGCACAGTATGCTGTGGTCGTAGAACGAGAACGGCGAAGGCACGCCGAGCTCGTCATAGACTATCTCCCGGTATGGTTCGTCGCTGATGAGGTATATGCGCCTTCCTGTGCGGACGCTCGCCCGCTCCAGTATGGCCGCGAGTGCCTGTAGGCTTTCTGCGCTGTAGATGGCCCCCGATGGGTTGTTGGGGCTATTGACGAGTATGGCCGCGACATCCGGGCCAAGCCGGGATTCTATGCCCGCAAGGTCGAGCGAGAAATCCTCCCTGCCAGGCACCAGGTCGAGCACTCCGCGATGGACCGACAGGTAGTTGGCGTAGGAAACGAAGGCCGGCGCGTTGGCTATGACCCGGTCACCGGGGTTGACGGTCACCGCGAACGCCAGGCTGAGGGCGCTGCCTGCGCCGACTGTCATGGTAACAAGATCCGGTGTGACAGGCACGCCCCGTGAGGCTGTTACACTTTCAGCCACGAATTCCCGTGTTTCCATGAGACCGGCGCTTGCCATGTATCCATGCTTGTTCGGTATGCTCTCTTCCAGGATGGCGTGTAGCGCGGCAGCGAATTCCGGGGGAGGCTCGACATCGGGGTTGCCGAGCGTAAAGTCATATACCCTGTCGCGGCCGTGGAGTTTCCGCATCTCCTCGCCTTCTGTAAAGAGCTTCCGTATAACGGAGCCACCGGCAAGCATCGCTGCTACCTGGCTTGCTACTGCCATTCTGTGCGTCCTTTCAGGGCCCCTGAGGCCTGCTGCTACGGTATCAGTACACCTTGAGTTGTTCGCCTTCGCAGACGTGCCGCGCGGCGGCCTGCGCCAGGGCAAGCAGTTCCCGTTCACCGGGTATGATCTCGACTGGTGCCATCCAGCCGCAGCGCTCGGTTATCCAGTCGCTGAGCGGAGGCCGCGCGAGCCCACCTGTCAGGATGAGGGCATCCACCCTGCCGGCAAGCACGGTAGCCATGGCGCCAATCTCCTTGGCAATCTGGTAGGCCATGGCCCGATAGACAGACTCCGCCTTCTCGTCACCGGCTGCCATGCGGCGTATGACCTCGCGGGCGTCGTCGGTGCCGAGGTAGGCTACAAGCCCGCCCCGTCTGGTAAACGCGTTCATCATGTCCCTGGCTGAAGCGAACTCGCCTGAAAAGGCCAGCTCGACGACGCCGCCCAGGGGCAGCGCACCGGTCCGCTGCGGCGAGAAGGGCCCGCCGTCCATGGCGTGG
>JAIFMD010000155.1 GCA_020048755.1 Spirochaetota bacterium
CGGTCGTACGGGCGAATGACACATTCGCTAAAATCCTCGGGCTCGAACGCGGTGATGCGTTGGTGGGATCTGACCTGCGGAAGTACCTCGCAGATCCCCTGCCCTTTGAGGAAGCCGTGCGGGACTTGGTCCGCTCTGGCGCGGTACGCGATCGTACGACGATGATACATACCACCGCCGGCGAGGACAGGCACCTGCTGTACACCGCATCGCTTGACGAGGGGGTTGCCACGGGCATCCTGGTAGATGTAACCGAGCGTATTGCGGCGGAAGAGGAACGCAAGCGGGCGGAGGCCGGCACGCGGCGGCTGGAACGGCTGAACGCGGCGCTGATAGAAAATGCCCAGGACGGCATCTCTCTTCTCAAAGCAGACGGGACCTATGATTTCATCAGCCCTTCGTCGGTGCGCATAACGGGCTGGACCCTGGAACGGTTCGGCAAACGGAGCGGCCTGGAACTGGTGCATCCGGATGACCAGGCCATGGTGAGTGCAGGATTCCGGTCGATATTCGCCGAACCCTCCCGCGAGTTCAAAACGGAATACCGCATCTACAGGGATGATGGCCGTGAAATCTGGATAGAGAGCCGTTTCGTCAACCTGCTCGCCGATCCGGACGTAGGTGCCATCGTCAACAATTACCAGGATATAACCGAACGGAAAATGGCACAGCTGGAACTGGAACGCGTCAACCGGGACCTGGAGCAGCGGGTCGATGAACGGACGCACGAACTCAGCCTGAACCGCGACAAGCTCAGCGCAGCCAACGCCGCTCTCGAGAAGGCGTCCCGCCTCAAGGACGAATTCCTGGCCAGCATGAGCCATGAATTGCGCACTCCGCTTACCGGTATCCTGGGGCTTTCGGAAGCCATCCTGCTCGGCACCTACGGCCCCTTGAACGAGCGGATTGAGAAAGCGCTCCGGGGCATCCAGGGGTCCGGAAAGCACCTCCTGGAACTCATCAACGACATACTCGACCTGTCAAAAATAGAGGCGGACAAGCTGGAACTGCAACTGGAAGCCTGCGACGCCGGGAGCCTCTGCCAGGCCAGCCTGCAGCTGGTCAAGGGCATGGCGCAGTCGAAGCGGCAGCACGTTGGTTTCAGCATGAGCCCGGCATCCATCGTGGTCCGCGCAGACCCCCGCCGGCTCAAGCAGATGCTGGTCAATCTTCTGAGCAATGCAGTGAAATTCACGGCAGAGGGTGGGGAGCTCGGCCTCGAGGTCGCTGTGGACGTAGCGCGCGGAGCGGCAGATTTTACAGTCTGGGATCGGGGCATCGGCATCAGGAGTGAAGATCTTGGCAAGCTTTTCCAGCCCTTCGTCCAGATCGACTCCAGCCTGGCACGGCAGTATTCCGGCACGGGGCTGGGTCTGTCCCTGGTACGGCGCATGGCTGAGCTGCATGGCGGTGGCGTGGCGCTTGAAAGCGAACCCGGAAAGGGCAGCCGCTTCACCATCCGCATCCCGCTCGCCGAAGAGCCGGAGCGGCATGAAGCGCCCTTGCGGGAAGGTCCGGATCCAACGCACGCCCTCGTGATAGAAGACAACCAGATAGACGGCGAATGGTACTCGCAGGCGCTCGATGGAATCGGGCTGCCGAGCGTCGTGCACCCGACCATCAAGGGAGCTCTCGAACTCGCCGTAAAGCTCCAGCCCGGTGCGGTCATCCTCGACCTGCACCTGCCCGATGGCTTCGGGCTTGACCTTCTCAAGGAACTTAAGGCGGACAGCCGCACGCGGCATATCCCTGTCGTCGTGGCATCCATCGAGGAGCGCCAGGGTGAAAGCCTCAGGCTTGGCGCCGCAACCTGCCTCGTCAAACCCTTCAGTCGTGAAGAACTCCAGCTGGCATTGAGGAAGGCGGCCGGGACCGTGGAAACCCGCGAACCGGTACTGGTCGTTGACGCCAACCGGAATAAACCCCTCGTGCTGCTCGCCGACGACAACGAGATGGTGCTTGAAACCCTGGGAGACTTCCTGCAGTCACGGGGTTGGGACCTGGTCATGGTCAGAAGCGGCACCGAACTCCTCGACAGGGCTCCGGAACTGGAACCGGACCTCCTGCTCGTCGACATCCAGATGCCCGGGCTCGATGGCATGGAGACCGTGCGCCGTCTCAGGGCGCTGGATATACCCCGGCTTGCCAGGGTGCCGGCCATAGCCGTGACGGCTCTTGCAATGACGGGAGACCGCGAGCGCTGTCTGGAAGCCGGATTCGATGAATATGTAAGCAAGCCTGTAGAGCTCCTGCGCCTTGATGGTCTCATGCGGGACCTCCTGGAGCGGGAGCGCCGGAAGGCGGGCGCAGAACAGGAGGAGTGATGGAAAGAGTTCCAGAAATCCTGGTTATCGACGACGAAGCGGTCGTCAGGGATACGCTTGAGGCGCTGCTCGGAGGCAGTTACACGCTTCATCTCGCGAAGGACGGTGCTGAAGGCATGGCGCTGGCTATGGAACTCCGGCCCGACCTTATCCTCCTCGATGCTATGATGCCCCGGCTTGATGGCTTCGAGGTCTGCGCGCGGCTGAGGGCCGCTCCAGAAACCGCAGAGATGCCCATCATCATGATCACCTCGCTGGACGACAGGGAATCGAGGCTCCGCGCCTTTGACGGGCTGGAGTTGAAGACCCGCTGCCAGTCGATTACCCGCCTCAACCGCTACCGCAGGCTGGTGGACCAGCGCGGCAGGATAGACAAGCTGCTTGAAGACCTGAATCTGTCGTATGAAAAAACGCTGGAGGGGTGGACCAAGGCGCTGGACCTCCGCGACAAGGAGACCGAGGGCCATACCCGGCGGGTGGTCGAGCTTTCGCTGGACTTTGCGCACACTATCGGCCTTGAAGCAGCCAGTATCGAGGATCTGCAGACCGGAGCCCTGCTCCATGATATCGGCAAGCTCGGTGTCCCCGACGCGATACTCCTCAAGCCTGGTCGCCTGACCGATGAGGAATGGGTAACCATGCGCCTGCATCCGGTATACGCGTACGAATGGCTGTCGCCCATCGGGCATTTGTCCACCGCGGTGGAGGTGCCGTACGGGCATCACGAGAAATGGGATGGTTCAGGGTATCCCCGGGGCCTGGCCGGCACTGGAATCAACCTGCTGGCACGCATGTTCGCACTGGTGGACGTCTGGGATGCGCTGCGCTCCGACCGGCCGTACCGCAAGCCCTTGTCGGAGTCTGAAACCATTGAGCATATCCGCTCGGGCTCCGGAACCCACTTCGACCCGGAGCTCGCGGAGGCCTTCATCGCCATGCAGGAGAAGAATACTGTATAACAGTTGGCGGCCCGCCTTGCCAGGAAGCTGGCCGCCTCGACGCTGACCGGTCCGGCCTGTATTGGTAGCAATGTTTGCATCAAGCTTCTAAAAGTATTTGACCAAGGCATATATTTGAAATATACTTCTAATATATGGTACTACGGCCGAGATATCTTGCCACGCTGACAGCGTACAAGGATACACACCTCATCAAAGTGCTCACGGGTATACGGCGTTGTGGAAAATCCATGCTGCTGGAGTCATTTCAGGAGGAATTGCAGGCAAAGGGCGTTGGTAAAGAACAGATCATCGCCATCAATTTTGAGGATATGGATTTTGCGCCTTTGTGTACGGCTGAAACCCTGCATGCCTATATTTCCCAAAGGCTACTCAGGGACAGGATGAATTATATCTTTCTTGATGAAGTGCAAAATGTCGCGGATTTTCAGAAGGCCGTAGACAGTCTGTTTTTGCGCAAAAACGTGGATCTGTATATCACAGGATCGAATGCGGTCTTGCTCTCGGGTGAACTTGCAACCCTGCTTTCAGGCAGGTATGTCGAGATACATGTCTTGCCCCTTTCGTTCAGTGAATACCTTGATTTTACCAAAACAGATGCGGTTACCACTTCCGGAGCTTCCAGCCTGGGCCGGCAGTTTGCCGAGTATCTGCAGTTCAGTTCGTTTCCCTTTACCAGCGAATTACACCGGGATGCTATCAGGATACGGGAGTACCTTGGCGGGATATTCAATACCGTCATCCTGAAGGACATAGTCGCCCGCAAGAAAATTGCCGATGTGATGATGCTGGAAGATGTAATCCGCTTCATGTTTGACAATATCGGCAATCTGCTTTCAACCAAAAAAATAAGCGATACCATCAGCGCGTCCGGCCGGAAGATTTCCACCCATACGGTGGAGTCGTATCTGTCCGCCCTGACCGACAGTTTCATTGTATACCGGTGCTCCCGTTTCGATGTAAAGGGTCGCCAGTACCTGAAAACCGGAGGTAAATATTACCTGGTGGATGTTGGCCTGCGCTGGTACCTTGTAGGCAATAAAGGCATTGACCGCGGGTTTATCCTTGAAAACATCGTGTACCTGGAATTGATCCGCCGAGGCTTTGCCGTGTATGTCGGAAAAGCCGGCAATGCCGAAATTGATTTTGCCGCCCTGAAGGGTGATGCATGTTCGTATTTTCAAGTCTCCCTGACAGTCAGGGACGCTGCCACCCTTGAGCGCGAACTCCTGCCACTTCGTCAGCAGAGGGATCACTACCCCAAATACCTGCTGACCCTGGATGACGATCCCCCCACATCCTATGACGGCATCCAGCGCATCAATGTGATTGACTGGCTGCTGTCTACCAGGACATAGCTTCGGCTATCATTGACAGCGCTACGAATGATCTGATCGTCAACAGGTGCGAATATTGAACCTGAAGTCGAAATCCTGACAAACCGACTAATATTGACGTTGGTAAAAAAACAGCATAGAATCAAAACTTGTTTTCTAAAGGAGGTTCTCATGATCCGCAGGAATTCCATCATAGCTATCGCGGTGCTCGCGATGCTCCCGGTCGCGGCCTTTGCGCAGACCTACTCGATGAAGCTGGCTCATCTCAATGCCCAGACTCCGTTTGAAGTGGCGTCCGGTGCCATGGCCGCCGTGTTCAAGGCTGAAGTCGAAGCCAATTCCAACGGCCGCATCAAGGTAGAGCTCTTTCCCAACGGTGTGCTCGGCAGCGAGTCCAATACCCTGAGCCAGGTCAAGCTGGGCATCGTCGACTCGTACATCTCGTCATCGGGCGGCATGGCCCCGTTCTATCCCCTCATCGACGTTACCAACCTGCCGTTCGCCTTCTCAAGCTACAACGTGGGCTACAAGGTCTACGACGGCGCCTTTGGCAAGGAATTCGCCGCTGACATCGAGGCCAAGGCCGGCTTCAAGGTACTCGGTTTCGGCGAGTCCGGTGGCTTCTTTGCCATCACCAATTCCAAGAAACCCATCAAGTCACCCGCCGACATGAAGGGCATCAAGCTCCGCGCTATGTCTCCCCTCCACCAGGCCATAGCCAAGTCACTCGGCGCCTCCGCGATCACCATCGCATGGGCTGAAGTGTACACCTCGATGCAGACCGGCGTCGTCGATGGACAGATGAACCCCATCTCCATCATCACCATGGCCAAGTTCCAGGAAGTCCAGAAATACATAACGCTGAGCAACCACCTCTACGCCCCGTACGTCTGGGTCGTCAGCCCCAAATTCTACAACAGCCTCCCCGCTGACCTCCAGGCCGTCGTAGCCGACGCCGCCCGCACGGCCATCGTAGCCGGCCGCGGACTGTCACGCATCATCGACGCAACGGACAAGGGCCTCCCGACCCTCGCGGCCAAGATGGAAGTCTACATGCCCACCGCTGCCGAAGCAAAGCAGTTCCGCGACCTCTCCGTGCCCGCCGCCCGCGACTACATCATCGAGAAGAACCCCAAGGATGGCGAGGCGTGGATAAACAAGTTCTTCGCCGCCATCGCCCAGGCCGAGAAGGACCTTGCTGCTGCCAAGTAACCGTTTCTGGTTGATGATCTGAATGCGAGGACGGCTTCCGCTCGTCGGGTGCCGTCCTTGCCACGTTCAGGCGTGAGGCCGGTTCTGGCCTGGCTCAAGCCGGGGCTCTATAAGGGCGCCAGCCAAGGCCACAGCCGCTTCCACCCGAGAAAGGAACCATGATGAGTGAAGAGAAAAGCGGTACTGTAGCCGCGCTTGAAAAAACCTCCGATTTCATCGACAGGATTGGCGGCTACCTGTGTGCCGGCCTGTTTGGCGCCATGACCCTCGTGGTCATTATGGGCGTATTCTTCCGCTACGTGATCAATGCCCCGCTGAGCTGGACCGAGGAAGTCAGCCGTTACCTGATGATATGGGGTGCTTCTGTCGGTATCAGCCTGGGCGTCCGCTCCGAGGAACACGTCGGTCTTACCGTCATCCTCGACGCCATCAAGTCCAGGCCAGTCCGTCTGATGTTCCACACGGCCATCTACATTCTGGTGATGGGATTCGTGGGCGTCATGTTCTACTACTCGCTGGCCGATGAGCATGTCCATGTACATACCCTACGCGGCGGTACCCGTCGCGATGCTGCTGAGCATCATACAGCTCACGATCATGTACATCCTCAAGTTCTTCCGCGGCGAAGAAAAGCCCAGTGAAATGAAGATCATCGACATCTAGGAGGGAAACGTGTTTATATCCGTTGCAATCATTTTCTTTGCCCTCCTCGTGCTCGGGGTGCCGATAGGCTTTACCCTCGGACTCGCGGGGCTTTCCGGGCTCTACTTCATGGACTCGGGAGTAGGCCTGTTCTCCATGGCACCGCTCCAGTACTTCTCGGGCCTCAACATGTTCACGCTGATGGCCATGCCGTTCTTCATCTTTGCAGGCGAACTGATGAACCGGGGCGGCATCACCGCACGGCTCGTCCACTTCTCCAAGATACTGGCCGGCAATGTCCGTGGCGGTCTTGCCCATGCCAACATCATTGCCAGCGTGTTCTTCGCAGGCATGACCGGCGCTGCCGTTTCCGACACCGCGGCGATCGGCACCATGCTGATACCCGCCATGGTCGATGATGGTTACGATGCCGACTTCTCCGCTGCCGTCACCGCCGCCTCGTCAATCATCGGGCCAACCATACCGCCGTCAAACATGATGGTCATCTACGGCTCGCTGATGAACGTGTCGATAGCCGGCCTCTTTGCCGCGGGCTTCCTGCCTGGTCTGACGCTTGCAGGCCTCCTGATGCTGATGACCACCTACCTCTCGTACAAGCGCGGCTATCCAAAGGGTCTCAAGTCCAACTTCAAGGAAAAGCTGGTTGGCTTCAAGAACGCGATCATACCGCTCCTGATGCCCGTGATCATCCTGGGCGGCATCCTCTCCGGTGTCTTCACCCCTACCGAGGCGGCCGCCATCGCGGTGCTGTATGCGCTGGTCATCGGTTTCTTCGTACTCAAGACGCTGAACATGAAAGACATTGCTCCCATGCTGATCAAGACAGCCAGGATTACCGGCGTGGTGTTCCTGATCATCGGCGCAGCGGGAATCCTGAGCTGGGTGCTGGCCATCAACCAGGTTCCGCAGGCCATAGCGTCTTTCCTCCTGGCAACGACCAACAGTCCCAAGCTGATACTGCTGATGATCCTCATCCTGATGCTCATCG
>JAIFMD010000164.1 GCA_020048755.1 Spirochaetota bacterium
CATCGGCGTCCCGGCTGACCTCAAGATGATACTCATGAACAGCCCGCTCCTGTTCGTGTTCTGCGCCATCATGGTCATCATCAACATGATCGTGACCTTCGGCATAGGCAAGCTGTTCAAGCTCAGCGTTGAAGAACTCTGCGTGGCATCCAACGCCAACGTAGGCGGACCGACGACGGCAGCCGCCATGGCCATCTCCAAGGGCTGGACCGAACTGGTCCTCCCCGCGATGCTCGTCGGCGTATGGGGCTACATCGTAGGCAACTATTTCGGCCTCTTCATGGGCGGCATGGTCGGCAAGTTCTTCGGAATGTAAACAAGCATTGAATCTGAACAAACGCCCCGTGCCGGGTATCCGGTGCGGGGCTGTCTTACCGGAGGAAGCGACCATGAGAATCTTCGACGCGCATTCCGATATACTGACCGACGTCACCATACGCCGGTCGGACGGCCAGTCCAACGTGATGCGCCGGAGGCACATAGACCGGCTCCGCAAAGGCGACATAGCCGCGACCATCCTGGTAGTCTGGATAGACCCGCCGCACACCGCGGAGCCAACCTGGAGGATGCTCCAGATACTTGGCGCAGCATGTGACGAGATGGCCGACATGCAGGACATC
Source organism: Spirochaetota bacterium (assembly GCA_020048755.1). Lineage (GTDB taxonomy): Bacteria > Spirochaetota > Spirochaetia > Treponematales > UBA12059 > SZUA-370. The sequence goes on from JAIFMD010000164.1 coordinate 621, forward strand.
ATGGGCATAGTCTCAAAAGCCAGCGACATGGAGAAGATCCAGGACTCGGGCCGGCTCGGCGTCATACTCGGCATGGAAGGCCTGAGTGGCCTCCGCGGCAATACGAGCTTGTTGTCCATGCTGTACCGGATCGGAGTACGGCATGCTTCGCTGACCTGGAATGAGGAAAACGAGTTTGCCACAGGGGCCGGCAGCCATGACGACAAGCGTGGCCTCACAAAGCTTGGAGTCGAGGCCCTGTCCAGGATGGAAAAACTGGGCATGATCGTCGACGTCTCGCACGCCAACGAGAAGACCTTCACCGATATCTGCGAGCACGCCACCAGACCCTTTATCGCTTCGCACTCGAATGCCTGGGAACTGCGGAAGGTTGCAAGGAACCTCAAGGACTACCAGATCAAGGCCATCGCGGAGTGCGGCGGCGTGATCGGCATGAACGCATGGCCCGATTTCATTCACCCGAGCGAGCCCGACACCGAGAACCTTTTCCGGCACGTAGACCACATCGCCAACCTGGTCGGCATCGACCATCTGGGGCTGGGTTTCGATTTCGTGGATTACCTCGATCCCGGCACCATGTCATCGTTGCAGCCAGGTTCACGCAGTGCGGCCATAGGGCTTGAAGACGCCTCCAAAGCCGGAGCATTCTGCCGCTTCCTCATCGACAAAGGCTATACGGCCGGAGACGTCGAGAAGATTGCCTACGGCAACATGGCCAGGATAGTCAAGGAGATACTATAAGCCTGCCTGCAAGCATCGATCACAGCATGTAGGTCGTAAAGCTGTTGAAGTCGTTGGACACGCCGTTCATGTCCAGTATGGCCGATATCTCGCCGCGGTGGTGGGTGCCGTGGTTGAGCACCTGCATGATGGTATGCCAGAACGTACGCTCGAAGGGTTGCCCGTCGGTGGTCTTGTACTGTACCCGGCGGTCGAATTCCTGGTCCGGCAACTCGTCGACAAAGTAGCCAAGCAATGCGCCCGCATCGCGGAGCAGTGCGGCGGTCTTTACCCGGTTGCCCTTGAACTCGTCACGGATGGCATCCAGGGGCCTCGTGACCAGTTCGCTCGCCTGCAGGCAGGGGTAGCTGCCAAAGCTTGCATAGCGCTTGAGCCACAGCACGATGGCCCAGGCCATGTGTTCCACGATGCCGTCTATGCTCTTGAAGTATGCGCCCACATCCTTGCCTCGAAGATCGGCCGGCGCCTTTTCCAGCACCCCGAGCATGGCCTCCATGGCCTTGGCGTTGTACTCGGCCATGCGCTGCAGTACCTGTTTCATTGAAAACCTCCATTGATTATCAGTAGCCCATTCCCAGCAGCCACAAGGGTATTGCGTTGCCCGCCGGATAATCAAGGTCATCACGGATTACAAAATCCGCCTTCTTCATTTTCTTGGAAGCTCCTCCAACTTCGATTTTCAGCTTTCTGATTCCTGCAGGAGCCTTCCTCGAGAGGACGAAGTCTCCGCTCGTCTCGTCCCGTGCCGACTCGATGCTCCAACCGGCATCCGCACAGAGAGCTGACACCAAGGCTTCCCTCGCGGTGCCTAGGCTACCACCCAAGGCCGGGTACAATGCCGCGTCAGAGAAAAAAAGCTTGTCGCCCACCGATTTTGCCTTAGTGTCGTTTTCGATCCTGATGATACGCAGTAGCCCTACGGACTCCATGACCTCCAGAAGCTGGTAGAGCCTCTCGGCGCCGATCCCCCAATCCGCGCAGAGCGAGCGTACCTGCAGTCGCGGAATGTCGGATTGAGCCAGCGTCCCGGTTATCGCTTTCATGAGGCGCAGATTGCCATCGGTAATGGAAGGAAGGAAGAACGGCACATCGAAGTAGAGCGTTTTCTCCAGGATTCCGAGGAGCCTGTCGGTAAAATTGCCCTCCTGGTAGAAGGGACGGGTACCCCGCTCCCTGTATGACCTGAAATGTGCAAGAATTTCAGGGGAAGGCTGAGGATCAAGCGGCGCATTACTATCGAAAGGATCCCGGACCCTATATTCCTTACCCGTTTCCAGGAACAGGTATTCACGGAACGAGAGGAGTGGCAGCCGCATCGGCACGTAACGCCTTGACAGGTCCCCAAGGCCGCTCCGGAGCACCAGCGTGGACGAGTCGCTTATCCAGAGCTGGTGCCCAGGAAAGTCGTCATATATCGCCTTGAGGTGAATACTCCAGTCGCGGGCAAAATGAACCTCGTCGATGATGACGCCCGTAAAACCCGCCAGCAATATCGCCTTGACGATTTCGTAGAGCGAGTCACCGCCAAGCATAGGGTTGTCGGCGGAAAAATAAAGCATCCCGCGGTTCAAGGCATGATGCAAGAGAAAGGTGGTCTTTCCAGCGCCGCGCGGACCAACGAGCATCAGGGCCCGAGGCATCAGGCCCCGCTCCGTGGTACATAACCTGATTCGTTCCGGCAAGGCAGCAATACGGCGTTTCATTGCTGCTTCCAGCTCGAATAATTTCGAATCATCCATCATGAAATGATAATTACGCACTTTAGTTCCTGAGTCAAGAACGTTTACCTGTTTTTGTTCCTGATACAGGAACAAATCAGAAAAACCTTACTGAGAACCTTCACCTTGACGCCCTCAAGACAGCCGCATACTGTATGGAGATAGAGGTGCAATGATGAAAGCCCTGGGCAAGCAATCCAGGCCTTACCCGATTACATAGTGCCCGTGCGCAACGCAATCGGCATCATCGGCCCGGTAGATTTCAACACCGTGGACAAGTCAAAGCGGTACGTCATGTCTGTTCTGACCAACTCCACCTACGACGGCATCTGCTAGCAAGCTGGGCCTGCGGGACCACTGCCAGGAGATGCACGAGTACATCCGCGGGCGCGGCCTCCTCGAGGCCATGGTCCGCTCGTCGCGCATCATCCCCGACCGTACCCTGATCCCAGCGGACGCCTACCGTGCCATAGTCAAAAAGAACGTCGAGTTCGTACGCCTCGACGCGCTGGACCCGGTCCGCAATCCTCGGACCACGGCTGTCATGGTCGTCCCCTACCCGCCGGGCATCCCCATCATGATGGGCGGCGAGGAACTCAATGAAAAAACCCTGCCCATCGTCCAGTACCTGCTGGCCAGGCAGGACTTCGAGCACCGCTTTCCCGGCTATGCAGGCGACATCCACGGCATAGACCGCAGCGAACCCGACCAGGACGGCAAGCAGTACTACGAGATGATGCTGGTCAAGCGCTAATACGCGTCCTTGCGCTGCTCTATATCGAGGACGAGTACGAGAATCTCGTCCTCGCGTACCACATAGAAAAGGCGATACCCGCCTATCCTGTAGCGGTATACGCCTTCGAACTCGCCCCGCAGCTTTTTGATGTTGGGTCCGAACCAGGGATTCTTCTTGAGCAGGGGATACACGTAGCTGGTTATTTTTCCATACAGTGACGCGTAGGGCCGTTCCTTTATTTTTTTTAGAAAATGTTCGGTCTCGGCTATCCTGAAATCAGCCACGTATCGTGTACTTGCCATGTGCGGCATCGCTCAGGCCGGCCCGCAGCCCGGATGCGTTCTTGAGTATGTCGTCCATCTCCGGTTCACCCACATACATGTCGTTGGCCAGATAAGCCAGGGCAGCATATTCGATGAAGTTTGACATCGTGCGTTTCTGCCCGTCCGCTGCGAGCTTGAACATCGTATACACGTCATCGTCAACCCGTATTGTTACCGTCTTTGCCATAGCTAACCTCTGCATTCAATTTTATTCAATTGCATTCATTCCGTCAAGTTTTCAAGGTCGACGACAGGGACTGTCCTGAACCTGCCGCTACGCCTGCCCCGGCTGTAACCTCACTGATGATCAGCGCCTGCGCCGCCTCGTGCCGAGGATGCTGCGGACCGCCTGCCTGCCCAGTTCCCGGCCCGCGGCCGAGAGCGCCACGCGTGCCAGTTCCGTCGCGAAGCCGCCAGCCGTCCCATCAACCTGAGCGCGTGACCGGCTGGCCGAGGATCGGCTCGCAGCGACGCGGCCCGCAGCCGCCCGCGCAGCCGGCTTTGCGGCTTGGCGTGTTGCAGGTTCGTCCTCATAGCCAGACTCATTGGCGAAGTGCGGCTCATCGTATTCCACGCGGCCCGGCAGTGGAATTCCGCGCAGTTCCGCTTCAATCTCTTCTATCGTAGGCTCCCGTACGCCCGCGCCGGTACGTGACGTATTCTCCGCACCGTTACGGGCAGGGCCGCTCATCTTGCCCTTGAGGATCTCATAGGCTGACTCGCGGTCCACCACCTTCGCGTAGCGGACTCCCAGCGGGGATGCGGCCACGAGGGCGGCGCGCTCAGCGGGCAGCAGGGCGCCGATACGCGAAGCGGGCGGCACCACCCGCACGCGCTCCACCGGGGTCGGCCGCCCGTCTGCGTCGAGGAAGGATACCAGCGCCTCGCCGACGCCCAGCTCGGTGATGACTGAGGCCGCGTCGACTTTTGGGTTGGGCCTGAGCGTCTGGGCAACGGAATCCACGGCTTTCCTGTCTTTTGGCGTATACGCGCGCAGGGCATGGTGGATACGGTTGCCGAGCTGGCCCAGCACCGATTCCGGCACGTCCAGCGGGCTCTGGGTAACGAGCCACAGCCCCACGCCCTTGGAGCGCACGAGCCGCGCGGTCCGTTCCACCGCCTCCACCAGCGCCTTGGGCGCATCGTCGAACAGCAGATGCGCCTCGTCCAGAAGCAGTATCAGTTTTGGTTTTGCGAGGTCGCCAGCCTCGGGCAGTTCCTCGAACAGCTCGCCTAAGAGGTGCAGGAGCACGGTGGCATACAAGGCCGGCTCCGCCATCAGGTCCTCGGAGGCCAGCACGTTGACGACGCCGCGGCCACTCGCATCGATACGGATCAGGTCATCGATGTTCAGCGCAGGCTCGCCAAAGAAGCGCCCGGCGCCGGTGTCATCGAGCACCAGGATCGACCGCTGTATGGCTCCAAGGCTGGAGCTGGACATCAGCCCGTACTCCGCCTTGAGCGCGGCTGCGTTTGTGGTTGCCCATTCGACCAAAGCCCGCAGGTCGGCAAGGTCGAGTACCGGCAGGTCCCGCTCGTCGGCTATCCTGAACAGCAGCCGTAGCGTATCGGCCTGCACGTCACCGAGCCCGAGGAGCCTGCCGAGGAGCAGCGGCCCGAGATCCGACACGGTCGCCCGCAGCGGATGCCCCCTCGCCCCGGACACGTCCCAGAAAGCAGCGGGGTTGGCCAGCCAGGCGGGCTCGGGAAGACCTAGTTTGCCGAACGCGGCCGCTATTTTTGTATTGGCACCACCCGCGGCCGCAAGCCCGGAGAGGTCACCCTTGACGTCGCAGCAGAGTACCGGCACGCCCGCCCGGGAGAAGCCCTCCGCCAGCGCCTGCAGGGTAACCGTCTTGCCGGTACCCGTAGCACCGGTCACGAGCCCGTGGCGGCTGGCCATGGACAGATCAAGGAGAATATCCCGGCCGGTCTCCGGAATGCGGCACAGGTTGAGGTTCGTGGACATGGATATACTCCTCGGCGAGCGGCTGGAATCGTTCTTGCCTGAACACTGACAATGTTGCATTACAGAGTATATCTGTCACGTTGATTTCTGCCGAGATATGTAGCATGAGAGAAGAAATCGGTACCGTCAGCCGGATAGCTCCGGCGGTTGCCTGCCTCGAACCGGCACCCGATCCCGCTCCTGAATCCGGAAAGCGGATGAAGCGCAGCGATCTGATGAACCGCTTGAATTTCATCAATTTCAGTGAAGGCACCATATTCGCGACGTTCAGGCACCTGGAACACGGCGGCCTCCTGTCCTGCCAGGCCTTTCCTCTCCCGTGCAGCGGTGAAATGCTGGACTGCCGGTGGATGCCGCCGGGCCTGTCCCCGGACAGGCTCAAGGGCTACGCCTGCGACGGCATCCTGGTCAGTGACGGGCACAGCCATGTAACCGCGAAGGTTGAAGTCATCGAACTCGACGCAGAAAAAGTCAGGTTCAGGATTTCAGGATCCGGTTACGAAAAAGGCATCAGGCGGATAGAACGGCACGACTGCACAGGCATCCAGGCACGGCTCGTCCAGGCCGGGATCAGCTTTGACGGAACGCTGGCAGACTTCAACGCGCTGTCCTTCAGGGTAGAATTCGAAACCGGGCTATCAAGTTCACGCCGCTGGATCAATCCCGTTGATCCGGTGATGGTGATGCTGTCACGCGATGGCGAACTCCTGTACTCGGGCGAGTGCCTCGCGGCCCATACCGACAAGGCCAGCGCCAGGCGCGGACTGGTCCTTGCACCCACCTTCAACAATATGCGCCGCTACCGCCCCCAGGAATTCCGGAACGCCAGACAGGTCCTGGCCCCCGCTCCAGCCGCCTACTTCATCCATCCCCTCACGGGGAAAAGGATATACCTGCAGGTCAAGGACATCTCAGGAACAGGAATCTGCGTAGAGGAGTTCTTTGAACGTTCGGTGCTCCTGCCTGGCATGATCATTCCCGAACTCTCGATTGAAATAGCGAACCAGTCAGTCATGCAGTGCCGGGCCCAGGTGCTATACCGAAACGTCATGCAGGCAGAAGGCAAGGCGGGTTCAGTCCGTTGCGGCATCGTCATACTCGACATGGAGACGAAAGACCAGGCCAGGCTCTCCGCCTTCCTCCACAACGCCTCCAATGACAGGTTGCGCGTCTGCGGCAGCCTCGACATGGAGGAACTCTGGCGGTTCTTCTTTGAAACGGGATTCATCTACCCGGCCAAGTACCTTTCTATAGAAGCGCGCAAGGCCGAGTTCAAGCGCACGTATGAAAAGCTCTACCTGGGGAGTCCCTCTATAGCCCGGCACTTCATATATGAAGACAAGGGCCAGATATTCGGCCACATGTCCATGGTACACTTCTATTCCAACGCCTGGATAATCCACCACCACGCAGCCTCGCGTGACGGGTACGGGATGGCCGGCGTCGAGGTACTCGACCAGGTCGGCCGTTACACCAATGCCGTGCACCGCCAGCCGTCCGCCCACATGGATTACCTCATGTGCTACTTCCGCGAGGAAAACAGGTTCCCCTGCCGCATCTTCAGCGGAGTCGCCAGGGACATAGCCGACCCCAAGGGCTCCTCGCTCGACGTCTTTTCTTATCTGCACGTACCGGTGGCGGACGACACCGCGGGTGAACCATCCTTCCAGCTTTTCCCTGCGGGCGAGGCGGACCTGCAAGCACTCGCGCAGTACTACGAAGCCTCCTCCGGAGGGCTGATGCTCGACGCACTGGACCTGGCACCAGGCGCCGATACCGATGGCGACCTCGACACGGAATTCAGCCGGCAGGGATTCAGGCGCGAACGCCACCTTTTCAGCCTCCGGCAGGACGGCAGGCTCAAGGCCGTGTTCTCGCTCACACTCTCGGAACTCGGGCTCAACCTCTCCAACCTGACCAACTGCGTGCACGCCTTCGTCGTCGACGACAAGGGCACCAACCCCGCCGTACTCATGGCGGGACTGCGCACGCTGATGCGGCACTACAAGGCGGAAGACCTCCCCGTACTCGTCTACCCAGCCGCATACGCGGAGCGAAACGCCCTCCCTGCCGAGAAAAAGTATACCCTGTGGATACTCGATACCGACCGCTCTGATGGTTATTTCAGTTCCATACGCTCGACCTTCAAGCAGACATGCCGTGACGGTGACGACAGGCTTCACGGCAGTGAGTGAGTCAGCCCCCCTCTACAGCAGCGCCATCATAACATCGTTCCTCAAGCTGGTCAGAAGCCGCTACAGCCACGTCAACATCGCGGAACTGCTTGCCCGCTCGGGGATGGAACAGTACCAGGTGGAAGACGAGGGCCACTGGTTTACACAGGAACAGGTGGACAGCTTCCATGAGACCCTCGTCCGGGCAACGCACAATCCCTCGATAGCACGGGAAGCGGGCCGCTACAGCGCATCACCCGAGCGGCTCGGGCTCCTGACCCGCTACGTACTGGGCCTCGCGGGACCGGCCAAGGTCTTCGAGACCATAGGCACGATAGCCGGCAACCTGACTCGCTCCACCAGCTACACTTCGCGCAGAATAAGCAAGACAGAAATAGAACTGACGGTGGTACCACTGGCCGGAGTAACTGAAAAACCCTACCAGTGCGAGAACCGGATGGGCTATTTCGAGGCCATCGTAGCGGGATTCAATTACCGTATGCCCCTCATCGTGCATGATGAATGCATTTTCAAGGGCGGAACATCCTGTACCTACTCCATCTCGTGGCGTGAATCCGGGGTAGAACTCTGGAAACGCATGCGCCTCATCGCTACAGGAACTGCAATTCTGGGCACGACGGTTGCAGCCGGCCTGTCACCCGGGCTGGTCCCGCTGCTCACCGGCATTTCAGTCATGGTTGTGCTCATGCTGTCGCTGATCTGCGAGCGTCTTGAAAAGCGGGAACTGAGCTCCGCCATAGAAAACCTGCGCTCCACCTCCGAAGAGTTCCTGCGCAATGCCAACCGCACCTACACCAACGCCCTGATGATCAACGAGATGGGGCACATCATAAGCAAGTACAACCAGACCGATGCCCTGCTGACCCAGGTTACCGGCCTCCTGCAGAAACGGCTGGAATATGACCGCGGCCTCATCATGCTTGTCAGCGATGACGGCAAGAATCTGGAATTCCGCTCGGGCTTCGGCTACGGCCGGGCCATGGTCAAGGAAATGCGCCAGGCCAGTTTCCATCTGGACAATCCCGATTCGCAAGGCGTCTTCGTGCGCTGCCACCGCGAGAGGAAGAGTTTCCTCGTCAACGACATAACAGACATAGAAAACAACCTCTCAAGGCACAGCTTGAAGTTCCTCAGGAAGATCGGTTCCAAATCCTTCATCTGCTGTCCCATACTGTACGAGGACGACTGCCTTGGCATACTTGCTGTCGACAACATCTCGAGCAAGCGCCCCCTGGTAGAAAGCGACATCAATCTCCTCATGGGCATAGCCCCGGAGATAGGCATCAGCGTCCACAACGCGCTCATGACCGAGGAGCGTGAGCTCCAGTTCCGTTCCATACTCCGTACGCTCGCGGCCAGCATAGATGCGCGGGACAACCTCACCGCGGGCCATTCCGAGCGCGTTACCGAGTACTCGATGGCAATCTGCAGCCAGATGGGCATTCCGGCCGACCTCACCGAGGTCATACGCGTTGCCTCCCAGCTCCACGACTACGGCAAGATAGGCATACAGGACTCGATACTCAAAAAAAGCGGCCCCCTGTCCACCGAGGAACGCGAAGAAATAAAGACCCACGTAGTCAAGACAAGGAAGATCCTCGAAGAGATCAGTTTTACAGGCATGTACCGGCAGGTTCCGTTCATAGCGGGGTCGCACCACGAGCGGCTTGACGGTACGGGCTATCCATCCGGACTCAAGGGCAGCGAAATTCCCTTGGGCGCAAGGATAATAGCCGTAGCCGATTTCTTCGAGGCCATCACGGCCCGGCGCCACTACCACGAGCCCTTGTCCATAGATGCGGCGGTAAAGATGCTCAGGGCTGAAGGCGCAAGCCACATGGACAGAGCGGTCATCGAGGCACTGGTCGTGGCCTTGAACGAAGGAAAGATCTGCGTACCGGCCAGCGAAACCGCGCCGCCCCTGTCTACCCTGTCGTTATCCCTTGCGACCCCAGGCGGAGATGACGGGCGTATAGGTAAAGCGTCCAGGCTCCCTGAAGAACGACCTGAAATCGTCCAGAAATTCACCGGCGTCGGAGTATCCGGGTAACCTGGTATCCAGCTTTTCAGAAAGCACTTCTATCTTCCGTATCCAGTTGTACTCGTCCACAGAACGCAGTTCTCCATAAATCAGGTGGTGCGCGCCGAGCTCCACCTGTATGTCTGCATAGCCCAGCCGGTACAGATGCGAGTAGAGCTTGCGGCCGGCGTACGGATCAAAATTGGCATGCTCTTCCATGAACTGCATTGCCGCACCCAGGGCGGTCTCGAGCCGTGTACTCATGCCCCAGTGGTTGAGGCAATTGTGGTCGAGGTCGACGAGGCACAGGATGCCCCCCTTTGCCAGCAGCGAGGAGACAGTACGCACGATGTCATAGCTTTCTGCCCTGTAATACTCCAGGGCAAAGCGGACCCAGGCAAAGTCGAAACTGCCGAGGTCCTCGATGGGCTGGAGGAAATCGCGGACGGCAAAGCTCGTGCGCGCATCGCCATAGCGCTCCCGGGCATACTCGATGCGCTCCCGCGAGGCATCAATCCCTACAGCCGAGCCTGATTCACCGGCGAGCCCTGCCAGTATCGACGTCGTCACACCGGCTCCGCAGGCGATATCCACGACCCGCATGCCTGGCTTGAGGCCCGCCCGCAACGCAAACGCCTCTACGACCGGTGCCTCGGTCTTCATCTCAAGCCGGCGGATCTCCGCCTCGTTCTCCATCAGGTATTCCCGTTGCATGGTCAGGAGTATAGGGCATATTACGAAAACTGTGACAGGTATATCGAGACGAAATCCGGCTATGTGGTAAACCGGTCAAGCTCCGCAGAATGGCGGCTTCCTGCTGCACCAGTCCATCGGCAACCGGCATAGCCAGCAGGAACGCCAGGCGAGGGGCTATCTTCATCGAATTCCGCAACTTCCTGGTGTAGCTAGACTGTGAATTCCAGTACAGCCCGCGTGCCGGAGCCCCGCTCCAGCCGGAGTGTGGCCTGCAATTGCTGCGCAAGCACCGATACCAGCGTCAGGCCAAAGCCGGAGGAAGCTCCGGGTTCAACCCCCTCGGGCAGGCCAATGCCGTCGTCGCCGATGGACACGACAAGACGACCATCATTGAGCCCCGCTGAAATGAAAATGGTGCCAGAATCACGCTCCGTAAAAGCATACTTCATGCTGTTCGTCACAAGCTCGTTCAGCAGTATGCCCAGTGACTGCAAGCGCCTGGCATCGAGCGTGCAATCGTCGATGTCCGATACAACCTTGACACTGGAACCCTGCGGGAAATTTGCCACTATTTCCCGGGTCAGAGCCGGCATATAATCACGCAACGATGCCTCGCTGAAGTTGGCGGATTCATACAGTTTTTCGTAGAGCACCGTCATGCTCTGTACCCGGCTCTCGGTTGCCTTGAATGCCTGGGCCGCTACATCATCAGGCGCTTCCTGTGCCTGCACAAGAAGCAGGCTCCGGATCACCGCCAGGTTGTTCTTTATACGATGATGGACTTCCTTCAGGATCAGGTCTTTCTCCTGGAGCAGCGCGCCGACCTGTTTTTCAGCGGCAACCCTCTCCGTGATATCCTCTATGAGGCCCCAGACGACCTTCCGCTTCTCGCCATCCAGAAATACCACGCCGCTGACCGATACCGGCAGCCGGGAACCATCCTTGCGTATGTATTCCTTGGTATAAGGCTGGAATGGGCCAAGGGTTTTCATGCTGCCTACCCGGTCCCGGGTGATCTGCTGGAACTCCGGTGCGGTAAGCCCGGCGTAACCCAGAGCCAGCACCTCATCCCGCCCGTAGCCGAGCATACCCAGCAAGGCTGCGTTCACATCCAGAAAATTGCCCGTAGTATGGTCAAGCAACGCGATACCCAGCGGTGAAAGGTCAAAAAGCAGCTTGTACTTTCCGACGAGCCGCTTCCTGATGGTAGTATCGCGTATCACAAACAGGATCTCTTCAGGATTGCCATCGCCGTCCCGGATGAATTCTCCGTTTATCTCCATGTCAAAAGTGCTGCCATCCTTCCGTAGTCCCCGGTATTCCTCGACTCCGAGAATCTCGCCAGCCGCCATGCGCTGCAGGTTACCCTGGGCTTTGGGCATATCCTCGGGCACCATGAAGTCGGTCACTGGCCGCCCCAACTGGTCTTCTACCGAGTCAAAACCGAACATGGGAAGCGCCTTGGGCGAGCACATCACCATGCGGCCCTGCAGGTTGGTCACCACGATGACATCCGGAGAAACCTCGATGATGGTCCGGTAGCGTTCCTCAAGCTCCTTGTACTCGCTGATGTCCTCACCCGAACTGAGTATGCCGACAGGCATGCCGTTCCGGTCCCTGAGTACGGTGTTGTGCCACAGGATGGAGCGCAGCTCTCCTGACTTGAGGCGCACCAGATTTTCGTGGGCCACGAGCGTCTCGTTGCCCTTCTGCAACAGATCATCGAGGAAATTCACTACCTCGGTACGGGTTTCACCGACCAGGCCGACCTCGGCCCATGTCCTGCCTATCAGTTCGCCTGGCTCGTAGCCGAAAAGCCTGTGCCCGTTGTCGTTGAGCAGCGTGATGATGCCAGCCTGGTCGGTCGCCATGATGATTTCAGCTGATACATTGAGGAGGCTCTCGGCATGTCGCTTGCTCTCCTGCAGGTCTTCATCGATCCGGACCTGTTCCGTCACATCGCGGCAGATCAGTATGAAATGCGGCTCTTCAGACGTGTTGCGGATCCTTGACACGGAAATCTCGAAGGTCTTGCGGCCGGTAGGTAGATCGAGGCAATACCGGCTTCCGCGGGATACATCGTGCACGTGTGCGTCCCTGATTGAAGCCATGATGGTTTCTGCGACCTCGGGTGGCAGGCGGCTTGAAATTGTCGCTCCGAGCAACTCTTGAGCAGGACGAAAGAGGAAATCCGGATCAGGACAATGAACATCATGGTAGCTGCCATCCAGCCCAACTTCAAAGAAAAGGTCGGGTAGCGCTTCAAGCGTTGCCTCAAGTTTCTTGTTGGCCACGAGCAGCCTGGTTTTGGCATCAAAAAGCTTGAACGCCATCTTGATGGAAGCCTGAAGCACGGTGACATTGGAATTTTTAAGAATGTAGCCGTACGAAGTGATGCCCTCGGTTTTTGCGACTATTTCGGGTTCGGTATGGCTGGAGAGGAACACGATGGGCACGTCGCGATGCTGCAGCAGGATGCGCGCTGTCTCGGTTCCATCGATGCCCTTGCCCAGATCAATGTCCATGAGCACGAGATCGATGGAGTGGTCCGCCGCAAAGACAGCAACGGCCTTCGCACCCGTCAGCGCGAGCAGCACTCCATAGCCGAGGCGCTCGAGGACCAGCTTCTCATGCATGGCGATGAGGGCTTCGTCTTCGACCAGCAGGATGTTTTTAAGTGGTTGTATCACGCAAGCCTCCAGGGTCGGAACCAGAACCGGACGATAACCCGAGGGCCATCTTTTGACAACACAAGGCTACTGCTTGAATTCCAGTACGACATTCGTACCAGCACCGCGTTCCAGTCTCACCGTACCCTGGAGCTGGTACGCCAGGGCCTGCACGAGCTGAAAGCCAAATCCCGCTGAATCATCCAGAGAAACCGACGCCGGAACTCCCCTGCCATTGTCCTCAACGCTGAGCGTGATCATGCCATCAACAAGCTCCATCGTCACCGCCAGATTACCTGTGTCACTACCAGAAAACGCATACTTCATGCTGTTGGTCAGCAGTTCATTCAGCAAAATGCCGAGAGGTTGCAGGCGTTTTG
>JAIFMD010000086.1 GCA_020048755.1 Spirochaetota bacterium
CCGCTGCCAGACCGGCAAAGTGCGCGCCATTTTCCCAGGCTGGGCTGCCGGGCTGGAAGAATTCGCGGAGTTGACGGTTCAGGGGCAGGGTGTAGCTCTCGTCGTCGCGTAGCGATGATACATGTGACAGGAGCATCGCGGGCGTTATGGGGATGTCGGGAAAGGCAGGATTCCGGAGTTGCCAGCCCAGGTACTCCGAAACATCGGCTTCAAGGTCAAGAAGGCCAGCCTCCACGAGCTTCATGCAGCCTATGCCGACGAAGGGCTTGGAAATCGATGCGATCCTGAATCTGGTTTCAGCCGTAACCGGCAGATCTTTGCTGGAATCGGATGGATCGATGTAGCGCCTTCCGGAGTAGTGTTCAAAGCTTGCCTTGCCATCCTCAAGGGCGACGAAGGCCAGGCCGGAGAGTTTTGCGCCGGGTGTTGCGGCTATGCCGTCCAGTTTTCGTGCCAGTCTGTCCGCTGCGGGTGTTTGGATTGTGGTCATGGCGGACATCATGCCGCCGGGGCGGTATTCTTGACAAGTCAAAACCACGCTTCCATACTTGGCCGGGCAGGAAGGTCGCCAGGGAGCCGAACCGAGTTCAGTGAACAGAAGGTACAGGAGCAACTTTGAGGCGATTTTTAAGCATGCAGGCTTTTATGGCAGGAACAGGCATCGCGGCTGGAGCTACGGCCCTTTCGTTCGCGCTGGCTGTATGGGGGTTTGGAAACCTCTACTACGCATCGGTTTTCATGCCGTTTGCCATGCTGGCCTTCCTCGCGGTCGCCTGGTTCTCGTTTCTGCGCGACGACGGGTTCGCACGCAGATTGCCGGAATCAGGCTTGTTGGCAACCGGCGCTACCGACCGCAATGCCGAGCCCGCTGAACCCCGCCCCGCCGAATCGCTGATGGTCGCCGGCCTCGGCGCTGGCCCCGACGATGCGGGTTTTGGAGGCGGCCCTGTCGCAGGCTCTGCCACAGGCAGGCTCGATCCAGCGCTGTTCGCGCCGCGCGACGGCTCGCTCGTCGGTGTCTATGTGGAATCTGCTGGACATCGCCCCGGATCGCTCGGCCGTGCGGCGCTGCTATGGGCTGCCTTGGAGCTTGGCGCCGTTTCTGCCATCCTGTACTCGGTCGCCGGTCTGGGTTCAACCTTCTACCAATAGCCTTAAACCTCAGAACGATGCAAAAAAAGCGGATCCCGGTTTCCCGGAATCCGCCCGTAATCCAACGTAGTATATCGAAGCTTGTACCCGGGATTTAAACCACCGCAGGCAGTATCCTGCGGCAGGCTACAATACCATGGGCTGTAGCCTGCGACGAAAAAACACAAGCTTCGATGTACCGCCTACAGCTTTGACTTTTTGAGCGCGGCTTCGCGGGCCTTGTTCCAGGCGCTTTCAAGCTTGGAATATTCTTCAGTGGAGAGCGCCTTGGGCAGGACGACCTGTCCCTTGTACTTGAGGACCGAAAGTCCAAACGGGGCGTAGGGGTAGGTGAAGGGTTCGAGCTTTGAGGCTTCGAATCCACCGCCGCCACGTGCGTACGGGATTATGATCGCTTCGTTGATAAGGAAGGCCTCAGCCTTGGCGAACAGCTCAAAGCGCTTTTTCATGTTGGTGGTCTCGGCCATCGCAGCTTCGACGAGTTTGTCGTAACTGGTTTTGCCGTCGGCCTGCAGGAAGGACGGTGAGTTGTTCAGGAAGACATAGGTACCGCCGGAGACGAAGGGGTCGGTGTAGGTCTGGGGATCGGCATAGTCCGGGCCCCAGTTGAGTTCCTGCATGGCATAGTTGCCCGCGCGGCGGGTAGCCGCAAGGAAGCCGGTCGGCGGGAACGAGACCGGGATGACGTCGATGAAATCGGTACCCAGGAGGCCTTCAAGCTGCTGCTCGACAACCTGGACGCGGTTGGTCCACTCCGAGCCGCTGGAATTGTACGGCATCATTATTTTGACCGGGAAGGTGGCCTTGCCGGCCAGTTCCTTCATCGCTGTGGCCTTGAGTTCCAGAGCCTTTGTCTTGTTGTAGGAATTGGTGTTGGCGATGGTCAAAAGGTCGCCCGTGGCGACGAAGTCCAGTCCACCGGCACTTGCGAAGCCGCGCGGGGTAACCGTGGTCTGGAGGCGGCGGTCCGGCGCATAGGGTTCTGCGGTGAGCATCGCGGCCTTGCGGTCAAGTGCGTGGAATATGGCCTTGCGGAAGCTCTGGTTGTTGACGGCTGCGGCCCAGTTTTCCGGCTCGTATTCTGCGGCGAACTTGGGCTTGAAGTTGAAGCCGTAGAAGTACGTGTAGGAGCTGACCCTGGCCGGGTGGATCTGGGCTTTCTTGGCGGGATCCTTCATCCAGGTATCCAGTATGGTGGACGGGATTACGGCGTAGGAAACCTCGCCGCGGAGGAACAGTTCGGGCGCGAGCGTCGCGGATTCCTTGTTGTACTTGAAGATGAGCCTGGGAATGTTGACGTTCTTCTGGTCCCAGTACTTCTTGTTCTTGGTAAGGACCCTGGTTACCTGGGGCTCGAACTCGGTCATCAGGTAAGCGCCGTTGGCCAGGATATTCTTGTTGTCGCGGCCGAAGGTTGCGCCTTTCTCGGCGAGGAATTTGCCGTTGACGGGCAGGTAGGTCACGTAGCTGAGCATCGATACGAAGTAGGGTACCGGTGCCTTGAGGGTGTACTGGAGTGTCGTTGCGTTGATTGCCTTGACGCCGACCTGGCTGAAGTCGCTGATCTTGCCCTCATAGTACTCGTCAGCGTTCAGGATGACCGATGACAGGGGGTCGGAAATCGTGGAGGCATTGGTCTTGGTGAGTATGTACTTTGCTGCATCCACCCAGTCCTGGGCCTGGACTTCGGCATACGCCTTGGCATCGGAGGTGAACCACTGCACGCCCTTGCGGAGTTTGAAGGTCCAGACGAGGCCGTCAGCGGAGGATGACCACGATTCAGCGAGGGCAGGCTTGAGCACGCCGTACTGATCGTATTCAATGAGGTTGTCTATCATGTTGGCGAACATGAAGTGCTCGTTCTCCGAGCCGGAAATGAGGTAGTTGAGCGTTGTCACTTCACCGGAATACACTTCCGTGTAGTCTCCGGACTTGCGCTGGGACCATACCTGGCCTATCGCTACGATAGCAAAAACGGCCAGGGCCAGAGCCTGCTTCTTTTTCATGTGTGGTTCCCTTGTAGAGAGAGAGGAGTCGAGGGGCGGTAACACCGTCGTCAGCATCAGTATTTCATCAATCGCACCCTAAGTCAAACAATTCATAATATTTTATTTTCCAAATCTCCAATATATAATGAACTAATATTACGATTGTGTTGCGGTTTCAAAAAAATTCGTGGTAGGATACGCGCGTTCAAATGTCCCATGAGGAGGAGAGCCGAAGAGGCGGAGCCGGTTGTGGACCGGTGCGCTGGACGCGGCCACCAATCGATGCTCAAGTACACGCTGAAACGGCTCGCGCAGTCGCTTGTAACCCTCTTTATAGTCATCACGGCGGTATTCCTGCTGATGCGGCTCCTGCCGGTAGAAGGCTACTTTGGTGATGGCTACGACAAGCTTTCGGAGAGCCAGCGCGAAGCTGTCCTCCAGAAGATGGGACTCCTGGATCCGTGGTATGTGCAGATCGGGACCTTCTACAGGGGCCTCGCGCGCGGTGACCTCGGCGTTTCGTCGATCTACCGCAAGGATGTTCCCGTCCTCGAGGTGATAGCTCCGCGCGTGCCATACTCCATGCGCTTCGGCCTCGTGGCCACCGGCCTTGCGCTGGCGGCCGGCCTCGGCATGGGCGTGTCGATGGCAAAGCACATGGCCGTCTACCTCCTGTTCATACAGCTGTACGGTACGAGCCTCTTTCACCTTCCGCTATTGTTCGACAAGTACCGGCCCGCGAGCTGGATACTGCCGGCGCTTTCCATGTCGCTGGGAGGCATCGCGGGTTATGCCATGTGGATGCGCCGTTACATGGTGGACGAACTGAACAAGGATTACATCAAGCTGGCCAGGGCCAAGGGGCTGTCACAGTCCACCATCATGGTAAAGCACGTGATGCGCAATGCCTATGTGCCGATGGCCCAGTACCTGCCCGCGTCGATACTGATGACGATATCGGGTTCCATCTACATAGAATCGCTGTATTCGATACCGGGCATGGGCGGACTGCTCGTGGACGTGATCCAGCGGCAGGACAATCCCATGGTGCAGGCGCTCGTGCTGATTTTCTCCATGGTGGGAATAATCGGCCTGTTCCTGGGCGACATGCTCATGGCTCTGTTCGATCCGCGCATAAAGCTTTCAAAGAGCGAGGCATCACGGTGACACGCAAAAAGCTGCTTGAAAAAGCCGGGGCCGCGATGGCTGCGGTATCCAGCGCCGGGGAAGCTGCCGCCGGGGTCGATGCGTCGCTGTTCGTGCCAGCCGACTTCGATGCAAGTGCAGGCGAGCGTGGCGGGTATTCAAATTATTCGTACTGGCGCTCAACCCTGCGCGGCTTCCTCCGGAACAAGGTGGCGCTCGGTTTCCTCATACTCCTGTGCACGCTGATACTGTTCACCTTCGTGCAGCCACTCATACCCGGCCAGCGCAGCCCCACGAAGATCCACATAGATCCCGCCACAAGCATGCAGTACCGCAACCTCACGCCTTCTGCCGAGTTCTGGTTCGGCACCAACACGATAGGCCAGGACCTCTGGTCGAGGATCTGGAGCGGTACCCGGACCTCGCTGTCGATAGGCCTGATCGTCGGCATCGTTGAAATGCTCATAGGCATAACGTTCGGCGCCATCTGGGGCTATGTGCGCAAATTCGACGCGGTAATCACTGAAATTTATAATGTGATAAACAATATACCTACGACCATCATCCTCATGCTGCTGGCCTACATACTCCGGCCCAGCTTCAAGACCATGGTGATAGCGATGTGCGCCACCGGCTGGCTGGGCCTGGCGCGTTTCGTGCGCAACCAGATCGTCATCATCCGCGACCGCGAATACAACCTGGCCTCGCGCTGCCTGGGCACGCCGAGCCGCCGCATCATCGTCAGGAACCTGCTGCCCTACCTCGTGTCGGTGATAATGCTGCAGACCGCGCTGTCCATACCGGGGACGATAGGCTGGGAAGTATTCCTCACCTACATCGGCCTCGGGCTGCCGGTGAGCATCCCGTCGCTGGGTAACCTGGTCAACGAGGGACGCCAGATCATGATGTCGCCGGAACTGCGCTACCAGCTCCTGTTCCCTACCATCATCCTGTCGCTCATCACCATTTCGTTTTATGTGCTCGGCAACGCGTTTTCGGACGCATCCGACCCGCGCAACCACGTGTAAGGAAGAGCATCATGGCAAAAGGCGACGCGATACTCGAAGCCAAAGACATCGTCATCAAGTTCAACCTGCGCGGCAGGACGCTGACGGCGATACGCGGGGCGAGCCT
>JAIFMD010000171.1 GCA_020048755.1 Spirochaetota bacterium
CGTCAGGCGGCCTGGTCCCGCATGTTTTGAGCCCAGATGATAGATGTAATTGACGGCATCGGAAACGATGGTGCCTGTCTTGCCCGGAGGCGCAAACTCGGTGGAGCCGGAGTGCAGTGCGAACGAGAATGTTATGGGAAATGGCAGATAGAGACGTTCGTATCCCAGCAGGGGAGCTCCGAGCAGCATTCTGAGACAGGTTTCGGTGACGGCACTGACATTGGCAGCCTGCGGTGGAACAAGGTACAAGGCGCTGGCATCAGTCTCCATCCACAGGAGGGGCTCGGCTTCTGAAAAAGTCTGCTGGCATAGAGTGCGGAGTCTGTCTCGGAAGTTGACGTAGCCAGCCTCGCCAAGCCTCGTTTTGAGGTTGAGCTGCGCTGACACCGAAACGTACAGGAAGAAGAATGGATAGACGGTCCCGGGCACGATCGATTTCCAGCCGCAGAATGGCGCTTGCGGGCTCTCATCACAGCTCGAGTCGCCGTTCGGGATCGCCGGAGCCACGCAGTCAAGCACCGTATTCCGGCGTGCGCTGGAATACGCCAGCACAGCCCTGAGCCTGGCCTTGTCTATGCCGACCCGGCATGCAGCCGGGCCGAGATAATCGCAGGCGCCCGAAAAAAAGATCATTGCGGGGTCGTCGAGGGTTCCCTCCGGATCGATGATGCCCCAAGCCTCCCCGGCACAGCGACGCCGGATCGTCGCCAGGGCTTTCCTGCGTGCATCCTCGTCGAGCCCGGTAAAATCCACATAGGTAACGTCACCCTGATGCGGCTTGTGGAGCTTGAGCTGTTCCAGCTTGACGATCCGGACCGCGGCAGCAGCCTTGAGAACAGCGCCCGGAGCGATCGCATGGTCGACGCTGAACACAAACACGCTCATGGTTTCTCCAGATTCACGGCGTATTGCCTGACTTTGCAGATGGCCGCCTGTTGCTCCGGGCCAAAACGATCCTGGATGACACGGTCGATTGAAACGAACAGGTTTGTGGAGGAACTGAGCGTATCCGGCGGTGTTGCGGTGGACTCTATCTGTATGACATCCTTGATGGTATCGTTCTTGAGTAACTCAATAAGGTTCTCCCGGTAGCGTATGGGGCCGGCGTGAGTGGCAATCCTGACCCGCAGAGGCGAGTCAAGTGGATTGGCCAGCCTGTTGTAGAAGAACAGCTCGTTGAGTATCTCCATGCCCGCAAGCACGGCCGATCGCTCCTTCTGGCCAAACATGAAGGCAGCAAGCGTGCCATCACCTTCCCAGGACCAGACGCGGCCGAAGCGCCCAACGACGGCACGGGTAACGATGGTCCTGAGACCGGTGTACGCCTTCTCTATCTTGTCCAGGGCATTCTGCTGAACCAGTGCCGAGTTGGCAACGACATCGAGCCTGAGTACCGCGGCCTGCCGTTCATCGCCATCATGGAGGCGGCCCCAGTCGGGGCTCGCGCGCTCATGGGTATTCTCGAAAAACTGGCCGGTAGACCGGTCAAAAAGGAAGCCTTCCTGGGTCAGTATCTTGACGATCTGCCCCAGCCCCTTGATGGGGTAAGCACGCCCCATGTATCCATCGGAATCTACCTTGAGCAGCGTTTCTATGAAATCTATCAAGCGGCCGTCACCGACGATGTCTTCAACGATACGCTCGGCCGCCATCTGGTTGGTGATGGGTATGTTCTGCGGTATCCCCGAGCGTTCGTACAGGTCATATTCCGGGTCTACGAGCCGTACGAACCGTACCATGGTTTCCGCCGACAGTGACTCATACAGCGTACGCCGGCAGAGGTTGATGGTCGAGTTTTTCACTTTCATCGCAATGCCGCCAACATCAATAGATGTATACAGTATAGCACACGGAGTACAGAGGCGTCGCATCGAGTTTGAACATCAGGTTACGGAATGGAAATTTTCCGGACGATCAGCTGACCTGTGGTCCCCGGGCATTTCGGGCATTGGTCATCCAGACTCCCAGCACGATGCCGGATGCGCCAAGCACCTGGATCAGACCAAACGGCTCGCCCCGTAGCAGCACGCCGGCAACAAGTGATACAAGTGTCGTAAAGGTACCAAAGATGGATGCCTGGGCGGCTTTGAGCCGTGACAGGCTCAGATTGACGAGGAAGAACGCCACTACCGACGACAGTATGCCCAGATAGGCTACCGCGCCAAGCGCTGCAGGCGTCGCACCAGAAAAGAGACCGGCCCAACTGCTCGTTGCTCCTTCAACAATGACCAGCAGCCCAAAAAACAGCGCCCCCGTGGCCATCATCGCAAAAGTCGTTTCAGCGGGTGTGTACCTGACACTGGCCTTGCGCGAGTACACGTTGTAGAACGCAGCGCTGAGCATGGCACCGACAACGAGCAGGACACCCCGCAGGCTGTCGTGCGCCGCGCCACCCGCGCCTGCGTCACCGGCCAGCACGACGAGTGCGACTCCCGCTATCGACAATACCAGGCCTACAACCTGCCTCCCTGAGAGGTGCTCACGGAGCAAGGGCACCGACAGCGCGGCAACTGCAGCCGGCAAAGCTCCGATAACGAGCCCTGCCGTGCTCGAGGCAACCTCCCGCAGACCAAAGGTCTCAAGGGTGAAGTACAAAATTGGTTGAAACACGCAAATAAGAACAAGTGGCAGCTTTGGCTTGCCGCGGTATCCCAGTTTTACGACGCCAGCCAGCGCGAGCGCGCCGAGCGCGGCCGTCGCCAACGCGAACCGGAGGAAGAGCAGCGTAACGGGGCTGAAGGCCTCGAGCGCACCCTTGGTGACCAGAAACGAGAGGCCGAATATTGATGACCAGGCTATGCCGGCTGCGTATGCTTTCCAGGAACCCACCGTGATACTCCTCTGCGAGACGGCCGCATACTACACGGCAGCACCGCTCCGTGTCATCCGGAGCATGCATCCAGCAACTTTTTCAGTATTGAACGGGAAAAGTATGCCCACGGGAGCGAACAAAATGCCCTCGCGCGCCTGTGCTGCAAGCCGAAGCAAGCAAAAGGACAGCTCATTTTCTTTTACTATATGTATTTAACTTTAAGAGACCCTCATGTATTAAATTGGCACGATATATGCATATACATATGTAACAAGACTTTTAAGAAGGAGTATATATGTATCGTGGTTTCAATGGCAGTTATGCTGGAGCTGGCTTTCCGTTCTGGGCACATTGGGGAGGAATAGGCATGGGTGTTTTATTGGTTGCGGCTGTAGTACTTGGTATCGTGGCTATCGTACGGACCAGAAAATCCCTGCGGGCTGGAACAGGCGACGCTGAAGACCGCGGGCTGGAAATTCTTACCGAACGCTTTGCCCGCGGCGAGATTGACGCTGATACGTTCCGTTCGATGAAGGCTGAACTCAAGGCCTGAGTCGCTACCGGCGGCCCGCCTCATCTGGCGCATAGCGCCCAGACCGGCGGGCTTTTTTACATACTAGTACACATGGGAGAATTTTGTGGCAAAGAAACTTGAACCGATACAGCTTGCCAGGCGGATTACGCTGGGCGTCATGCTTGCAGGCCTCACGCTCCTGGTCATCCTGCACCAGAAAATGCAAGGCATTCCATCCATCGACGCGCTCGACCCCTTCGGAGGCATCGAAACGCTGTTCAAGTATCTGGCGGGCGGCGAGTACATAAAGAAGATCGAACCGGGCAACATCGTCATGCTCGGCGGTATCGTAGCGCTGGGCGTGGTGCTGTCCCGCTTTTTCTGCGGTTGGTTCTGCGCCTTCGGTGCGCTGCAGGGCGTATTCGGCTGGCTGGGCAAGAAACTTTTCCGCCGCAGATTCGTCGTTCCGCAAAAGCTCGACGCGGTGCTGCGCTGGATCAAGTATCCGATCCTCGTCGCGATCGTCTGGCTTACCTGGAGCACCGGAACGCTGATCATCAGGCCATACGACCCGCTTGCCGCTTTTGGCCATCTCTCCGCCGGTTTGATCGCGGTGTGGACTGAGTTCGCCGTCGGCCTCATCCTGCTGGTTGCATCACTGGTGCTGTCCATGCTGTACGAGCGGGCATTCTGCAAGTACGTCTGCCCTCTGGGAGCCGTCAACGCCATACTGGGCCGCATTCCCCTGTTCCGCATCAAGCGCGAGGCATCCAGCTGCATCTCGTGCTCCAAGTGCGACAAAGCGTGCCCCATGAATATCGACGTTTCGCATCCTGACGCCGTGGGATCTCCCGAATGCATATCGTGCATGGAATGCGTCACCACCTGTCCCACTAAAAAAGACACCCTGCGCGTCACTTTGGCTGGTAAATCCTTCAAGCTGCGGACCATCGTCGTGCTCGGCTTCGCCATATTCGGCGGCGCCGCGCTCGTGGGACAAGCCGCCGGCATGCTGAAATTCGCGGCGCCGAGCCTCACGGCCATGGCCACCGAAGGCAAGCTCATGGTAGAGGACATCAAGGGATCATCGACCTGGGCCATGGTGGCTGAATCGTTCGGCGTAGAGCTGGAGCGGCTGTACCGCGAGGCGGGTGTAGACCCGAAAAAGGTACCCGCCGACACAATGATAAAAGATGCAGGCACGCTGGCCGGCATTGACGACTTCGAGGCGGACACGGTACGGGTCGCCGTCGCGAAGATACTCGGCATTCCCTATGCCGGAGAATCGGGCGATTTGGCACCCGCTGCTGTTCCTGCGCCGGCAGGTGCGCCTGCCTCAACGGAAGCTGCCCCAACGGCAGCATCCACAACCGCCGTAGCACCCGTACCAAGGGCGGCACCGGCCGGCGCCGCGACGCTGACCGTTCCCGCAGGCTTTGAACTGGAAGGCACGATGAGCCTGTCAGCGGTTGCAACCGCACTGAATGCTACAGCGGCTGAAGTCGCTGCAAAACTTGGCCTGCCCGCCGATACGCCTGTGGATGTGCCGTTGCGGGACCTCAAGGACACGTACGGGTTTACCATGCCGGACCTTAAAGAACGCATCAAGAAGTAGGCGATTACGGGCGGGAGGCTTACTCCAGCCCGTAACCGGCTATCATGTCACGATAGAACAGGTAGCTGTCCTTGGGTGTCCTCGCCAGAGTCCTGGGATCTACCGTTACAAGTCCGAAGAGTTTATCGTAGCCGTGAGCCCACTCGAAGTTGTCAAGGAGGCTCCAGGCGAAGTAGCCCTTGAGTGGCACGCCATCCGCGATGGCATCTCGGCAGGCGGCGATGTGCCCGCGGTAATACGCGACCCGGTCGGCGTCATGGACGCGGGCGGATTGCGTTTCAGCGGCAACGGGAGCAGCGGCCTCGTCTGCATAGGCCGCGCCGTTCTCGGTAACGTAGAGAGAACGGACCGGCCAGGTTCTGGCAATATTTCCGAGCACGCGGCGCAAACCCTGTGGTACCACATCCCAGCCCATTTCCGTTTTGGGCAGGGCCGTGGGCACGAAACGGTAGCCATCGGGTGCAGCCGGCGTAGCAGGGGCTTCAGCAACCGCATCCTCGTTGTAATAGTTGACGCCGAGGAAGTTGATGGGCGCAGCGATTATTTCCATGTCGCCGGCTTTGACCGGCATGTCGGCTCCGCGTGCTTTTAGATAAGCCTCCGGGTAACCGAGTCCATATACGGGATTGAGCCAGAGTCCGGTCCTTTCCACGGATGCCCGTTCGGCAGCGGCCAGATCTGCCTCGTGGCGGGTCGCAGGGCGCGGCGTGGCAGGATTGATGACCAGCCCAATTTCACCCACATAACCTCGTGACCGAAACGAACCGACTGCCAGTCCATGAGCAAGGAGCAGGTGGTGGGTAGCGGCCAGGGCAGAAGCCCGGTCTCTGAGTCCGGGGGCGTGTTCTCCATGCTCGTAACCAAGGAATGCGGAACACCAGGGCTCGTTGAGCGTCGTCCATCGATGTACACGATCCCCGAGTTCGCGGTACATGATTGCAGCATATTCGGCAAACCGGTATGCGGTATCACGGACTGTCCAGCCACCAGCCTGCCCGAGTGCGAGCGGAAGGTCCCAATGATACAGCGTCACCCACGGTTCGATTCCCTTGGCCAGAAGTGCGTCGACGAGCCGCGCATAATAGTCGAGGCCGGCGCGGTTTGAAGGCCCCTGTCCGTCAGGCTGAACACGAGGCCAGGCAACTGAAAAGCGATAGGCATCGACGCCCAGATCTGAGAGCAGTGCTACATCTTCAGGCCAGCGGTGGTAGGAATCGCAGGCCACGTCCCCGTTCTGCCCGCGCGATACGCGCCCGGGCTCGCGGCAGTAGGCGTCCCATATGGAGAGCCCTCGCCCGTCTTCGTCGTAGGCTCCCTCTATCTGGTAGCTTGACGTCGCGCAGCCCCAAAGGAAATCCTCTGGAAATCCGTCACTGCGCCTGGCCTGCTTGATTTCCTTACTCTTCATGATGTATCGACTCCTCATCCTTTGACTGCGCCTGCCGCGACGCCCTTTGTTATTTGTCTCCTGAAAATGATGTAAAAGAGCAGCATGGGTATCATGCCTATTGTCAATGCGGCAAATTGCTTGCCATAGTCAGTGGACAGGGAGCCTGAAAATTTGTAAATGCCAAGCGGCAAGGATTTGAGTTCGGTGCGGGACACAAGTATGTTGATGAGCGCGAACTCGTTCCAGATATTGGAGATGTTCAGGATGGACAATGTTACCGCCACTGGCATCGCCATGGGCAGCACGATCTTCCAGAAAATTCTGAAGAATCCGGCCCCGTCAATACGTGCTGATTCGATGAGGGCGTTCGGTATTGACCGTATATACTCGGTAGCGAGGTACACACCCAGCGGCAACCCTGTGCCGATGTAGACGAGCAACACTGCTATTCGTGTGTTGTATATACCAAGAAGATTTACTTCAAGGAACAACGGTATCATGAGCGACTGCGCCGTGATGAGGATTCCGATGACAAAGGAATTGTAGATGGGTTTCGTCGCTCTGGATCCTATCTTGGCAAAGGCGAAGCCAGCCAGCAGAGAAACGAGAACGATGCCGAGAGTGGCACCCACGGTATAGAGGATGGAATTAGGAAACAGCAGCGCAAAATCGCCCATTTTCCAGGCTTCTACATAGTTGGACAACGTGGGTTCGACCGGCATTGAGAGCTGGCTTACCTGGAATTCCTTTGTCGATTTGAATGAATTCATGACAAGCCAGAATATCGGGTACAGAGTCATGACCGTGAACAGGATCATCAGTGTATAGGCAACTGCTTTGGCCGCTATCGCGCCTAGCCTGTCCACGAGCGTCGTCCGCAGTTCTTCTCCCATGCTAGTCCTCCTTGCCGCCGTAGCGCTTCTCTACGGCTTTGGTCAATCCGATCAGGAGGAAGCTCACGGCTACCATGATCAGCGAAATGGCGTTGGCCAGAGGCAGGTTTGGCCTGCCGAGGAACGCGTTGTTGAACATATATATAGAAAGGATCTCGGTAACCCTGGATGGGCCTCCCCCGGTCATCGCAAAGATAAGCGAGAAACTGGACAGTGAACCGGAGATCGCGAGTATGGCAGAATTGACTATGGTACCGGACAGCGATGGCAGTATGATGAAGCGCATGACTTGCCATTCCGAAGCCCCGTCTATGCGCGCAGCCTCGATGATCTGAACATCGATTTTCTGCATGTTGGCAAGGAACAGGATCAGGTACATGCCCGTGTACATCCATAGAATTACAAACAATATGGGCAGCATGGCAAGATTTGGCTTGGTGAGGAACTCGGGGCTCCACTTTGGCACGAACAGGTTGCAGAGGTCGCCGAGCAGTTCGGCATGAGGAGCACCTTCATACGAGAGGATAAGTTCCTTGAGTTCGGGTAACGGGTTGGTGAACCACTCGGAAGCGGCTGGACCGGCCAGATTCAGTATATTTTGTACCAGGTCGTCGGTAATGGTAAAACCACCATGTGCTGTAAAGAGCAATTCCAGTTTTGACTGGAACCCTGCCCTGGCCATGGAGTTCATGACCTCGGCGATAGGACCATTGGGTGAAAATATTGTCTGCCACAAAAGTCCTACGACGATGACCGAGATGATGTTGGGAACGTACAAAACGCCTTGCCAGAAACCTGGCCATTTGACAAGTTTACGGTAAATGATATAGGCAAAGACGAACCCGAGAGGCAACTGCCCGAAGACAGAGATCATAACGATGTACGCGTTGTTTTTAAGCGCGTTCCAGAAGTGCGGATCGGTGAAGACCCGGGCATAGGAACGCAATCCCGCAAAACCCCAGGCATCGCCGCCGAACATCTTGCCGCCGTCGTAATTGGAAACTGACAGCACTATGGAGAGCACGATGGGAAACGCCATCACCAGCAGGTAGATGAGGAAGGCAGGCAGCACCATTGCCCAGTAGGCACGGCCTTCTTCAACACGTATACGGTTTCTTGTCTGCATGGGTTTCCTCGCGTTGTTTGAAGTACAGTCAGCAAAAGCGGCGGCGGCTCCGGAGGAGGGGCCGCCGCCCGTAGGTCATTTCCTGGAAGCGGTCCAGCTCTCGAAGGCTTTCTGGGTCTCGGCGGCTACGACGGCGGGCGTCTTGGTGCCGAGTCCGATGGCGATGAGGCCATCATTGATGACGTTGTACACGGCGGGGTCGAGAACGCCGTCAACCACGTAAGAGGTCTTGGCATTTTCAGCGTAGAACAGGGGAACTTTGGCTACGAGCGGCTCGACGGCGGCCTTGACGCCCTTGCGGGTGGGAACGAACGCACCGGTACCAAAGCGGATGGCCTGGACTTCAGGTGAATACAGGTACTGGATGAGCTTTACGGCAGCCTTCTCTTTGGCTGACCCGGTGGCGAGCGACCCGGAAACGGCCCAGCCGGTACCGGCTACCGCGGAGAGCACGCCGGGGTTCTTTTCTCCGGGAATGGAGACGAAGGGCATAAGGGCAAAATCCTTGTCCTGCGCGGCGGGAGCTATGAGCGCCTTGCCGGAAGCCTTGTCGGTGATGTAAGCGCCGACTCTCCAGTCGCCGTCTATGTAGATGGCGGCTTTGCCTGAAGCGAACATGCCGGCGGCCTCGCCATAACCGACCTGGACGTCTTCACGGGAGAAAATGCCGTCCTTGTACAGATCGGCGATAACCTGGAGCGAGGCTACGAAGGGCTTGTCGGTGAACTTGGCCTTGCCCGCCAGGATCGAGTCAATGAACGCGTCTCCAGCCATGCGGCCGACAACGGTGGAGAACAGGCAGGACTGCATCGGCCAGGCGTCCTTGTTCGGGAGCATTGCCACGGCAATTCCCTTTGCCTTGAGTTTGGGAACCATCTTCTTGAGGTCGGCATAGGTCTTGGGTGGCTTGAAACCGTTGTCAGCCAGCAACTTGGTGTTGACATACATCACCGAGGTGTAGGTATAGGACTGGGGAAGCATGGCCATGTACCTGCCGAGCTGGTTGGCGGGGTTGGTAGCGGCCGCGGAGAAATCCTTCAGGTAGGACGCGCCGAGCAGCTGGTTCAGATCCTTGGCAAGTTTCTTCTCATGGATGACCGCGGAGCGCGCACCTGGCCAGACGTAGAATACGTCGGGCAGCGTGCCTGCGGCGGCGTAGGCCTGGAGCTTCTGGTGGTAGGGGTCGTTGAACAGGATCTCGATGTTCAGCGTGATGGCGGGATTGTCTTTCTGGAATTTTTCCCAGATGGCAACATCCTCGGCATAGCCCGACTGATCGGCCTGCTGATAATTCATGACATTGAGCGTCACTTTTTCCTGTGCGAAGCCGCCAGCGACGGCTACGGCGATCATAATGGTCGCCATGATCGTTCTCTTCATGTGAACCTCCTGGAAACGGACCCTGAGCCCGTATCGAAACCCGTTCTATATCGAACCCCTACGGGGACGAATCCCAACCAAACGGAAAAATCCGCAGTTACTCAGTGCTTTTCAGACGCGGTGGATTCCTGGCCAAGCCCCGGCAGCAAGCGCTCCGTAACGAGCCTGTCAAAAATCATGCCAGCAGCGCCGTAGGCGACGGCCTTGCCGCCAAGGCTGGAGTAGCGTATGTCAACATCTTTTGGCGCAGGGTACATCCAGTTCTCTTCAAGCCTGCGCCTGAGCGTTGCGGGGAGGTCGATATCGAGGGCCTCGATATCGCCGCCTATGTACACGCGGTCGAAATCCATGGTGTTGACAAGCATGGCCATGTTCCTCGAAAGCTCGTCAGCGGTATGGGCCAGCGCTACTGAATCGCTGTCGAGCCTGGAAAGCTCTTCTTCTGGCAGAGAGAACTGCAGTTCGCCGGGGCCATCACAGAAGACGCTCCTGAACTCGCCTGCGTTGCCGTGTGCACCGGAGTACACCTTGCCGCCGAGCACCACCCCGAAGCCCACGCCTATGCCGCCGCGCAGGCTCCTCGTGAGTGGCTTGCGGTATTCCACGAGGGCAAACAGGAAATCCCGCAATTCCTCGCTGCGGTTGAATGCAAGTTCACCCCAGGCGCAGCAGTTGGCGTCATTTTCTACCGAGCACGGCACGGACAGACGTGCGGAAACGGTCTTGCCAAAATCTATGGGCCTGTCGATGCCTATGGGTACCGAGAAGCGTATCCGCCCTTTCTTTGAGTCCACCAGACCGCCCATGCCAACTCCCACGCCCAGGAGGTCGTCTCCGCAGCCAAACTCGGCGGTAGTCTCCGCGATGATGCCGAGCACGCTATCAGCAAAGTTATCATAGGAAATCTCGAGCGTTCCACGACGCTCGCCCAGAACCTCGCCAGCAAGATCAACAACCACAGCCACGTAGAGGCCTAGCTGGACCTCGATACCTATGATGCGCCCGAATTTCCTGTTGATGACGAGCTGAATGGGCCGCCTGCCTCCCTTGCTGGAAGCCTCGCCTTCTTCGGTTTCAACAATGAGGCCAAGTTCGATGAGGCGGCTTATCTGGTTGGTCACCGTGGATTTGTCGAGCCCCAGGCTGCTGGCGATGTCCACCCGGCTGATACCGGGCTTGCGCCAAACTACCCTGAAAATCCTGGCTGCCGTCCTCGTCTCAGAACCCCTGGCCACAAAGCACTCCCCGCGGATTCGCCGCATTATACTCGGTTTTTCGTTGGTTGATTTATTCAACCAATCATGCTATACCATGACTCTCTTGAACCGTCAACAGGGATTTTTTTAATTCTGTGTCTGGAGGCCTGCATGGAGCGACTGGAACTCGGTGGAATCTGGACCCTCACGAGGGTTTCCGATGGCAGTGAACGGCCCATGACTGTTCCAGGTGACCTGCTCTCGGCCCTCATCGCCGCAGGTGAGGTTGCAGACCCTCTGTATGGCAAGAACGAGCTTGCACTGCAGTGGATAGGACGCGAAGACTGGATCGTATCGCACACCGTCGATGTTCCGGCTAGCCTTCTTGCGTGTCAGAATGTTTTCATCGATTTTGAATCGATCGATACGATGGCAGACGTGCGGATAAACGGCCAGGTGGTAGGACAAAGCGGCAACATGTTCCGCCGTTTCAGGGTCGACGCAGGCAGCGTGCTCAAGCCGGGAGCAAACACGGTGGCCGTGACGATACGGTCGCCGGAGCGCATCGCGGCGGAACGCGCGGCAAACCTGCCATATCCCATACCCGCGTCCACTTATCCGGTAAGCTCGCCGCACCGCAACCTGGTGCGCAAGGCTCAATGCATGGGAGGCTGGGACTGGGGCCCCTGCCTCATGACCGGCGGCATCTATGATAGTGCCGCCATCGTAGGTGTTGATGGTCCGCGGATAGAATACCTCCGCGCCAATGTGAACAAAGCCCCGGAAAAGAAAGGAACGCCGAGCAAGGATTTCCTCGTCGAAGTGACGCTGGAACTCCACACCGGAAGCGATCTGGATACAGTCGTCGAACTGGAACTGGCTGGAGCAAAATCTTCACGGCGGCTGATTGTAGCGGCCGGTGAGTCTATCGTGCGGGAGACACTCCGTATCGCAGGACCTGAATTGTGGTGGCCAGCCGGATACGGCTCCCAGCCATTGTACGGACTGCGTGCGGTAGTCAGGCCCGCTTCCGGAATTGGCCAGCAGCATGAAATGACGAAGCACATTGGCTTCCGGGACCTGCGTATAGACGCTCTCGAAGACAAAGACGGCAAATCGATGACCATCGTGGTCAACGGAACCAGGATATTCGCCAAGGGAGCCAACTGGATTCCGGCCGACGCCCTGCCTTCCCGCTGGACACAGGAGCGCTACGCCGATCTGCTGGACTCAGCCGCTGCGGCCAACATGAACTGCCTGCGTGTCTGGGGCGGCGGCCGCTACGAGAGCGACGTGTTCTACGACCAGTGCGACGAACTGGGAATTCTAGTCTGGCAGGACTGCATGTTCTCCTGCGCCCTGTACCCGTCGTCAGGGGAATTCCTGTCCGACGTGGAAGCGGAGATACGGCACCAGATCAAACGCCTTGCGAACCACCCTGCCCTGGCACTGTGGTGTGGCAACAACGAAGCGCTCGGAGCGATAACCTGGTATGATGAATCGAAGAATAACCCCGCCCGCTACATAGTAGACTACGACCGCCTCACCGAGGGGACAGTCGGCCGCATTGTCAGAGAACTGGATCCGGGACGCACCTGGTGGCCATCGTCACCATCGGCAGGCCCGGACGATTTTTCCGACAACTGGCACGCCGACAATCGCGGCGACATGCACTTCTGGTCGGTCTGGCATGAAGGCAAACCGTTTTCAGAGTACATGACCATCAAACCCAGGTTCTGTTCCGAGTTCGGATTCCAGTCCTTTCCTTCGTACGCCACCATCGCCACCTTTGCGCCGGAAGGCGAACGCAATGTCAGTTCGCCCATCATGGAACACCACCAGCGGCATCCCCGAGGCAACACCATCATCATGGAAACCATGCTGCGCTACTTCCGCATGCCTAAAGGATTCCGCGAGACGCTGTACCTGTCCCAGGTGCAACAAGCTCTGGCGATGAAGACAGCCGTGGAATACTGGCGCTGCAACAGGCCGCGCTGCATGGGAGCGCTGTACTGGCAACTCAACGACGTCTGGCCTGGCGCAAGCTGGTCGAGCCTTGAACATGACGGCACCTGGAAAGTGCTGCACCACGAAGCGCGGCGTTTCTTCGACCCGCTGCTGCTCTCGCTGTTCGTCAAGGACGGCATGGCATACGCCTACGCGGTCAACGACGGCATGCAGTCGCTGACGGCAACGCTCAGCCTGACCCTGCGCCGCTTCGACGGCTCCCCCGTCGCCACCCTCTCCGCGCCCCCCGCCACGGGAATCTCCCCGTCGATCCTTGCTCCCGAATCGGCCACCCTCCTGTGGAGCCTGCCGCTTGCGGAGCTTCCGGTCGGTGCTGACCAGGCCTTCATCGATGCCAGAATCATCGTCACCTCTGGGGCCGGCGTCACCTTCGGTGCCGGCGTCGGCGCTGGCAACCCGGACGAGCGGCGCGCGGTGCTGTTCCTGACGGAACCGAAGGCCTGCACGCTGGTCGAAGCGGGCATCACGGCGAAAGTCGAAGCTGTTGATAAAAACGGGGCCAGGTCTGGCGATCTGGCGATACGGCTTAAAACCAATGCACCAGCGTTCTACGTGGCGCTGTCCGCTGAAGGCATCGCGGGACGCTTCAGCGATTCGGGCTTTCATCTGGCTGCAGGTGAGGAACGAGTCATAGGATTCACCCCGATAGCAGGTCGCGATAAAAAAGCGCAAGCACCAAGCGCGGCCTTGCTTACGTCGGCCTTGCGGATAGATGACCTGCGGTCGAGCTACGATTAGAGCAAGCGCAGTGTCAATACTTCATTTCGTCAGGTACCGCTGCACGAGGTCCCAGTCCTCGGGCGGCGGCGTTTTGATGTACTCCTGGCAGCGTTCAAGGTACATGGCGCTCAT
>JAIFMD010000221.1 GCA_020048755.1 Spirochaetota bacterium
GTGCCGTCCAGCCACGGCGAGCTGAGTGATGCGGGGTCCAGGAGGGGCGTGCGGATGACCGGTCCCGGCAGCGGCTTGCCGTCCAGCATCGCCCTCACGATGTCCACGATGGCCGCTTCTCCCTCGCCAGCGACCACGAGGTCGGCGAGGCGTTTGCCTCCGCTGTCCGCTGCCACGAGCCGGGCAGGGTCTGCGCTTGCGTTTGGGCCACCGGCGACAATGAGTGCGCCAGGGTGCCTGGCCTTGACCAGTGCCCCCGCGGCTTCCAGCAGGCCCGAGTTCCATGAATACAGGGACAGTCCGACGAGGTCCGGGCTGAACGATGCTGCCTTGGCCGCAATCGCCTCGGGCGTGTCGGTTGCAACGCCCTCGACGATCTCCACCCGGAAACGCCCGGCCAGCCCCGATGCGGCCTTCAACGCGGCGGCGAGCCTTGCGGCTCCGAGCGGAGCTGCCCGGTGGCCATGGCCGACGGCCGCTGTCAGGAACACTATCGAGAGCGGTTTGTCATGCTTCAAGAATTTGCCTCCGGGGCGGAATGCTGGTCATTGTCACGCAGCGCGGCATCGATCCTGTGCAGGGCCTCGGCGGCGCCGAGCGGCACAAACACGTCGCTGATCTCATTGGTGAATTCACTGGGTTCCGGATTGACCTCGATGATGCGGCCGCCCCGGCTCTTGACGAGCCTCGGAATGGAGGCGGCCGGGTACACCGAGCCGGTGGAGCCAATCACGAGGCACAGGTCTGCCTTGCCTGCCGCCTGGAACGAAGCCTCGTATGCTTCCGGCGGTATGCCTTCACCAAAGAATATGAAGCCGGGTTTGTACACGCCACCGCAGGCACAGCGGGGTGGGGACAGCGCTACCAGCCCGGCCGTGGCCGGCGTCCTGTTGCCGCAGCGCGTGCAGACGAGCGAATCGCAGGAACCGTGGAATTCGGCCACAGCCCTGGACCCCGCGCGGTGGTGCAGCCCGTCTATGTTCTGTGTGACGACCAGTCTGAGCCTGCCCTCTTGTTCCCATCGTGCGAGCACCCGGTGCGCATTGTTGGGCTCCACGCTCAGCGTGAACGTGTAGAAGATTTCACGTATCGTCTTCCAGGCCAGTTCAGGCGAGCGCAGGAAGAAATCCAGCTCAAGGTGGCGCTGGTCGTAGGAACCCCACAGCCCTCCTGAGCCCCTGAATGTAGGCATGCCTGAATCCGCAGAAATGCCAGCGCCGGTAAACGCGATCAGGTATGAGGCGTTGGCCACCATGTCGGCCGCCCGCTGTACGGCCCCGTCAATCGCATCGTCATCCACACCGTTCCCCTTGACCGCCATGGCCCGTACGGGCTTCAGTAAGGTCAGTATGCCCTTCATACAGAGCCTCGCGCAAGCCGACGGCGGCGCCGTACCGGTACTC
This sequence comes from Spirochaetota bacterium, assembly GCA_020048755.1. GTDB lineage: Bacteria > Spirochaetota > Spirochaetia > Treponematales > UBA12059 > SZUA-370. The sequence goes on from JAIFMD010000221.1 coordinate 1,404, forward strand.
ATGCTCCTCGTCATCGTGCTCGTCGCACTGGTCGCGGCTTTGGCGCTCTGGCTGGGGCTTGCCCTCGGCCGCCGTTCGGGCCGCCTCGAGGCCGAGCGCCGTTTCCAGGGTGACGAAACCGCTGCCCGTGGCGATGCCGTGCGACGCTCCCGCGCCGTGCTGACCGGCCAGATAGGCGAGCAGCTGGCCCCTTTTTTCCCCGACTTTCCCTGCGATCCGGCCGACGCGCGCTTCCTGGGAAAGCCAGTGGACTTCGTCGCCTTCCCCGGCGCATCGGCCGGGCTGGTGCGCGAGGTCGTCTTCATCGAGGTCAAGTCGGGTGACGCGCGGCTCTCAGCCACCGAGCGGGCGCTCAGGGAGGCCGTGGAGGCAGGTCGCGTGCGCTGGGTGGAGTACCGCCTGCCACTGGGCGGCAAAAACGGCAACGGCCGGACCTGAAGTCTTTCCTTGACGTTCAAATAAGCTGAACGTTATGCTGAAGCCATGACCGACCTGCTGCTGCTCGATACAGAAGAACGCATCAAAGCCTTTACCCACCCCTACCGCATGAAGCTGATCCATGTGTTCAGGGAGACGAGGCGGCCCATGACCGCCACGGAGGTGGCGCGGATGCTGGGCGAGGGGCCAGGCAAGGTGCACTATCACATGCGCGTGCTGGAGTCCGCCGGACTTGTTGCCGTAGTGCGGACCGAGACGGTCAACGGCATCGTTGCCCGCTACTATGAACCGACAGCCCGCCACTACAGCGTTTCCGACGCGGCCCGCGGTGCCGTCGGCGGTGAGCCAATCCGCGACGAAGTTGCCCGCATGATAAGCCGCCGGTTCCGCGATGGCCTGCGCGCCTTCCTCGACCGCACCATAGGAGCCTCAGACACTACTCGAGGCGACGCCTCTACTCGAGGCGACGATGCCTTTTTGTTCGAGCATGTGGTCTACTGCGATGACGACCAGTGGCTGGCCTTCCGCGAGTCACTCGAGGAGCTTGCTGCCCGCCATGCCGAACCCGCTGCCGGAACCCGTCCCAGGCGATTCTTCGTAGCCGGCGCTACCGACAGGCCGGGTTCTTCTGGCGGCTCGCCCCGCAGTCGCCGGCCTGCTCCCGATGAACCGGTGCAGCAGGCCTGGGCGCCGCATCCACAGCCGGAGCGGTAACCCCGTAAAAAATACTGCGATTGAAAGCGCCTGTGCTTTCTGGTGCGTGAAGTCTCCGGAGGCCTTCATGAAACGCCACAGCGATACGCGGTACACGGAACTGTTTTCAAATCCCCTGTTTGTGCGGAGACTGCTGGAAAATTTTGTACTAGAAGATTTTGCACAGCACCTGGACTTCTCATCAATGGAACCGTACAAAACGAAATTCGTAACTGAAGCGTTTGCCAGCCGGGAAAGCGATGTCATCTGGAAGGGACCGACGCATGCCGATACGGCTTCTGCGATATATTGCCGAATTCTATGACTCACTACCCGCACGCCCTCGCGGGGGAAAGTACCCAGCCGTATTTCCCATCGTGCTGTACAATGGCTCTGCGCCGTGGACTGCCAAAACCGACATATCTGAGTTGATAGAGTCAACCATACCTTCCGCTTATATCCCATGCTTGAGTTATTATGTCATAGAAGAGCGGAGTTTTTCGGCACCCTCCTTGCTCGGCATGCGCAACCTCGTGTCACTTCTGTTCTATGCAGAGTCTGTGCCGCCAGAAGAACTTGCGTTGAGCCTCGATTCTTTTTTCGATATACTCAAGAAAGAGGATGCTGATGCCGTGCATCTGTTCAGCAGGTGGCTGAATGATTATTTCAGGCAGATTGCGCCCGATCTGGTCGGTAACGACCATGTAGAAATCAGAGGCGGGGAGGATCCATCCATGTTGGCTGAAAACTTCAGGCTTTGGCGGGAGCGCGTCTTCAAAGAAGGGCAAGAGCTTGGAATTGAACAAGGCCTCTCATCCGGTATTGAAAAGGGTATCGAAAAGGGTATCGAAAAGGGTATCGAACGCGGAAAACAAGCTACAGCCAGAGAGATAGCCGGGAGGCTTCTTGCGCGCGGCATGGCTCCGGATGAAGTTGCCGCGATTGCGGGTATGAGTGTAGCCGAACTCAAAGAGCTTATGCAGCATTGATAACCTGAACCTGAAATCACTGTCTTCGTTCTTGCCCGCCAGCCTTGCCCCCTGTATACTCGCGTCCATGTTCGATCCAACGATTCCAACCAGGCATCCCGGACGTGTCTGCATCATTGGCGGAGGTGGTACCGGCGCCGCGCTGGCCTACGATCTTGCGTTGCGCGGCTTCTCCGTTACGCTGCTCGAGAAGGGCGAACTGACTTCCGGTACCACCGGCAGGCACCACGGTCAGCTGCATTCCGGCGCACGGTATGCCGTAGGTGACCGGGCCATAGCCCGCGAATGCATGGAAGAAACGCTGGTACTCCGCCGCATAGTACCTGATGCCATCGAATACAACGGGGGCGTGTTCGCGGCCCTGAGCGACGACGAGGCCGACTACGCGCCGGCCTTCATCGAGGCCTGCCAGGAAGCCGGAATCCCGGCGCGCGAGGTGCCCGTAGCGGAAGCCTGCTCCTGGGAACCGGCCCTCAACCCCGCCGCCACGCGGACCGTGTGGGTGCCGGACGGCAGCTTTGATGCATTCAGGCTGCCTCTGTCGTTTTTTGCGGCAGCGAAGCGGCTTGGCGCGGAGATCAGACCGTTTGCCGAGGCTGTTGGTGTCGAGGCCAGCGGTGGCCACGTGCGCGCTGTGCTCGTACGGCAAGCAGGTTCCATCAGGGACGAGCGCATCGAGTGTGATTACGTAGTGAGCGCCACCGGCGCATGGGCCGGAGTAGTGGGAAAGCTGGCCGGTCTGGACGTGCCGGTAACGCCGGCTCCAGGTACCATGGTGGCCGTCCGGGGCCGCGTTTCAGACATGGTCATCTCCCGGCTTGCGCCACCAGGTGACGGCGACATCATCGTTTCTCAGCGCGGCCTGTCAATAATCGGCACCACGCAGCGCATCGTGGACAATCCCGACGGAATCCTTCCTGTCGACGAGGACGTGGCCTTCATGCTGGCGCGTGCAGACGAGCTGGCACCCGGGTTCTCTTCGCGTGCGGTGCATGCGGTGTGGGCCGCGGCGCGCCCGCTGGCTGGCCGCACGAGTGGCGACGGCCGGAACATCAGCCGCGACTTCATGGTGCTGGACCACGCGCCGGAGGGTGTTGCCGGCATGGCCACGCTGATTGGCGGCAAGGCCACGGTCCTGCGCGCCATGGCCGAGAAGGCTGCCGACCACGTGTGCCGGGCCTTGGGGGTGTTGGAACCCTGCCGGACCCGGGACTTCGTCCTGCCATCCTGGCGTGACTGGTACGCGGAGGTTTTACCATGATGCCCGGATCGACCAAAAACGAAGCTATGGTTTCCCTCGTCCTCAACATACGTGATGGAGATTCACACGCTTCTTTCAGCCTCGAAGCGGAGCCACACCGCACGGTATTGGACCTGCTGGAACGGCTGCGGGCGGGTGGCGGAGTTGTGCCCGCGTACCGGCATTCCTGTCACCACGGATCCTGCGGCACCTGCGGGGCCATCATCAACGGGCTTGAAGCGCTCATGTGCCTTACGACCGCCGGGGATCTTGCCTCGGCGCGCCCCCGGCTGCCCGGCGGCCCCGCGGTAGAGCCGGAAACTGACGGGCAGGGCGCTGTGGTGGTGACGCTGGAGCCGCTGGCACGGATGGATGTGATTTCCGGAATAGCGGTGGTTCCGGGGCGGGTGTTCGCCGGCATACCCGGCGAGGCTGTCTACCTGGCCGCGGTTGAAAACGCAGGACGTTCGCCGCTGCCGGCGGATCCGGAAGGCGCCCGTGCAGAAGGCGGGTGCAAGCCGGACGCGGCTGTGTGGCGGCCGGCTGGCCGGGTACGCTTCGAGGCCTGCATTGAGTGCGGCCTCTGTGTATCGGCCTGCCCGGTGGCTGTGCCGTTCATTGGTCCCGCTGCGCTCGCTGCCGTCAACCGTGAACGGGAGAAGCGGCCGGAAACGGCGGCCGCGATGCTGGCCCTGGCGGCGGCTCCTGATGGAGTCGGCCCCTGCGGCCGGCACCTGGCCTGCTCGCGGGTCTGTCCCCAGGCGGTCTACCCCGGCAAGCACATACAGATGCTTAGGAACGCCCTGGGCGCGGCTGCCCGGCACGCCGCCGGGATGTCAGCTGATTGACGCGCCTGTGGCGGCGGGCAGGTAGACGGTAAAGGTGGATCCGCTGCCTGGCTTTGATTCTGCCTCGACAAAGCCACCGTGCTGGCGCGCTATCAGGTGCACCATGGAGAGTCCCAGGCCGCTGCCCTGATCGGCATCCTTGGTGGTAAAGAACGGGTCAAAGGCGCGGGCAAGGGTTTTCTCGTCCATGCCGACACCATTGTCGGAGACCGCAAGTGCCCAGTAGGTGCACCTGACCTGTTTCGGGCTGGAGAGGCCGGTCTCTGGTTCGGTTTCGCGTTCGGCTGAACGGAGTGACAGGGTTATGATCCCGCCTCGTACTTCTCCGCTTGGACGCATGATGGTCATGGCGTGTCCGGCATTGATCACCAGATTCAGGATAAGCTGTTCCACCTGTGGCGCATCCCCGACGACCAGCGCATCCTGAGGAATGTCTGCCATTAGTATCGTTATAGCCCGGTCCATGGTCCTGACAGTCAGTTCTGCTACATGACGTATTGACTCGTCGAATCTAAACGGCTCGTGCTTCTGCGGAGCACTGACCGTGAACGACATGAGGCCGCGGACAGAACTCGCCGCGCGTTGTACAGACCTGCTGATCACGGCGAGTTCCCTGGAGATATCGGCCGGCTGGCCAGGCGTCGCGTCTTCGGTTTTTGCCTTGATAAGCGATACAGCGCCAACGATGCCGCCTAGCGTGTTGTTGAAATCGTGCGCAATGCCGCCGGCCAGGGAGCCGAGGGCTTCCATTTTCTGTGCGCGGCTCTGGCGGCGCAACCGCTCCA
>JAIFMD010000215.1 GCA_020048755.1 Spirochaetota bacterium
GATGGCTTACACTGAAAACAAGATCTCCCGTACCTACGTAGGCAAGGATTACAAGGAAGCGATAGAGCTTCCTGATTTGATAGACATCCAGCTGTCCAGCTACGAGCGTTTCCTTCAGCGCGACAAAGTGCTCAAGGGATCACTGCCGGACGAGCAAGGGCTAGAAGAAGTCTTCAAAGCGACCTTTCCGATAGAAAGCCCCAACGGCGACATGCTTCTCGAATACGAGCACTATGCGCTCGACGAAGAGGCCATGAAGTACTCGGAATACGAGTGCAAGCAGAAAGGTCTAACCTACGCTGTTCCCCTTAAGGCCCGCATCAACCTCGTGTTCCAGAAAACGGGAGAAATCCGCCAGAAGGACATCTACCTCGGCGACATTCCCCTGATGACGGATCGCGGAACCTTCATAATCAACGGTGCCGAACGCGTTGTCGTTTCCCAGATCCACCGTTCACCTGGTGTCATCTTCTGCCACGAAAAGGGCATTTACAGTGCCCGCATCATCCCGTACCGCGGTTCCTGGCTCGAATTCGAGATCGACCAGAAAAAGGAACTGATCTACGCGAAGATAGACCGCAAGAAGCGCATACTCGGTTCAATGTTTCTCCGTGCCATTGGCATAGAGACCCGTGAAGACATCATTGCCGCTTTCTACAAGACCAAAACTCTGCAGATTTCTGAAGCCAGAGCCGATCGCGATGGAGCCGTCAACCGCGTGCTGGCACGTTCCATCTGGATCGAACAGGAAGGCGCACAGAAGAAGATTTTCCGCGCAGGCGAGAAGATCCACCTCCATGACGTAGACGATCTCGTTGCGCAGGGCGTTACAAAACTCGAAGTCGTAGATTTCGAGGGTGAAGAAGGCCTGCACTGGAACATGATCCTCAACTGCCTCGAGCGCGAGGACATCAAGCTCATCAAGGAAGATCCCACCCAGGACGAGCCCACCAAGGCAGATGCCCTGGCCGCAGTCTACTCCACGCTGATGCCCGGCGAGCCGATAACCGTAGAGAATGCCGAGCGCGACCTGCACTCGCTGTTCTTCACGAGCAGGCGCTATGATCTCGGCAAGGTAGGCCGCTACAAGCTCAACAAGAAGTTTGACTACCTCGTGCCGGTAAAGGACTTCACGCTGACCCGCGATGACATCATCGCGACCATGAAGTACTTGATGACCGTGTACTATGGCGAAAACAACCTCGACGATATCGACCATCTCGGCAATCGCCGCGTCAGGTCCGTCGGCGAGTTGCTGGCCAACGTCATGAAGAGCGCCTTCAGCCGCATGGAACGCATTGCCAAGGAGCGCATGTCGCTCAAGGAGACCGATACCATCCGGCCGCAGGACCTGATATCAATCAAGCCCGTAGTCGCCGCGATCAAGGAATTCTTCGGTTCCAGCCAGCTGTCGCAGTTCATGGACCAGGTCAATCCGCTCGCGGAGCTGACCCACAAGCGCCGCCTCAACGCCCTCGGCCCGGGCGGTCTGTCCCGTGACCGCGCCGGCTTCGAAGTGCGCGACGTGCACTACACCCACTACGGACGCATGTGCCCGATCGAGACGCCGGAAGGTCCGAACATCGGCCTCATCGTATCGCTTGCCACGTATACCACCGTCAACGAGTACGGCTTCCTCGAGACCCCGTACCGCAAGGTCCGCGCAGGCAAGGTTACCGACGAAATCGAGTTCCTGTCCGCCATGGACGAGGACAAGTACTACGTCGCGCAGGCCAGCGCCAAGATAGACAACGACGGCAACTTCCTCGAGACGCAGGTCTCCTGTCGCCACCAGGGCGACTACACGACCAGGACCTCCGCCGAGCTGCAGTACATGGACGTGTCTCCCAAGCAGATCATCTCCGTTTCAGCCGCCTTGATCCCCTTCCTCGAGCACGACGACGCCAACCGTGCCCTCATGGGCTCGAACATGCAGCGCCAGGCCGTACCCCTCCTCTTTACCGATCCGCCGCGCGTCGGCACCGGCATGGAGAAGAAGTGCGCCTACGATTCAGGGGTGCTCATCAAGGCCAAGCGGGCCGGATCTGTTGTCTGGGTGGACGCCATGAAGGTCATCATCCAGCCGGATGACGACCCCCGGGCCAAGGACGAGTATCTGCTCATCAAGTACCAGCGGACCAACCAGGACACCTGCTACAACCAGCGGCCAATCGTCAAATACGGCGAAAAGATACTCAAGGGCCAGGTCATAGCGGATGGACCCGCCACCAAGGACGGCGAGCTCGCGCTTGGACGCAACATCCTGGTCGGTTTCGTGCCGTGGAACGGGTACAACTACGAAGACGCCATCCTCATCTCCGAGCGCGTCGTCAAGGAAGACCTCTTTACCTCGGTGCATATCAAGGAATTTCAGACCGAGGTCCGCGAGACAAAGCTCGGTCCGGAGCGCATCACCCGCGATATCCCCAACACCAGCGAGAAGAGCCTGGACAACCTGGACGCCGAGGGCATCATACGCACCGGCGCCAAGGTCAAGTCCGGTGACATCCTCGTCGGCAAGGTTACGCCCAAGAGCGAAACCGAGACAACCCCGGAATTCAAGCTGCTCAACTCCATCTTCGGAGAGAAGGCCAAGGATGTCCGCGACACCTCGCTCCGCGTGCCCCACGGCATCGAAGGCACCATCATCGACGTGCAGCGCCTCAAGCGCTCCGCCAATGATGACCTGTCCCCCGGTGTTGAAGAAGTGGTCAAGGTACTTATCGCTGCCAAGCGCAAGCTCAAGGAAGGCGACAAGATGGCAGGCCGCCACGGAAACAAGGGCATAGTCGCCCGCGTGCTGCCCGTGGAAGACATGCCGTACCTGGACAATGGAACTCCGCTTGACATCTGCCTCAATCCACTGGGCGTGCCGAGCCGCATGAACATCGGTCAGCTCATGGAAACGGAGCTTGGCTGGATAGGATCGACGATGGACGAATGGTTCGCCTCGCCGGTATTCCAGTCACCCGATCAGGAGCAGATCGAAGCAAAGCTCAAGGAAGCGGGACTTCCCGCCGCCTGCAAGACGCCGGTCCGCGATGGTCGCACCGGGGAGCATTTCCAGAACCCCGTGACGGTCGGCATCATATACTTCATGAAACTGCACCATCTTGTCGACGACAAGATGCATGCGCGCTCTACCGGCCCGTACTCGCTCGTTACCCAGCAGCCGCTGGGCGGCAAGGCGCAGTTTGGTGGCCAGCGACTCGGTGAAATGGAAGTCTGGGCCCTGGAGGCCTACGGTGCCGCCAATACCCTCCAGGAACTGCTTACGATCAAGTCCGACGACATGACCGGGCGTGCCAAGGTCTACGAGGCCATTGTGAAGGGCGAGCCGCATACCGCGGCCGGCATCCCCGAGGCCTTCAACGTCATGGTGCAGGAGCTGCGCGGCCTCGGCCTCGACATGCGGATTTTCGACGCCAAGGGCAAGCAGATCCCGTTGACCGAACGCGACGAAGACCTGATAAACAAACAGGGAACTAACTTTTAAGAGTTTTTGAACACAGAGACACAGAGAAGATGAGAAATGCAGGAATATGGAAGAACAGGAATGAAAAAGAGTTCATCAACTTCATTCTTTAGTTCTTCTCATCTTCTCTGTGTCTCTGTGCTTGACTTTGTCCTATACGGCCCTTTCAAGGGGGAGACTGCATGAGAGACATTCAGGATTTCGATAGCATAATGGTTCGCCTCGCCAGCCCGGACATGATCCGGAGCTGGAGCTATGGCGATTACCGCACGCTGCGGCCGGAGAAAGACGGTCTCTTCTGCGAGCGCATATTCGGCACCACCAAGGAATGGGAGTGCTACTGCGGCAAGTTCAAGTCGATACGCTACAAGGGAGTCATCTGCGACCGCTGCGGCGTCGAAGTAACACACTTCAAAGTCCGCCGCGAGCGCATGGGCCACATAGAACTCGCGTCCCCGGTTTCGCACATCTGGTTCTACCGCTCCGTGCCCAGCCGCATGGGCCTCCTCCTCGACCTGCCGGTGGCCGCGCTCCGTTCCGTGCTCTACTATGAGAAATATGTCGTCATCGATGCCGGCGATACCGACCTCAAGAAGATGCAACTCCTCTCCGAGGAAGAGTACTACGAGGCTACTGACCGCTACGGCGGAGCCTTTACCGCCGGCATGGGCGCCGAGGCAGTGCGCCAGCTGCTCGAAGGGCTCGACCTCGACGACATGGCCGTAACCCTGCGCGCCAGGATGATAGAGAAGGGCGCCAAGAGCGACAAACGCCTGCTCAAGCGCATCGAGATCATCGAGAGCTTCCGCGGTTCAGGCAACAAGCCCGAATGGATGATCATGGATGTCATCCCCGTCATTCCCCCCGAGCTCAGGCCCATGGTCCAGCTCGACGGCGGACGCTTCGCGACGAGCGACCTCAACGACCTGTACCGCCGCGTCATCAACCGCAACAACCGCCTCAAGCGCCTCCAGGGCCTTAACGCGCCTGACATCATAATCCGCAACGAGAAGCGCATGCTCCAGGAAGCCGTCGATGCCCTCTTCGACAACTCCAAGAAGAAGCGTGTCGTCAAGGGTGCCTCAAACAGGCCGCTCAAGTCGCTGTCCGACATGCTCAAGGGCAAACAAGGCCGCTTCCGTCAGAACCTCCTTGGCAAGCGCGTCGACTATTCAGGACGTTCCGTCATCGTCGTCGGACCGGAACTGAAGATTCACCAGTGCGGATTGCCGACCAAGATGGCACTCGAACTTTTCAAGCCCTTCATCATGAAGAAGCTTGTGGAGAAGGACGTCGTCTACAACATCAAGAAAGCCAAGATGCTCGTGGAGCAGGAGACCCCCGAAGTCTTCGCCGTGCTCGACGAAGTGGTGCGCGAGCACCCGGTGATGCTCAACCGCGCGCCGACCCTGCACCGTCTCGGCATCCAGGCTTTCGAGCCCATCCTGGTTGAAGGCAAGGCAATAAAGCTGCATCCGCTCGTCTGCCGCGCGTTCAACGCCGACTTCGACGGTGACCAGATGGCCGTCCACGTTCCGCTGACCCACGCGGCCCAGTCCGAGTGCTGGTCGCTGATGCTTTCCGCAAGGAACCTCCTCAGGACATGGTGCTCGGCATCTACTACCTCATGCGTCACAAGCCGGACGTCAAGGGCCAGGGGCACCGCTTCTCTTCGAGGGAAGAGGCCTACATGGCCTGCGACCTCAAGGCCTGCGACTGGGAAGCCCTCGTCAAGGTTCCCGCTCCCAAGTTGCCCATCTGGAACTCGGTGGGCAAGGATATGCCCGACGTTACCTACGGCTCCATCATCGAAACTACCGCCGCCCGCCTCCTGTTCAACGAGGCGATGCCTCCGGCCGTGCCCTTCGTCAACTACCAGATGGGTGACAAGGAACTGCGCGGACTTATCGAGTGGGTCTACAAGAACGAAGGCCCGTACGTCTGCGTACTCATGCTCGACGCCATCAAGGACATGGGCTTCAAGTACGCCACGTTCTTCGGCGCGACCATCGGCATGGACGACATCATCATCCCGAAGGAAAAGTACGAGATGATCGAGGTTGCCAACACCCAGGTGGAAGGCATCCAGAAGATGTACCTCGCGGGACACATAACGCAGGAAGAGCGTTACAACCAAGTCGTAGAGGTTTGGTCAAAGACAAACGAAGACGTTACCGCGG
>JAIFMD010000178.1 GCA_020048755.1 Spirochaetota bacterium
ACCCCGCCTGGGCCATAGCCACTCCAGGCCGCGCGCCCGCGTACGGCCGCAACCAGTTCGTCCTCGACCTGACCCTGCCAGAAGTGCGCTCGTACCTGATAGAAGCGATGACCGGCGTATTCTCGCAGGGCAACATCGAGTACGTGAAGTGGGACATGAACCGCAACATCTCGGATGCGTATTCCGGTTTTCTGTCCCCGGAGCGCCAGGGCGAGTTCCACCACCGCTACGTGCTCGGCCTCTACGAAATCCTCGCCGAGCTGGTCAGGCGCTTCCCGAAGATCCTCTTCGAGAGCTGCGCGTCCGGCGGCAACCGCTTCGCTGTGCTACATGCCGCAGACCTGGACCAGCGACGACACGGATGCGTACGCGCGCCTGTCCATCCAGGGCGGCACCTCCTATGGTTATCCACAGAGCGTGATGGGCGCCCACGTGTCGGCCAGCCCCAACATGCAGACCCTGCGCGCCTCGACCATCGAGACGCGTTTCAATGTGGCTGCGTTCGGACTCCTCGGGTACGAACTGGACCTGACGATGCTGTCGCCATTCGACAAGAAGGCCATCAAGGAGCAGGTGGCGTTCTACAAGGCGCACCGGAAACTGCTGCAGTTCGGCCGCTTCGTCCGCGTGCCTGCCAGGCTGGACACGGACAAGACCAGCTGGGCTGTCGTCTCAGAAGACGGCAGGCAGGCGGTCGCGGGCCTGTTCCAGGGCAGCGCCAGGGTCGGCCGCGGACAGGACCTGCTGACGGTACCGGGGCTGGAACCAGGCGCTGCCTACACCGTACAGGGCAGGCCGCAGTACATCAACGTCAAGGCGTTCGGCAACCTGGTCAACCGCGTGCTGCCGGTCAAGATACGCGGCGACGGCGTCCTGCATACCGTCCTGTCGTCACACTACATGTTCCGCATGGCCACCGAGGACTACCGGGCCAACGGCGACCTGCTCTCGGGCTTCGGCATCCTGCTGATACCGCAGTTCTCCGGCACCGGGTACAACGACAGCGTCAGGATACTCTCCGACTACGGCTCCAGGCTGTACGTAGCCGAAGCAATCGGATGAACGACATGGATGCCGCCATCTTGCGCGCCGGCTCTGGCGTTCAGGCCTTGAACGTTATGACGAACCTGGTGCCGTGTTCCCGTTCTATCCTGATTGAACCACGCAGTTGATCGACAAGCAGGCCGATCAGCCGCATGCCAAAACCGGTGGAATTCTCAAGGCTTATGGACTCGGGCAAACCTATGCCGTCATCTTCATACTCGATGATCACGAGCGCATCCTCTTTGCGTGCCGAGACACGGATTGAGCCAGCCGCCCTCCTTCTAAAGGCATATTTCATCGAGTTGGTCATCATCTCGTTTATGAGGATGCCCAGAGCTGAAAGGGTTTTCGCTCCCAGAATGAATTCATCAACGCTGATGGTCGTCGTGACCTTTTTATCGGTATCGAAGATCTCCTGTATCTGTTCGATGAGCGGCGGCAGGTATTCCGTGATGCTGAGTTCGCTTGAACCGCCTGAATGGTACAGTTTTTCGTACAGCAGCATCATGCTCTGGACACGGCCCGCGGCATCGATCAGGATTTCAGCACAGTCGTAACGCTCCATATCATCAGCCTGCAACCTGAGCAGGCTGCTTATGGCTCCAAGGTTGTTCTTTATCCTGTGGTGTGCTTCCTTGAGGATTATATCCTTCTCATGGAGCAGATCCTGAACACGCTTTTCCGCAAGCTTCCGTTCTGTGATGTCATGGTACGCGATGACCACCCCATAGCCTTCCAGCGGAACGGGTGCCGCTGCCACATTGAGCCATGTTGTTTCATTGTCACCCTTGACTATTCCCATCTCGACATTCTCTACCAGGGTGTGTTCCTTCAGAGCCCTGGCACTTGCATATTCACCAGTCGGCATGGGTGAGCCATCACTACGGACTATTTTCCATTCCCGCCCGTCTATCGAACGCCTTTCATGTTCCTCGGCCGTGAGCCCGAGCAGGCTGGAGGCCAGCCTGTTGGTCTCCAGGATCCTGCCTGTCGCATCTGCTATTGTCAGACCAATCGGTGATACTTCAAAGAGCGTGTGGTACAGAGCTTCCCTGACCCGCAGGGATTCCACCATTGCCTTCTGCTCGGTGATGTCGGTCGCGTAGATGACGACCCTGCTCGTCAGTCCGCTTGAGTCAAGAACCGGATAAAGCACCTGGTGTATCCAGCGTCCCGTGCGTATGTCGTCAAAAGCCACGGGCTTGCCCGTGTTGAAGACTTCTTCAACACTGAGTTTCCGGCTTTTTGCCAGTTCGGGATCCAGCATGCCATAGGCATCCCTGCCCAGGCATTCCTCCACAGACACCCCCAGCCTGGCGGCAAAGGTTGTATTGGCAGCCAGTATCGTTCCATCCCGCTCGAGGAAGCAGATTGACTCGTCGATGGCATTGAAGACCGACTGCAGATTGCGCTGGCTCTGCTCGAGGGCATCTTTCATGATTCCTGACTCTGTAGTACCCATGCTGCCCCCCTGCGCACCTCAAGTGATGTGGGACTATGATACCCCGTCGGACTGGTCTACTTTTTTCGTCATCAAGGCATTCAGGAAAATTCCCGCGACGACTACGACAATACCGGACAGGGCTACCGGAGACGGCAGTTGGTCCTTGAAGACCAGCGCCCCGCCTAGCAGCGCGAATACTACCTCGCCGGCCTGGGTGGACTCGACCACAGCCAGTTGCCTGACATCGTCCTGTACCATTTCTGTAGCCTTGAAAAACAGGATGGTTGCAATGACGCCGGAGAACACCGCGACGGCGAAGGTCTGGATGAGTTGCCCCGCGGTAGGGCGCTCCCCGGCAAACAGCCCCACGGCACTCAGGGCAAGCCAGAATGGCAGGCTGCACAGTGTCATGCCGAACACCCGCTCCATGGTACCGAAGCCTGGAGGCACGCTGGCCATCATCTTCCTGTTTCCTAGCGGATATGCAAACGCGGCGACCAGTACCAGCACCATACCGGCCAGCGCCCGTACATCCGGCGCAACCGTTGCAGGTGGTACCGCGATGGCATCCTGCACCTGTACAAGCACTATGCCGGTCAGTATGAAGGCCGAGACCACCAACTGCTTGACCGGCAATGCATGCCGTACCCTGGCTTCGCTTACACCAGTACGTCCCGGGCCGGTTTTTTGGTAGAACAGCGGCGTCAGCAACGCCCCCGCCACAATGGTCACCTGCCAGGTGGCTGCGATGAGCCAGGAGGGGCCATAGGAGGCGGCCATGGTGATGCACGCGTAGAAGATTCCGAAACCCACGGTGCTCCACAGGAACCAGGCCCGCGGATTCCTTCGGATCTCGGCAAATACCGCCCGGTAGCGCCTGCGTGGCAGCATCAGCAGGAAAAGCATCGGTACCATGTAGTAAAAGCGGAGCGACGAAGACCATATCCAGTGCCCGCCCCCGACCTGCATCTGCCTGTTCAGCACGAACGTGAACGCGAAAAACAGTGATGACAGTATTCCGAGGGCCAGAGCCTTCTTCATGGCTACTCAGTGGCCCAGTTTGTTTTCTTGCAGCAACTGGTTTATTGCCTGATTGACGGCATTGCTCTCGTCCTTGGCCGAGGAAGCCTTGCCGATGATGGTAGCCGACTGCTCGTCAAAGGACTTGAGTTCAGCGATTGCGCCTGAAAGCATACCAACCGTGGACTTGAGCGTCCGGAAGGTAGCGGCAAAGGAATCGGATATGCCGCGCTGCCGCTCGGCACTTTCCTTTATCGAGCCTGCAAGATCCGATATGGAGCGCACGCCCTCGGCAAGCTCGCGGTTTTCTCCCACGAAATCGTCCATGGTACGAGCTATGTTCGAGATCAGGTCATACGCGCGCTGGGTCTCTTCCATCATCTGGTACAGCGAGGTGGCTACAGCCTGGATGCCTTCGGCACTGCCCTCGATCTCGCCGTTCATGGTCCTGACTATACCGGCTATCTCCTTGGTGCGCACACCGGAGGAGTCGGCCAGGTCGCGCACCGATTCCGCAACCACCGCGAACCCGGAACCGGCCTCCCCCGCGTGTGCGGCCTCTATGGCCGCGTTCATGGCCAGCAGGTTGGTCTGGTTGGATATCTTTGCCAGCGTGCCGACGATTTCAAGCGTCTTGGCCTGGTATTCGCCCAGGCCCTTGATGCTGGCTATGGTCTTGCCGAGTATGCCGCGGCCGCTTTCGGCCAGGCTGTTCAGTTTTCTGGTGGCCTCATCGGCCCGGCCGATATCGGAGCGGATTGACTCCACCGCCTTGACCATGCGGTCCTGGGAGGAAGACTGGGTGTCAACGAGGGTCTTCTGCCTGACAGCAGAATCGCGGACAGAGTCCACCGAAGACAGCAGGTTGGCCAGGTTGCCCTGTGCCGACTCCGAGGCCTCCCCGAGGCTCCCCGAAGCCCGGTAGAGATCCTCGTTCTTGAGGACGAAGGCCGCAAGTATCTCTCCGATCGCGTCAAACGATGATGCTATCGCACCACTGCTTGAGTCCGCTTCCTTCTTGAGTTCTCCTATCCTGACCATGATCTCTGAAACAGAAGCCAGCGCGCTGGAGCTCTTTTCCCACTCCCCCACGCTCAGGGCCAGCAGGTTGTTCTGCAGCTTTGTCAGGTACAGGAGCACGAACGAGGCAGCAAGGAAAACGACGGCGACGATGGCCCTGCGGCTGAGGGCCAGGGGGTCGCCACTGATGGTCGTGCAGATATTGAACGTTATCGCAAAGAATACACCCAGCCCCGTGACAAACTGCGCTGAAACAATGATACCTGCAGGTATCATGATGATCATCGCAAGACCAAGGACAGAGGTGAGCACAACAATATAGTTGTCCGCCTTGACCAGCGCCGGCTGTAGGAGTATGCCGACCAGTATCAGTGCGATGAAGGTGAGCAGTATGGCGCTGCCGAGGCGATCCTTGCCGTTCAGTACGAACATGATGCCGACAAGTATCGTTACCGCGATCAGGACTGACCCTATGCCAGCTACCGTGTTGTGGATCAACAGGAAGCTGATCGGTATGAAAACCAGCACCGTCACGCCGATGATCATGAGGAAAATCAGGCTGACCCGCTTGCGCCTCAGATTGAAGTAGTCTTCTACGTGCAGTCCCAGGGGGGTCTTCCCCAGGATGCGTTTGAATTCCTTTAGCATGCAGACATCGTATATCAAGAGTTGAAATAAATCAAAAACAAACGGTTCGCTCAGCGCAAAGGTTCGACCAGTGCCGCCAGCCTCGCTACATAAGAGTCCCGGTTCTCCGGATAGAGATCCCGCTCTGAAAAGCCATCAGACGCGAAGGGTTCCACACCTGATTCCTCGATCATCGCGGCTACGATCTTGTCCGGTTCAGTATCACCGGAAACGGTCACGAAGGCCGCCTTCACGAACTTGCCTGAGTACATCCTGAGCCAGGAGCGCACCGGAGGACACAGGTGCCATGCCCAGACCGGCGTGCAGACAAACACCACATCGTACCTCGCAGGGTTGTAGAAAGGCCCCGCTATCGGCGTTGCAGTGCCCATCGTAGCGTCCATACCGGCACCCATGAAGCCAAAAAAGCCGGCGCGATTCTTCAGTTCGACTATGGCTTCAAGGTCGGCGCCGGTCAGGGCAGCCAGGTCCTCGGCTACGGCACGCGTCGCATTGCCCTGCGAAAAGTACACGACCAGCACCCTGCCGGCCCCGGTAACCGGTTCTAGCGCTTGCACTATCGAGGCATCCGAACGCACGGCAGGACTGGGACCGCTCAGGCCATCGGGTTTCTGGACTTTGCTGGTTGCACAGCCCGCAAGAAGACAAGCCACGATCAGAGCAAACGGGATCAGCGCTGTTGTAAAAAAAACATTGGTTGTGCGCATTGCCGGGCTACCTTTCCACCTGGAATCTCAGCACGGTCTTCATTTTTTCAGGTGCAACCGCATTGGGATTGGAGATGTACATTTCACGGTGCCGGAGTGTAGTCCTGCGCAGCTTCTGCTCCGCGATGAAGTGCTCCATTTCAGCTACGGTAGCTGGCTCGTCGTCATAGCTACCGAGGTGAAGCATCTGGACGCACAGCCCATCCGTCATCCGCTCATACCGGACCTGATCCAGCAACGCCTGCGGCTTCTTAATTTTTGTACGCTCGATGGTCTGGCACGCATAGTCAGCGGAGACAAAATCCGGCTGCCGAATCATGAGTTCAAACACCAGTGTGCTCTTGTCGAGCACCCCGGAGGGGGCAGCCTTTGCCGCCTCGTTGAGGTCCCAGACGCCTTCAAGCGGGTACACGGTATAGTCGCAATAGCCGTCGGGCTGACCGTCTGGGGCGGCCCCCTGTTTAAGGCTCATCTTTACCCCGTATGCCAGGGAATACAGCACCGTTATGTAGTCTGAAAAGAAATCGTCGTTGGGATTGCCACTTCCACTGATGATAAAGAAATTCATGGCTGGAACCGTTACCAGCTCTGGCCTTGGTTTTGGCAGGTACAGGTCCTTTTCGCTTTTTTTCCACTCGATCTTCATGGCGATCTCCTTGCCTTGGAGACTTTATTATTCGCTGCCGCAGAGCCGCTTGAGCTCATGCAGTTCCGCGTATATCGTGCGGGTCAGGGTTCTTTCCATGCCGCCGAAACTCAAGGCAATGATGATGCTGACAGGAAACCGCCAGCGGATGTCCACGTTGACATCCAGCCGGGAACCACCACGTATTTCATGGAGCGCATACACCACGTCCATAGCGTGGATCCGGCTTTCCAGATAAAAAGCTATCTTGCGGTTGAGCACGTAACTCGTGATGGAACCCCGCATTTCCAGTTTGCTGCCCTTCACTTCAAGTATTTCAGTAAAAGTCGTACCGACTATGCCGGGCTTCTTTTCCAGCGTCTTTCCTCCCGTTACTTCCTTCTTCCAGAGCATCGACTTACCCGGTTCAGCCAGCCACGGGAAAATATACTCGCCAGGCCGCGGGATCTCCATGGAACAATTGATTTTCATATGCCGTCCTCTTGTAATCCCGTACACATAACGACTGGACTGACCGCCGAACTGGTATGGCGGTCTTGTATTTCATACAACTATAGGTCTTCATTCAAACCAGCACAAGAACGCAAGGAGCCCCGACATGGATGGTAAAAACAGGAACCTAATACGGGCGGGCATCAGGGTGTCCATAGTCCTCAAGGAAGACCAGCGGACGGGAGCCAGAACGGAGGGCGTCGTGAAAGACATACTGACCAACTCGCCAACCCATCCGCACGGCATCAAGGTCCGCCTCGAATCCGGCCTTGTCGGTCGCGTGCAGGAAATACTGCCATAGGCTCATCTCACTTGCCGATGGAATGGATTATAGGTACTTTTGCAGTATCACCTATCGCGTTTGTTCGGATAGGGAGACCAAGCCGCTCCGTATGGAGGGCTACGTTATAGTACCGGTATCCGCGGGTTCTTGTACCCGGGAACGGAGGCAGTCATGTCCAGCTACTTCAACCTCAACGAATCACTAGAAAACCTCGTGCGCGAACTCAAGACCGGAGCCGAGCAGTTTGCCCGCGCCATGGCAAGCGAAGCCGAAGCCCAGGGCAAGACGGAGGGTTGCTTCGGCGGAAACTCAAGTGGAAACTTTGGCGGCAATTTTGGCGGCGCAAAGGATTTTGCATACAACTTCCAGAACCTGGGTTATCCCCGCCACGAAACCTACGAGCAGGCAGACGGCTGCCTCGTGTACCGCTTCCAGCTGCCCGGCTTTGACGAGTCGTGCATCAACCTGAGCTTCCGCGGCGACCTGATGATACTCAAGGCCACCGTACCCGAGCGCCTTCGCGCTGAATCCGCTGAAGGCCGCCAGTCCTTCCTGCGGGACATAGACCGCCGCGAGTACCGCGTGCCCGCCGACCGCTACGACCAGACCGCCGTCAAGGCCGTCTTCCGCAACGGCATACTCACCGTCACCATCCCCCCCAAGGACGAGGACATGAGCGGCGCCATAAAGGTGGAGATTGTCAAAGAAGGCAACTAACGTACCAGCTCCAGCGTACGAACTGCGAACCTGAAAAGGCGCGACCACGTTGGTGGCGCGCCTTTTTCTACCAGACAAAGCAAGCGCTCGACACCAAGAACTAAAACTTACAATCGATGCCAGCCTGCTTCATGATGGCATTCGCCGTGTGTCTGGACTTTATCTTGCCATCGACGGTGAAATAGATTTTCGACAGGGGACTATACCAGATATCGTGGTCGCCCTTTCCATGACGATGGAAATGGCAACCGTTCTCAGAGAGCTTTGCACGAACTTTCTTCTCGTATTCTGCCATCAGGCGTGAACCATGTCATGACGTTCTGACTTGAAAAAAACGGGAATAACATCCGGCACCGTTCCATTGATTGCCAACAATTCAGGAATGGCAGCCTTGACTCGTTCCATAAGCGCATCCAGAGAGCCAGATTCAAGCACAAGTCCAGGCACATCATTGCTCGATGCTACCCAGACAGAGGCTTCTTCATCCCATGTTGCCAATACTATATATTCCATGCGCGCCCCTCACTCATGCAAATCTAAGCAATGGCCGGTCGTTGTTCAAGCCGCAGGGCCGATGTGTTTCACCAGCTGCATATTGAGCCCATTAATTCACATCGCCCCAGTAGACTTCGGGGTCACCGTTCAGGAGGTGCCCGATGAGCACCTTGGGGTACACGCGGGTTGCGTTGTGCTCAGCAATTTCCAGCCAGGCAAGGCCGGACTGGCCCTCGTCGAGGTGGCTGGCCTTAGAGGCATCCGGCTCTGCAAGCAAGTGGCATTCGAACATGAACTCCACCTGGTGGGCATCGTCGGTTGCGCTGAATTCGTGGTTGCGGCCGATATATTCACGGATGTACCGCAGCTTCCCGATCTTGACGGTTGCACCCAGTTCTTCCATGCATTCGCGCTTCAGGGTTTCTACGAAGGTCTCGTGCTTCTCCTGGCCGCCACCGGGCAAGAGGTAGTATGCCCCGTACTCGTCGGCTTTCTGGATGCACAGCAACTTGTTGTCCCTGATGATGAGCGCCTTGACGGAGTTCCTGACCGGATACATGGCTATTCCGGCTTATGATTCTACGATGCCGAGAAGTATGAGTACCCCAAGTACGACCAGTGCCGCACCGATGACCCCGTACATGATGCGGGCACCATTGCGGGTCAGGGTCTTCACGAAAAAGCGGGCCTTGCCGCTGTTCATGAACCAGTCCCAGTTGAAGGCGCCGCCAGCAACGGTGAACAGGCCAGCTCCAACGAGTATGAGTCCTTCGAAGTGCATCATTTCCTCCCCAGTTTGTGGAACACGATTGAATACTTGATCGTAAAGACATACCACGGAACAAGTGAAAGCAGCGAGAACACAAGCCCGATGGTTCCGGCGGTCGAGGGGATGATCATGAAGATACCCGCCGCCAGACCGAAAGCTGCCGTGCTTTTGGTGTACAGCCGGCTTCTGAACATGAGAGCGGAAATGATCAGCAGGGTGATGCCGTTGAGCACATAGTATGCGTCAAATGCCGTGCCGGTCCAGCTGGATACCATTACCTGCCCGGCTGCCAGGTACATGCTTCTGTCCACCTCCAGTACCGCGCCAGCGTACAGGCGGGACAATGACAGTAGCTCAAAGGTCTTGTTTGACGATATATATGCCGCTATTCCGATGAAGCCGAATACGAGAGCCAGTTGGAGGAGCCCCTTGTCCGTTTCCTTGAGCGAGTGGTAGAAGGCCAGGTAAATGACGGCGATAAGAATGTTGTTCAACAGTATGAAAAAGTCCGCATGGAAGAATCCTACAAGCGGGTTGGTGTTGAACAGCTGGAACCACTCAGCCACGCTGCCGGGCATCGGAAAAATTGAAAAGATGGCAATCTGTGCCGGTATGATGGCCAGCATCGCAAGCGAGGCGTAGAAGGCAACCTTGTACAGACCGGCATATACCGGTTGATCATTGGGTTCTGTCATGCTCCAGGCTCCTGTTACTTGAGAATGGTATCTGCGCGCGGGAATAGCCAGTATCGAGACAAAGGCGGCTGTGAGTCTGTCCCTGTATGACTTTCCGTGCGGACAATTTTACCCTGCCTTGACCTTGCGCGCCAGAGAAAAGGTCAGAATCACTTGCCACAGATAGTTACCACTGGTATATTACCATTGGTAATGACTGACACCATGAAAGCCCGCCTTACGACGGCAACGATACAGGCAATAGAAGCTCATCGAGGTGTGTCCGGCGTAAGCCTCAGGAGCATAGCCAGGGATGCCGGGTGCTCGCATGTTAACGTGTACCACTACGCCGACGGACTAACGGGGCTGTTCTGGCTGGCTTACATCGAGGCGCTCGGCGCATTTGCGGAAACATGCTTTCTGGGGGTTTCCAACCGGAAGCACGGTGAAAATTTCGGCGCAGCCCTGGCACGATCCATGGTCACCTTCGCACTGGAACGGGAAGGGCTGTACCGCCTGCTGTGGTTTGAGGACCTGCACGCCCATCCCCAGGGAGAGGCCCTCGTGGCCATCAGCACATCACAAGCCCGGTTTTCAGAAGCAGCGTTCGAAGCCTTCCGGGCGGACAGTCTTGATGCAGAGGACTATGTGCTTGCCGACCGCCTGTCCATGTTGTTCGCGTACCTGCAGGGCGAGATCGCCGTTCTCATCAACGGAAGGGCAGGCGACAACAAGGAAGCTGCAGGAGAACTGGTATCAGAACGGGCCGAGCGCATGTGGAATCTGCTGCTAACACCCTGAGGCAATGCAGACAAGGGGATTTTGATATACATGTACCAAACAGCAGAGCATGGGTAATCCTCAAAGCCATCGAAGTGGCGCATGCCCTGAGGCAGCCTGTGCCACTGATTTCAGCAATCAAATTCCAATACAACCTTTGTTCCGACGCCTCTCTCGATTCGTATGCTTCCTTGTAGCTGCTGGGTCAAGGCATGCACCAACTGCAATCCGAATCCAGTCGACCTGTAAAAACTGACGGACTCCGGCATTCCGATTCCATCATCCTGAATCGATATCGAGACATGCCCGTCCACATTCGCTGCGGATACCGCTATCAACCCGGTTTCACGATCACGGAATGCGTACTTCATGATGTTGGTAATCAGTTCATTGATTATGATTCCGAGGGGTTGCAATCGCTTGGCGTCCAGGTTGAAGTCTTGAAGCCGCTTTTCAATATGTACCTTCCAGCTATTGGGAAAGTTACCCAGGATGTCATCAACCAGCGAAGATAGATACTCCTTGACTGATGCTTCATTGAAGTCAGCGGAACGATACAACTTGTCATACAAGAGGGACATGCTATGAATCCTGCTTCCGGCATCTTCCAGGGCTTTTTTCGCATTGGGTTCAGAAATTGCTCCTGCTTGAAGCGACAGGAGACTGTTTACTGTATTCATATTGTTTTTTATACGGTGATGGACTTCTTTCAGCAGCAGCTCTTTTTCAGCGAGCAGGTTGATTATTTTCTCTTCCTTTTCCTTCTGTTGCGTAATGTCAGCATGAGTTCCGCAGAACCTGACCGGCTGTCCGGACTCATCACGCTCGAATGTTTTGCCACAATCCTGAATCCACTTGTAGGTTCCGTCTTTGGCTCGTATTCTATAATCAATTTTAAATGCGTCTGACCGCCCCTCGCGATAGTCCCGTACCGCCTTGGCAACCATGTCCCGGTCATCGGGGTGCTGAAGCTCTGCGCCTTGCCCGAAGCTGTCATTGATTTCGGACAGACTATAGCCAAGCATTCCGGCCCACCTCTCGTTTCGCTTTATGGTATTGGTTCTCAGGTCCAATTCCCACTCACCCAGTCCGCTCACTTCCAAAGCAAACCTGAGCCGTTCCTGGCTTTCTTCAAGCGCTGCTTCCATTTTTTTTTGCTCGGTTATGTCGGTATGCGTGCCTATAATCCTTATGGCTTTGCCGCCATCATCGAACAATGCCTTTGCCTTGGAGAGTATACGCACCCAATGCCCCTGCTTGTGCCTCATCTTGAATTCCATAACGAATCTATCTACTTGCTTTGTAATCAGTTTCTGCTGCAATTCCCACGATTTTATAACATCTTCAGGCTCGGTCGCAGCTTCCCAGAAAGAGAAATCATTTGGGATTTCATGATCCTCATAGCCAAGAATGCTTTTCCATCGGGGACTGTAATAGATATCATTAGTCTCAAGATTCCAGTCCCATAAGCCATCATTGGAAGCGGTTATCGCGTATTGTAATCTTTCTTCACTTTCACGCAATGCCTCTTCTGCTCTTTTTCTCTCGGTAATGTCAAAAATGGTCTGGATCAGGTATGCATGCTTGTTGAACACGATAATACGTCCTGTTGCCATCCCAAAACGCAACTGCCCGGATTTTGTCGTTACAGAAACCTCAAGATCATAATAATGCCCGAATTCGCCAATGAGCTTCTTCGTTTGAAGCTCGGTTTCCTGCGTGATGATTCCAAGCTCGGCCGCTGTTTTGCCAATGAGTTCTTCTCTCGAATATTCTACTGTCTTCTGCATTGTCTCATTGACGTCAGCAAAGCACCCATTGTCAGTATCGATAAGCATTACAGGATATGGGCTTTCATTGAAGATCGTCGAGAATTTCTCCTCGCTCCACCGCAGTTCATTTCCAGAGATCCATAACTTCTCGTTCTGCGCCTGAAGTTCCTTCGCTGTTGACCTCAGCTCGTTGTTCATGATCTCGTATTCTTCATTCTTCTTCTGGAGGTCAAGCTCCAGCTGTTTACGATCAGTAACATCGCGGTGTGTCCCTACAAATTTCAGCGGATGACCTTGCTCATCCCGTTCTACTATTATTCCTTTCCCTTGTATCCATTGCCATGCTCCTGACTTTTTTCTGAATCTGAATTCAACATCAAATCTATCAATCTCCCCGGATAAATGTTTATGGGCCTCGCCCATCACAAACTCCCGATCGTCGGGATGAACGTGATGTAAAAACTCATCCAGGGAATGCGGAAATTCGTCAACTTCATAGCCAGACATCTGATAGTAACGAGGATCGAAATATACCTGGTCTGTTTTGAGATTCCAGTCCCACATACCGTCATTGGCCGCGATCATTATCTTGGAAAGCCTGTCTTCGTTTACTCTTAGGGCCTCTTCCTTCTCTGCCTTGCTTCTTTTCTCATCAAACAGCTTGAACGCCATCTTGATCGAGGCATCGAGCACTGTAATCGATGAATTTTTAACTACATATCCATAGGAAGTAATCTTCTCGGTTTTTTCAACGATTTCTGGATTTGTATGACTCGATACGAAAACAATGGGTATATCACGCACTCTCAAGATGCTTTCAGCGGCTTGCGTCCCATCAATTCCAGAGCCAAGATTGATATCCATGAGGACAAGATCGATGCCAGGGTTGCTTGTAACGAATTCGATGGCCTTCTCGCCAGAGTTGACAGTCCAGACGGAGTAATCATATTTCTCGAGCTTAGTCTTCTCGGACAAAGCCAGAATGACTTCGTCTTCAACAAGGAGCAGGGTTTTCATCGCTCGTTCCACAACAGGGTCCCCTTGCAGGAAAAACAGGCTTGCTTACCAATATAATTAAGAATCATAAATCGTTTTTATTGTTTAGCAATATGTATATGAAAGAATGCAGCTCCGGGCGAACAGTCCCGATACAGGAAGTCTTGATCAAGACAGAACCGGGGCATGAAAACGGGCCGGCACCAGAGTCGCCAGCCCGTTTTAATTTTGGTCAGGGCAATCAGCCCCCTGCCTTGCTCTCGGCTCCCAGGTACGAGTCGCGGACGGCGGGGTCGGCGGCGATGTCGCTGGCCTTGCCTTCCTTGACGATGCGGCCCTGTTCCAGCACGT
>JAIFMD010000053.1 GCA_020048755.1 Spirochaetota bacterium
TGCAGGTCCTCGTAAGCCTGCAGGGGAATGGCCGGTTTCGACACCCGCACTATCCGGTAGGCCAGGCCGCAGTCACACAGCCAGGCCAGCGCCGATTCATATTCCTTGGCGCGGGCGCCTTCGCGGACCAGCCCGTAGACAAACTTTCTGTTTTCCCTGACGAGCTGCGAAGGTATGGAGTTCCATAGCATACGAAGCCGCGGAACGATTTCTGACGGCGCATGCTTTGAGAAATCCAGTTCATACGTTTCCAGTATTCGCCTTTGAATTTCCCTGACTTTGGCATAGTCCTTTTTGAGGGTGAACGCCGCGAGGACTTCAGGCATTCCACCGGTAAAATAGTATGTCTTGAGAAGCTCTACGAAGGTATCGCTGAACGTTTTGATGAGGGCAACGTCATGTGCTGAAATAAGCCCGGCGAGTTCGCTTTTCCCCGAGGCCAGGAGGAACTCCGTGAAGTCCAGAGGATAGAGATCCATGAACTCGATTTTGCCGACCGGAAAGGATGCTCCCGCGTGCAATGCCACGCCGAGCAGGCTGCCCGCGGCGATGATATGATACTCAGGAGCGTTTTCGCAGAAGTACTTGAGCGAGGTAAGGGCTGCCGCGCATTCCTGTATTTCATCGAATATTACGAGGGTGTCATGAGCTTCGATGTCGCAAGCGCTTTCCATCCTCAGTCCGGTAAGGATGCGGTCTATATCCATATCATTACTGAAAAGCCGGAGCATGCGCGCATTGGAGTCAAAATTGATGTAGGCGCAGTTTTTATATTCGGTACGGCCAAATTCCTTCATAAGCCAGGTCTTGCCAACCTGCCTCGCGCCACGGATTACCAAGGGCTTTCTGTCCGACTTTGCTTTCCATGCCTTGAGCGATTCCAGCGCTTTTCTTGTCACGGTTAATTCTCCATGAAGAAATAATAGTCAGGTTTATACAAATAATCAAACGAATTATTGTATTATACTTGCATTTTACGTACGATAAAGTGTTGTGGCTGAGCTCACGAGATGGGCGGTACCGTAGCCCTAAGGTTCGTAGCGCAATACTGCGAATCTGTGAGAATTAAATACTTGTATGATATAGTGATCATTAATCGCCGACACGCGTTGAAATATTAAATGTACTTCTACATAATTCGGCCTGGTGTGGTATCCTCTACAATAACGAATGAAGCGAGCCTCATGCGCATCATCGAGTGAAAATAATCAACAAGGAGCCCTCTATGAATTTTCGTAAGCCTGCCTGCCTGCCTGCCTGCCTGCCTGCTCGTCATCGTTCTGCTCTCGTCCTGTACTAATGGCTTCCTGCCCGATACCACCGTACCCGTTACAGGTGTAAGCCTCGACAAGACAAGTGTTACCCTGACCGTCGGCGATACAGCGCAGCTAGATGCCGCCGTCAGCCCTACCAGCGCGACTGACAAAAGCGTTACCTGGTCGTCCAGCGCGGATACCGTCGCGTCGGTCTCTTCCGAGGGCCTCGTGACCGCCAAGTCCGCAGGAAGTGCCGTCATTACCGCAAAGACAACGGACGGCGAGAAGACTGCGACTTGCACAGTGACCGTGGGAGCATCCGGTGCATCGAGTGTCGCGACGCTATCGTACCTGATACTGTTCCGGGACGATTTAGACTCGCCGACGCCAATCAGTCCGGATTTTGATGCTGATACAGTCTCGTACACCTCTATGTTCGTGATTCCCAATAGCGTATCCGCGGTTAGCGTATTGGCAGCCGCTACCGATGCCGGAGCAACGATAAGCGGTGATGGGGCCAGAACCCTCGCCGTTGGAGCAAACAGCCTCTCTGTGCTCGTTACAGCGGCAGATGGCGTTACTACAAAGACCTACACCATCGATATCGAACGCGAGAGCGAATCGCTCTCTGAAAGCGCATATCTAGCCTCTCTATCCGCAAGTGGTCTCAGTATCGACTTTGATAAAGCTACCAATAGCTATTCCGTAAACGCCCCTTATGCACTCGCTACGACGACGATTACGGCAGCGCCGGAATTCTCAGGATCGACGATGGAATACAAAGTGGTAAGCGGATCGTATACGCCACCTGATTATGTATCGTTCGATGGATCAAAGGACGTTGCATTGACGGAAGGCGATGAGACTATCGTCTACCTGAAGGTGACTTCCGAGTATTCAAACGACTATTTGACATATTCAATATCGATTGCGCGAGAAGGAGCAGGAGTCTCTACGGATGCCACGCTGAGTGGGCTCACTATCCATGAAACAAATGGTAGTGGTCCGGTGGTCGCGCTGGATCCAATATTTGATGCCGCTACTATGACTTACAGCGCTACCGTTTCCAGCGAGATCTCAAGCGTCGATGTATCCGCAGTCACGAATGATCCGGGTGCTGGTGTTATTGTGTCAGGAAATACCGGATTTGCGTATGGTCCGAATTCAGTAAACATTAGTGTTACCGCCAGCGATGGAGAGACAAGCCTCGTATACTCAGTACATATTACACGCTCCAGCGCACCTCATGTGACAATTGTCAACCCAATCGCCAATGGGACCGTACCTGTGGGAACAATAACCTTAAGCGGAACGTATAGCGCTCCGGGCAATGAAATTTCAACTATTTTAGTTAATTTCGGAGCCTCCAGTGGTACTACAGCGTTATTTTCCGATGGAACGTTCTCTGCATCAATCAACGCTGGCGCGGAACTGAACGGTACAAGGAAGCTCATAGTTATCGCTCGAGATGCTTTTGACACTACTGTCGCAAGCGCATGTATAGACGTGATAATGACTGGAAGCACGGACGGGCACTCAGTGTTCGTTTCAATTGCGCTTCCCAATGAGGCAACTACTACAAGTGGGTATATGACCGTGATAGTGGGTGATAGTTATATTGTATATCTTGATATTCCCCTTGATTCAGTAATATTCCCTTGTGCAATCGAAATTCCAGATTTGCCTTCTGGCAGTCTATCTATCTCTGCATATATTAAGAATGGCTCCTATCTTTATAATTCGAACTATCTATTTTATGGACTTTCTACTGGTATTACTATTGATGGCTCCGACTATAATGCCGGTACTCTGACTTTATCGGGTATATAACATACACGCTCGGCTTTATAAGGAGCGTCTACCTACGGCTCCCCGGGGAGCCGCGGGACCCCGCAGCGCCCTTCGGGGCGCGAGGAGGCCCGCGGCGGGGGGCGTGTCTGTCTCCGGTGGCGGAGCGTCTGAAATTGACGCCCCCCGATTTTTTCAGTTTGTGCTTGACAAGTCCGCACCCCTTGATTCAGACAGGCTCCATCACTATACTGCAACGCGAGTACGTTTCTTTCAATCAACCGCGCTTCCCGCGCTATACCGATGCTTAAACGAAGCGCCCGCGAAGAATGCGGACAAAGCGCACGGCGTTGGGCTGAGGGGCGGGCTCGCGAATCAACTTACAGAACGACGTAACTCGCGGACGGCGCCACTGTGGTGCACGGACCATACCCTATGCGAAGGTAGAGGCAAGAGCATGGCATTCGACATTTCGAATATGCGCAATATCGGCATCAGCGCCCACATTGACTCCGGCAAGACGACGCTTTCTGAGCGTATCTTGTTCTATTGCAACAAGATACATGCGATCCACGAGGTTCGCGGCAAGGACGGCGTAGGCGCTACCATGGACTCCATGGACCTGGAGCGCGAGCGCGGCATCACCATCCAGTCCGCCGCGACACTTTACCATTGAAGTGGAGCGCTCGCTCCGCGTGCTCGACGGTGCCGTGCTGGTGCTCTGTTCAGTAGGTGGCGTGCAGTCGCAGACGCTGACGGTGGACCGCCAGCTGAAGCGCTACCATGTGCCCCGCCTCGCGTTCATCAACAAGGCAGACCGTACCGGCGCCAACCCCTATCGCGTGAAGAACCAGATCGTGGAGAAGCTCGGCCTCAACGCCGCGTTCGTGACTATCCCGATAGGCCTTGAAGACAAACTCGAGGGCCTGATCGACCTGGTGCTCATGAAGGCCGTCTATTTCGACGGCGAGGGCGGCATCGACATACGCTATGCCGAGATACCCGCGCACCTGCAGGCCGATGCCGACAAGTACCGCGAGGAATTGCTGGACAGTGCATCCATGTTCTCCGACGAGCTGGCTGAAGCCTACCTTGAAGGCAACGAGACGCCCGAAATGATAAAAGCCGCCATCCGCAAGGGTTGCGTGGCCGAGCAGCTCGTGCCGGTGTTCGTGGGTTCCGCCTACAAGAACAAGGGTGTGCAGCTCCTGCTCGACGGCGTGGTGGACTTCCTGCCGGATCCGACTGAAGTAAAGAACATAGCGCTTGACCTGGACAACGCCGAGAAGGAGATGGTCGTCTACAACGATGCCAAGCTCCCGACCGTTGCGCTGGCCTTCAAGCTTGAAGACGGCCAGTACGGCCAGCTGACCTATGTGCGCATCTACCAGGGCGAAATCAAGAAGGGCAGCGAGCTCTACAATACCCGCGCCCGCAGGAAGTTCAAGGTAGGACGCCTCGTGCGCATGCACGCCGCCGCCATGGAAGACATCACCGAGGGCACCCCGGGCGACATCGTGGCGCTGTTCGGCATCGAGTGTGCTTCCGGCGATACATTCTGTGATCCGTCGATCAACTTTGCCATGACCTCGATGTTCGTGCCCGATCCGGTGATCTCGCTGGCCATAATGCCGACCGACAAGAAGAGCGCCGACCAGATGTCAAAGGCGCTGAACCGCTTTACCAAGGAAGATCCGACCTTCCAGACCTACGTGGACCCGGAAAGCAACCAGACCATCATCAAGGGCATGGGCGAGCTGCACCTGGACGTGTACATCGAGCGTATGCGCCGCGAGTACAAGTGCGAGGTTACCACCGGCATGCCCCAGGTGGCGTACCGCGAGGCCATCAGCCAGCGGGCCGAGTTCAACTATACGCACAAGAAGCAGACGGGCGGTTCCGGCCAGTACGGCCGTGTGGCCGGCTACATGGAGCCCATCGAAGGCGCGGTGTACGAGTTTGTCGATTCCGTCAAGGGTGGATCCATACCCAACGAGTACATCAGTTCGTGCGACAAGGGTTTCAGGCAGGCCGCCACGAAGGGCTCCCTGATCGGCTTCCCTGTGGTGAATATCCGTTGCGTGATCAACGACGGCGCGAGCCACGCGGTGGACTCGTCGGACATCGCGTTCCAGCTGGCCTCCATCGGCTGTTTCCGCGAAGCCTACGAGAAGGCCAAGCCGGTAATCCTCGAGCCGATCATGAAGGTCGT
>JAIFMD010000049.1 GCA_020048755.1 Spirochaetota bacterium
GAGGCAATTACACCGTCGTGTACACGGTTGCCTCGGGCAATACCAACCGAGCAGAGGCCGACCAGATACCAGTCAGCGTGGTCCTTACCGACGCGGCGCTCAACTCGAATACCGCGTACACGGTCGCTCCTGCGGCTATTTCCAGCCCAGCTATAGATGCAAATGCACCTTCCATTTCTCATCCTCTTGTGGAAAATTTCGACTATAGTATATCTTTCGAAAGCATTTCAGAAGATATCAACGGCAGTGGCCTTTTATCAGTCACTGTCACAAGGTCGACAACTAGCAGTTCTAGCGGTTTTTCTTCCGCAGATGTCTCTTTTGCTAGTAATACAATCACAACCATCGCTTTGACAAGCAATGGATCCTCGGATTTCTTTCAAATCATTGCTGCAGACACTGCTGGTAATGCGCGTACAACAGTTCTCACCAGGACACGATCGAATCCGACCAATTATACGATCACAGAGACTAGTTCAGTACTCACCTCCCTCTCCTCCCCCACCCGCACCGCCGCCGCCAGAACAGTCTCAACCGCTGCGTCTACAGTCGCGACCTCAAGAACAAGAACAGCAATATCAACCCGCTCCCTGGTGACGGTACCGGAAGCGACTGATTCTCAGGCCGTTGCGGCATCCTGGCTACCCCCGGCTTCACGACGCACAGCGACCAGCACGACGGCTACCACGCGGACGAGTGTAGCAGCCATCCCTTCTGCGCAATCCGAGGCCAGCCAGTCCAAGGCACCCGTAGCAGTGGAAACGCCGATGAAGGGTACCATCCCCGATGCGGACGAACTATCCGCTGCACCGGTTGGAGCGACCGAAGCAGCTGCGGATCCTGTTGTCGAAGAGAAGGCGTCAGGAACTGCCGCAGTCAGTGCCATGACGGTTTCATATTCGGTTCCCGCAGCAGCATCAGGATCCACCGGCACAACTCCGGATGCCCCCCGCGCACCTGACAGGTCTGACAGCGGCTACAAGCCTCCCCTTGCCATGCTCGCCCCCTCGAGGGCCACCGGCAAGCCCGAAGATGAAGAGGTCATTGAATCTTGATTGAAAATACCACCCGGGACGTTGTCGCCGGGTGGTTCTATGGCGCGGACCGCGCTATAGTATGTTGATTGATCCATTGGTCAGGGTAGCGCTTCAAGAGGCTGCCTGGTGAAAGGTAGAAACAGTGAAAGCAAATCGTTTTGTCGTTCTGGCTGTGTCGCTCGTCGTAGCGGCCAACGCCTTCGCAGCGCCGGTACTGGTCATGTTCGTAGACGGCTCGGCGCAGGTACTCTCGGGTACGGCATGGAAGAAGCTGGATTTTGACGACAAGTTTGACTCGGCGCAGTCGGTCAAGCTGGTTGCCGGAGCCGTACTGGAGCTCAAGGCGCAGAATGGCTCGATGGTAACGATTGCGGCACCAGGGACCTACCTGGTCGATACGCTGTTCAAGCCCAGGACTGAATCCAGCGCCATCGCATCGGTCGCGGGCAAGCTGGAGAAGCTGGCCAAGGGCGGTCCCGTAGACCAGACCGTAGCCGGTGTCCGAGGTTCCGAGGCGGTGGTAGCCAAGGAAACGATGTGGGCCGGTGGCACCGTTGAAGCCGATGAAGCAGCCAAGGAAGCCTTCCAGGCGGCCCAGACCGGCAACCATTCGGGGGCCTACGCTCTGTATATGGAAGCCTTCTCGCTCTATGTGGACGCATCCGATCCCACCGGTGCAGCCCGCGCCGCGTACAGCGCATCACTGTCTGCCATTGCGACCGGTTCCGGTGCCCGTGCCCTGTCAGCCCTGCGTGCAGCTGCCCCTGAGGATGCCGGTGCGCTCCGCGGTTCGTATGCGCTGAACCTCGCAACACTCTCCGCCCGATACGGCGCTTCTGCCGACGCCAAGACGCTCCTCAATAAGGCTATCGCCGCCGGCTGGTTCGATGACCCCGCCGTGCTCGCCGATGCCAGGACCCTGCTGTCCGGCCTGTAAGACATAGTTGATCAGAATGTAGACATGGCCGCCACCGGAATCCGGTGGCGGTTTTTTGTCGGGGGACCTTTTAGGCCAATGAAAACGGGGAGGGGTACAGCTATACTTTTCTACGATCCAGAATCCGGTAGCCTGATCATTTCTTCAGACACGATGGATTCCAGCCGTTCCAGCTCGTTGTCAGTCAGTTCAGGGAACTGGTCGCGCCTGGTTTTGTAGAGCCGGCCTTTTCCCTGCAGGCAGAGGCGGATGAACAAGTCCGCACGTCGGTCCGGCATATCCACCACGGTAACCATGCGGCGCTTGACGGCGTCATAAGCGACTAGAAAGTCAAGTTCTGCCACAAGTTCACGGTCGATGGTGTCACGCACGAATCCGTAGAGGGCTTCAGCCTGGAGAGTCAGGTCGGGATATCGATAGAATGCGCCGGTATCATTCCTGACCGTCATGGCTCCACGGTCATCAAGGATATAGTCGATCCAGGGCATGAAAGCGCGTGAGTAGCGCTCGAGGATTTCATCATAATGACGCCTGTTCCTGAGCATCGCGGCTGACACAGGAAAAATCAGGCCTGGTGGAAAAAAGCCGCGCCGGGCCAGCACATGATGAATCAGGAAGCGGTGAATGCGGCCGTTTCCATCACCAAACGGATGCAGGAATACGAACCCGAAACCCTCCACAGCAGCGGTTACAACAGGATCCACGTCGCTGTCAACCATTTTTGAACACGCGGCAATCCATCCATCCATCAAGGCTTCCAGTTCTTGCGGACGGGGTGGCACATAGTGCACCAGTTCCCGGTTCGGACCAAGACTTTCACCGACATAATTCTGGTCATGACGGTACGAGTCGTCGGCATAGCGTGCATCCACGATGGAGCGCTGCAGTTGAACCAGAGCCTCCTGTGAAAGGAAGCTGCGGGTTCCCGCTTGCCTTAGCAAGGCGACAAAGACAGCCGCGCGCCGGGTGTCGGGTTCAAGCTGTTCAAGGGCAAAGGATGACTTGGTTTCCCGGGTATAGAGATACGTGGAAGCTCTCGTCAGGAGTGATTCCGGGTAGCGGCGCAAGCGCTCGGCTGCCTTTCCGGCTAGATCCTGAGCAGCGAAGTTATCCAGGTTTCTGGTCCGGCGCACGGTGGGGCACCAGTCGCGCACTCCAAGCAGGTTATCAAGTACTCGTTGCCGTCGCACCCTGAAACCGGGCATACAGTAATATGCAACCGGATCAAGTACTGCAACATAATTCCCCTGTTCCAGATCGGGCAGAGAGAGCCTGGTGCCGGTGAGCAACTCGTACAGATACCAGGCTAGCCGGGTGTATCTGCCTGTAGGAGAGGTGTTTATCCAGGAAACCAGGTCTTCGGGTTCGAGCACGGCAAAAAATGCGGCCAGGATACCCAGTTCGACACCTTCATGCCGCAAGGCAAAACCCAGCTCAGCCTGCCAGCCATCCCCCGGGTCGTAGCGTAGCGAATAATATTCTTCAACGCTATCATCATCCTGCTGAGTCAAACGCTCGCTTTTCCCGTAAATCCATGAACAGCAGTGTGGCGGAACAGCCTGCAACGAGAATCTTGAAATGAGAGCCTGGTACCCGGTAGCCTTCATGGTCATCATTATCTCTGAAAAACGATTATACTTCAGTATTTTCTATTAAAAAAGCTCATATAATCGGAAAAACGATTATATTTCAGACAAACTGATTAATCTGAACACTATAACCACCCCGTTCGCTACGCTCCTACTTGAGGTGACCGCCGATATATTCGCGCAGGGCCATGTTCATGAGGGTCTGGTAGCCAATCTTTGACTCGCTGACTTAGTGTCCGCTTGCGCAGGCAGGTTTGCCGGTTTATGGTAAGCCGTGCTCATAGATGCCCATTTCCACGCTGACGACCTCTATAACCTCGACCCGGGATTTCCGGAGGCGTACCGCCAGGCTGGGGTGCTCGGACTGGCATCGGTGCATGACGGGGCGGGGCTTGCGGCGACCAGGCGGATCATGGCGGGGGCCGGGCACTATCTGGTGTCGTTCGGGATACACCCGCAACTGGCGGTAATGGACGAGGCGGGCGAGCTGGAACGGCGCGCGGTTGCGGGCGAACTTGCTGCCATAGGGGAATGCGGCTTTGATTTCTACGGCAACGCGCCGGAACTGGTGAGGACGCCGGAGAACGAACTTGCGCAGCGGGCGGCATTCGAGTTTCAGCTAAGCTTGGCTGAACGCTGCGGTTTGCCGCTGGTGCTGCATCTGCGTCGGGCTACTGACCTGCTGTTCGAGTACGCAAAGCGACTCTCGGGGCTCAGAGGGTTGGTGCTGCATTCGTGGCCGGGGCCGGCCAATGAGGCTCTGGATTTCCTTGCGCGCTGCCCGCGGGCGCTGTTTTCGTTCGGATTGCAGGTAGCCAACGGCAACAACAAGACGCGGGCCAGTGCGGCCGCCCTGCCCGCCACCGCGATACTCATGGAGACGGACGCACCGTACCAGCCGCCGCGGGGCGCCCCACCGCTGGGAGCCAGGGGCAACCACCGGCCGCTTTTGCGCGCGTACTCCACGGTGACCGATCTGTCGTGCGTGGTGGCCGAGCTGGCGGTTCTTCGGGGGCAAAGGCCGGAAGCCATCGAGGCCCAGGTGGAGCACAACTTTCTGGAGGTGTTCGGCGATGCCCTTCAACGACAGGACTAAGATATTGTTGGGCGAGGCGGATGCCGAGCTCCTGACGCACGCGCGCGTCTGCGTGTTCGGCCTGGGCGGCGTAGGGGCTACCGCTGCGATGGATCTGGTGCGCGCGGGCGTGGGGCACCTCGTCGTCCTTGATTTTGATGTCATAACAGAATCAAATCTCAATAGATTATATTTTGGTTACTCCGATGGAATAGGCAGACTCAAGGTTGAGGTATTCGCCGAGTATGCGCGCCGCATAAACCCGGAGGTGGACATTCTGGCGGTTGGCTCCATAGTGCGCGGAGCGGGTGCGGCAGGCAGCATCCCGGCGGGCTGTGATTTTTACCTTGACTGCATCGACACGCTCAACCCCAAGGTAAACCTGCTGGCTGAGTTGGCGCGGCAGGGACTGCCCTTCGTATCGAGCATGGGCACCGCGGGGAGGCTCGCGCCGGAGCGGCTCAAGGTAGGGTCGCTGTGGGACACGCACGATTGCCCGCTTTCGTCACTGGTACGCAAACGCCTGCGGCGGCTTGGATTTGGTGATACTATTGTAGCAGAATTCAATTGCGTGTGGTCAGACGAACCGGCGGTGCCTCCAGCCATGCCCGCGGATGGTTCGATTCCAGGGGATACGATAAACGGTGAACGGGTACGGGCGGTGCAGGGTTCCGGCCCCTTCGTTCCGCAAGCCGCTGGGCATATTCTGGCAAGCCTGGCGGTCAGGCACATTCTTGCAAAATAATTGTAATGAGGAGCCCACGATGATTGGATATTTTACCAGGACCAGGGATATGCTCGGAACCAGGATACGGCAAGCGCTTCAGGATTACGGAGCAGTGTACGATGGAGTGTCGAGCGATCTCGGTAGGGACGCTGCCAACAGACTTGAAGAATACACCTCGCGCGGCAAGATGCTGCGCGGAGGCCTCGTCATACTCGGCTACGATTTGTTCAATGGCAATGGAGTAGCCGCGCAAGCAACCAGGGATTCATCCGGATCCCAGGCAGCCCTGCTCGCTGGGGCCGCGATGGAACTGTTCCAGTCTGGCCTCCTGGCGCACGACGACATCATGGACCGCGACCGTGTCCGCCGTGGCGCGGCAACAATGCACGTGGGCTACGAGCACATGCTGGAACGGGGGCGCTATGACGACCCGCCCCACCATGGTGAAGCGCTGGCAATATGCGTTGGCGACCTGGCCTACTTTGCCGCGTTCCAGTTGCTGACTGAAATGCCGGTTGCCGCATCCCGTACCGTCCAGGCAGTGCACATCGCGGCACGGGAACTGTGCGTCGTCGGCATTGCGCAGATGCAGGACGTCGCAAACGGAGCGGCACGTCCCCATTCAATGAATCCGTTCAGGGATGCACCGACAGATCCTTCAGAGGAAGACATACTCAGGCTGTACCGCTACAAGACTGGCCGCTACACCTTCAGCCTGCCGCTGGCGCTGGGCTGCACGATAGCCGGCGGTAGCGATGAAGATCGCCTTGCCCTTGAGGAAGCTGGTGAAGAACTTGGCATACTGTTCCAGCTCAAGGACGACGAACTGGGGCTCTTCGCCGACGAGAAGGTTCTGGGCAAACCTGTTGGTGCAGATATCAGGGAGAACAAGAAGACTATCTTCAGGCACCGCCTGCTGGCCAGGGCGGATGCTGAAACCAGAACGAGGCTCGACGCCATGTTCGGCAACCACGAGACGGGGGCCGCCGAGGTTGAATTCGTGCGCGGCCAGCTGGAACTTCTTGGTATTCGTGCCGAGATCAATGCGATGATGCAAGCCCGTGCAACTGCGGCCGTGGCCCGAATCGAGCGGTTACTGGGCACGGCGCAATCCGAACCCGTACAGGCCTTCACTGAGCTGGTAGAATTCAGCCTGGAACGCCGGTCGTGAATGACAGAATAAAAGACAAAAGAAACTCGTGACGGACCTGAGTTTCTTTGACTTGAACAAAAAACGACTAGCTAGTATGCGAGCCTGCTTGATAATATTGACTGAATAAACCGCAATTTTTATATTTACATATGTAAATATATTTTGTACTATTACTTCCATCTGTTGCAGACAGAAGAGTCTTCACGTAGGCTACGAGTTGCCTACGGTGACGCATGAAAGGTAATCAATGGGAAGAGATCGAGTTATAACAGATACGAAGCAGTTTGTCAGCGCCGCGTTCAAGATAATCGACGAGCAAGGTTTTGACAGTTTTTCCGCAAGGAAACTGGCAGAGGTATTGGGAATATCTCACATGACCGTTTACAACTATATGGGCAGAGATGCACTTCTTAACGAGGTCATCCTCATGGGCTTCGAAATCCTCAACGCTGGCATCGTGCCTTTCTCCGAACTATACAAGTCCGATGGAGGCGACCCTCGCCGCATCTTCATGGTC
Source organism: Spirochaetota bacterium (assembly GCA_020048755.1). GTDB lineage: Bacteria > Spirochaetota > Spirochaetia > Treponematales > UBA12059 > SZUA-370. Next base: position 7,036 of record JAIFMD010000049.1, read on the forward strand.
ATTGCGAAAGAACTGCTGCGCTTCGCTCAGGCTCACCAGAACATCTACCGCTTCATGTTCCAGAACCGGTTGGGGCTACAGCATGAGGACCTGCGTGTGAGGCGGCTGTATTCAGGCGGCATCAATTTTATTAAAGACGTCTTGCCCGATGAGGAGCGCGAAAAGGTGCAGGGGGATACATATCTTTTCATCGTCCTTATCAACGGCTTGATACTTGGCTACCTCGGACAGCGCCACAGTGTTACTGACGAACAATGCCTGGCCAATATCGCCAGAGCCTACGAGCTCATTCTAGGTCACCACGATGGAAGCCGCTGAACCTATGTAGCATGGAAGCGGCCGCGCCCCTGAATCAAGGCGCGGCCGCAATATTTTAGTCTCCTGCATGTCAGGAAGTCCCTGCAAAACGGCTCAGGTTTTTTTAACTGTTGCCCGCTTTTCCAAAGCTCCGAGAATTCGAGTGATGGCCTCATCGAGGATGGATCTAGGACATGCTATATTCAAGCGCATAAAACCCTGTCCTTGCGCTCCGAACATAGGACCATCGTCAAGCCAGACCCTGGCATCTTTCAGAAACAAATTCTTCAGTTCATCCGCTCCCATTCCCAGTCCACGGCAATCCAGCCAGGCCAGGTAGGTACCTTCGAGCGGCAGAACCGTGATGCCAGTAGCGCCATCGGATATCGCTGCTTTAAGCCTGCGATAGTTGCCCTCTATATACATGACCAACTCTTCCAGCCAGGGTTCTCCCTTTGAATAGGCTGCTTCCTGGGCTACGATGCCAAAGACGTTCGATGTACCAAGTCCCAGGTTTCCACCCATCATCAAAAACAACTCACGAAGGCGTTTGTCGGAAATGATTACATTGGCAGTACAGAGGCCGGCAAGGTTGAATGTTTTGCTCGTAGCCAGGCAGGTAACTGTAATCCTGGCTGCATCGGCAGAAATCGACGCGAGGCTCGTATGATGATGGCCAGGCATTATGATATCAGCGTGTATCTCGTCAGATACAATCGTCACACCCTTCCGGGCGCACAGCGCGACGAGAGCCTCCAGCTCGTCTTTTTTCCATACGCGACCGACCGGATTGTGGGGGCTGCACAGGATCAGAAGCTTGGTACGCGAGTCGATCTTGCGCTCAAGGTCTTCGAGGTCCATCGAGTAACGCTCGCCGTCCAGCCTGAGCGGATTGTCGACGAGCTGGCGGCCGTTGTTGAGCACCGCCGAACCGAAGGGGTAGTAGACCGGGCTCTGAATGACGACCTTGTCGCCGGGCTGGGTATAGGCGAGTACCGCCATGTTAATGGCTGGTACAATGCCGGGCGCGTAGCATATCCACTCGCGCTTTATTTCCCATTGGTAGCGGCGTTTGGTCCAATCCATCAAAGCGGTATAGAATCCGTCCTGCCTGACCGGATAGCCGTAGATCGGGTGCTCTGCCCGGGTCTGCAGCGCTGCTGTTATTACCGGCGCCACGGCGAAATCCATATCGGCCACCCAGAGGGGCAACACGTCTTCCTCACCGCAAAACCGTTTCCTGTAGCTCCATTTCAATGAGCTGGAAGGCACTCGGTCTATTACGGTATCGAAGTCGTAAGTCATTACTTGCCCGCCTCGGCAGCCAGTTTGGCTTCTTCCTCTATCCAGTACTTGTCATAGTCGGTCTTGATGTCGCGATAGTTGCGGCCGGCTTTTTTCATCCTTGCGACCATGAAGAAGTAATATACGGTACCAAGGCCGAAGAATCCGGCGAAGTAATAGAGGTTCTTTACGCCTATCTTCAGGATGCCGTTCCATGACAAAAGAAGGCTGACGCTAATAGAGAACGCCACGAGAAGGTAGAGCCATACCTTTGGTAGCGGCATGAGGGATTTTTTATAAAGGTTGGGAAATTTCTTCTCAATGAACAGGACGGAAATGGGCATCAGCATTGAAAAGATAAAGCCGGGTACCAGGGTTATGAGGGTCGTAAAGGCCAGGTCCAGCTTGAACACTATGGGCAGAGCCACGATGATGGCCACTACGATGAGGACACGTGCAGGCTGCTTGTTCTTGTTGAGCTGCGCAAACCACTTGGGGAATATGCCGTCACGGGCAGCGGCCCAGAATATTCGTCCCTGTACCATGAAGGCCGCGTTCAGTGTTGTCAGGATGGCGAGGAATGCTCCACCAGATATGAAGAACACGAAGCCCGCGGGGCTCATGAAGCGCTTTGCGAACTCACCGAGCGGCAAGGCGCGTTTTGTAACGGGCGGGATGAGCTGCTTGAAGTCCACCGCGGTCGTCGCAACGAAGGCAAGGAGAGCATATATGGTGCCAGCGATGAGCATGCCCCATATGATGGCCATGGGAATTGCTTTGCGCGGGTTCTTGACTTCGCCACCCATATTGATGATTACAGATGCGCCGTCGAGGGCAAACATGTACATGATGAGGGCAGTGACGAAGTTGCCGAAGCCCTTGTCGAAGAAGCCCTGCAGCCTGGTCGTATCCACTTTTGGAATGCCTTCAATGATGAACCATAGCAAGGCCGCGACCAGGATGTATACGAAGTATTTATTGGCCTTGGCAATAAACTTCATGTCGAAAAAGTTGATCGTCACGAACACGACGACTGCTCCAAGGGCTGAGACCATTACAGGTACGCCTGGCCATATGACCTGCACATACTGGCCAAAGGACATGGCTATGACTGAAACGGAGAATATACCTATGATGCGGTTCCACATGTAGTAGAACGCCAGGGTCGGGTCGAGGAATCTGGAAATGTACTTGTAGTAGCCTCCTGTGGTCGGGCAGGCAGACGCGGCTATCATCGTTGGTACCGTGGATATGATACCGACGAGGGCCGCGACTATGTAGACCATAAAGGCCGCCGGGCCAGCGTAGGATATGCCGATGCCTGTGAGGCTGAATACGCCAGCGCCTATGATGGCCCCGACCGCTATCAGCGTAAGCTGGAAGGTATTGATTTCCCGCTTGAATTCGTTTTCCTGAGTTGCCATGAGTGCTCCTCCTTATTTCTTTGTGGCAATCGCTGCAACAGCAATTGCTTCTATCTCTACGCTCCCATTCTTGGGAAGGGCGACGACCTGGAATGCCGAGCGGGCTGGCGGATCCGCCTTGAAATACGATGCGTAGACCTCGTTGAACGCTCCGAAATCGGCGATTTCCTTGAGGAACGCAGTAGTCTTGAGAACATCACCGAACCCAAGCCCGGCAGCCTTGAGGATGGCACCGAGGTTTTCCAGAGCGCGTTTCGTCTCCTCCTTGATGCCGCCTGGGACTATCGCCCCAGTGGATGGATCGATGCCAAGCTGGCCTGATACGAAGACAAGTCCGGCCGCTTCGGCCGCTTGCGAATAAGGACCTATGACCCCTGGTGCGCCTTCCGATGAGTGGATTCTCTTTGCCATTTTTTCTCCGCAGCTATTGTATTGAGGATATATTTACATATGTATTAATATACGGTTGTATATATTTGTCAACTAGTATTGTTAAAAATATTGTCGATTGGCAAATTTATTTAACAGAAGCGTGAGAGGCAGGAACATGTCGGGGTTTGGCTGGATCAGGACCTAAGAGCTCTAAGGTACTTATAAATAGTAAATTTTGTGACACCGAGTTCGTGCGCGGCATGTTCGACTGAGCCTTTGATGCCGAAGATACCACGCTTCTCGAGCGCAAGGATGAGCCGACTATTGCGTTCCGATCGCGAAGCTTTTTCGATTCGCGCAATGGACTCGCGTTCCTCCCCTATGGCACGGCGGACGAGCGCGCCGACATCTGGAGCGAAGTGTTCACCTGTCTCGCTTTGGGTGCTACCGATCGGAGTGAAGGCGAGGAGAAGATCGTGGAATGGCACGGACAAGTCGAAGTTGATGCAGAGAAAACCGATCGGGGTATTCTCAGCATTTCTCAAGAGCACAGTTACTGATTTGAGTTGTCGGCCGCTTTCAGTCTTCGAGAAATACGGCCCGATGACATCCTCATCCGAATCCAACGATCGGCCGAGCACTTGCAGGGCGAGGTCAGTTATCGGGGAGCCAACAGTACGCCCCGTCACATGGCCGTTGAAAATGGTTACCACCGATGACGACATATCTTCGAGAGAATGAATTACAACTTCGCACGAGCTTCCGAATATTCGTGAAATGCCATCAGCGAGTACCCTGTATCGTGCGAGGGTAGACTGGTCCGATTCGCTCGGATTGACTTGGAAAATCTCATCCACGCCTGATTTCAAATTAATACTCTTTGTATTCTCCATGTAATTCCCATACTTTCCATTATAGCCATGCGGCGTATCAAGGACAACTCAGTAGACACGTGATACGGCCGCATGGCAAGTTTACCGTTGATAACTGCTTACACTAGCCTGGGCATGCTGGAACTGGATAACTCGGAGTAGTCACCATATGAAAGCCAAGTCTGACTGCAAGGACCACTGCATGAAGCCCGGACTCATTACCCTCATATCGACGTTGATATTGGTGCCGCTGACTCCGTATACAGTGTTTTCACAAATCAGGTCAACTGCATCAGCCTACGCTGGCATCGACGAACCTACCCTCATCCGCCTGCGCGAGGTTTTTGCACAAGCGGCCGATTCCCTGGATGCGACGCTAGAGGCCATCAATTTTCTGGAGTCCCGCTTCCCGGGTGATTTCAGTTCCATGCCTGCAATAGTCAGGGCCTACAGGGCCTCGCTGACGGGCCTCCTGGGTAAACATACATGGAACCTGTTTGACAAGTTGAACCGGGTCACTGCATCCATAAAGGCTTGGGAAGGCCTTGTGGAACAGCACCCCACATCGCTCGAGGTCAGGTTCCAGCGGTATGCCTATTTCTCGCAATTACCGGCCTTCTTCAAGGTAGGCCCATACGTCAAACCCGATCTTGCGGCCCTGCTTGGAATGCTCGAGGGCAATGCCGACGACCAAGTACCCAAAGCCCAGCGTGCAGGCATGATCGCGTGGCTCCTGTCTGAAGGCAAGCTCTCGTCAGAGGAGCGCGCGCGGGTCAAAGCATTGAGATAAACCGCGCTTACCGGAGTCCCTTGAGGAACCCGCCCACGATGCGCCTGAACACAGCCGGATTCTCCACCATGATGGAGTGCCCTACGCTGTCTACGATCTCAAGCGTTGCATTTCCGTACGCGGCAGCCGTTTCCCTGGCCATCGCCTCGGTGATGATGGCATCCTTGCGTCCCCAGATGACCAGCACCGGGCCTTTGAACGCTCCAGCGCGGCCGACATAGTTGAAGCGTTCCAGAGCCCGTGCGTTGCCTGCGAACGCCAGAGGTGCCATCTTCATGGCATCATCGGTAAGGCGGTCGAGGAGTTCATCGTTCTTCATGGCTGGAGTCACGGCGGCCAGGCCCTGACGCAACAGGTCCCGGTTTGTCTTGAACATTTCTATGTAGGGGTAGTGCGCTTCCGGTGTTACAAGACCGGATGGTGACGCGCTGTCGATGAGGACTATGGCCTTGGCAATCTTCGGATTGCGCGCAGCCATGGACATGACGACGCCGCCGCCGAGGCTGTGGCCCACGACCACAGGCGCTTCGAGCTTGAGGGCTCCGATGAAAGCTGCCAGATGGTCGGCATACACATCGATGTCGGCAACTTCGAGCGCTTCGGAACGGCCGAAATTCGGCAGGTCAAGGGCGAGGACGCGGTAACCGGGCAGATCCATCACCTGGCTCCACCATGTAGAAGAGCCGGTGTTGCCGTGCACGAGCACCACGGGCGCTCCTGTTCCGTTTTCAACGTAGTAGACCTGTTTGCCCAAAACTGGCACCGTTTTTCCGTTCATGGTTTTCTCCCCGCCGCCAGAAGCGCAGCCTGTGCATAGAATGATCACGACAATGAACGACAGCAATACTGCTGATCGTTTCAAGCAAGCCAACTTCAAGGAACTGTTACTTTTATTTCTGCAAGAAAGCGGAGCAACGAATCAGACACAGCCTCGGGCTGCTCTATGACTACCGCATGCCCCGCCCCGACTATTTCCTCGTACCGGCAACCCGGCACGCCATCGGCTATGATGCGGGAATAGCCACGGTGCTTCAGTATGTCCTGGTCGGCCACCAGTGCCAGGCAGGGGCAGGAGATGGCGTGCAGGTCCTTTGTCAGATTGATGGCCATGAACGCGTCGCAGAGCCTGCCGAATGCTACAAAGTAATCGCGCGGCAAGGACGCCACGGCATCCTCGCGCTTGGCCAGGAGGTCTTTGTGCACGGCGATGTACGCCGCCGAGTAGTTCCACGGCAGTATGGCCTTGTAGAAGACCCTGGGGTCGCAGAGCGCTGCGGCCTTCCACGAGGCAACGGTAGCGCCGAGCACGGCGTCGTACTCGGTCACGCCGTCTATGGATACGACGCTCAGCGCTTTGGCCGGAAAGTCGCGGGCAAACGTGAGCGCAACCTCGGCACCGTAGGAGGTGCCGACGATGTGTGCCCGCTTGATGCCGAGTTGCCCGAGCAGGTCGCGGGCGTGCGCCTCCAGCGTGTACGCCGCGTCCGGCCTGTCCGATAAAAGCTGGCCGCGCAGGTCGTGCATGACCACGCGATAGCCCGCGGCGACGAGCCGGGCAGCCACTGGTTTCCAGTGGGCTATCGTCATCGCTATGCCGTTGAGGAGGGCTACCGTTTCCGGCCCCGTGCCTTCTACTGCATACTCGATGCCGGTTCCGTGTACCGTCGCGCGGGCCATGTTCTATATTCCCAGGTAGGCGGAGATGACGTGGGGATTGTTCGCAAGCCCCTTTGCCGTATCCTCGAGGAGCACCACGCCGTTTTCAATCACGTAGCCGCGGTCTATTGCCTTGAGGCTCTCTCGCACGTTCTGCTCGGTAACCAGTATGGCGATGTCCTTCTTGAGTATGGCCAGGCGGTCAAAGACCTCCGCGACTATGGACGGCTGCAGGCCCAGCGACGGCTCGTCGAGTATCAGCAGGGCCGGGTTGGCCATCAGCGCCCTGCCTATGGCTACCATGCGCTGCTGCCCGCCGGACATCGTGCCTACGAGTTGCGTGTAGCGTTCCTTGAGTATCGGGAACAGGGTAAGCACCACCTCGAGCTGCTGGGCCATGATGGGCTTGCCGCGTGGCACATAGGCCGCGCCGAGTTCCAGGTTGTCGGCCACGCTCATGCCGGGAAAGAGCTCGCGCTCCTGCGGCACCAGAGCGATGCCGGCCCTGGCTACCATGTGGGTAGGATTGCCGCCGATTGACTTGCCTTCGAATTCCACGGTTCCGGCCCAGGGCTTTACGATGCCCATGATGGCGTTGATGATGGTTGTCTTGCCGGCACCGTTCGGCCCGAAAAGCCCGACTGATTCCTTGCCAACCGACAGGTCGATACCGCGGAGCACCTGAAGCTTGCCGTAACCGGTCTCAAGTTTCTTTACTTCAAGTATCATGCGGCTCCTCCGAGGTAGGCTTCTATGACGCGTGGATTCTTGGAAACCGTTTCGTAGGTTCCCTCCGCTATCAGTTCTCCGGCTTCAAGCACGATGACCCGGTGCGTCAGTTCGCGGATGACACCCATGACGTGCTCCACGACACCGACTGCTAGCTTGCGCTCCCTGGCTATGCGCTGGACGGTAGCAATCAACTGTTTCGTCTCGTCACTGTTGAGGCCGGCCATTACCTCGTCAAGGAACAGCACTTCCGGCTCGTTGGCCAGGGCTCGCGCAATTTCCATCTTCTTTATCTCAAGTATGGACAACTGGGCGGTATCGCGCTCAAGGCGGCCGAGTTCCAGTTCCGCGCATATGGCCTCCGCGGACTTGCGCGCTTCCTTGAGGCTCTTGTCTTTGCTGAACACCGCACCGACCATCACGTTTTCTATCACCTTGAGGTTTTCAAGCGGATGGATAAGCTGGTAGGTTCTGGCTATTCCCATCCGGCTTCGCACATGGGCCGGAGCGTAGGTAATATCATTGCCCTTGAACGTGATGGAGCCGGAGGTCGGCAGGAGGATGCCCGAGACAAGGTGGATAAACGTAGTCTTGCCGGCACCGTTTGGCCCGATGATGCCGAGGATTTCGCCTTCGTCCATGTGGAACGATACGTTGTTCACGGCCACAAGACCAGAGAAGGCCTTGGTCAGACCGGTTGTGGTCAACTTACTCATGGTTGGCTCCCGTCTGCTTTCCTGCCCTGCCAGCCGCACGGCCGGCTCTGCGGATCATGCCGACGATACCCTGCGGCATGAACAGGATGACCAGGATGATGATGATCCCGTATACGATCAGATGCCCGTAGGGAATCTTCAACTTGAGCCATTCGGCAGCTACCCCCAGGAGCACGGCGCCAGCCATCGGACCGACGGTGCTGTGGATACCGCCGAGCAATGCTATGGCCAGAGGAAGCAGGGTAAAATTGGCATCGAAGGCTGTATCCGGAGCTGTGAAGCCATAGGACTGCACCTGGATTGCACCCATCATGCCCTGCATGGCGGATGTGACCACGAATGTGATAAGAAGATATTTAAATATATTCACACCATTGGACCGGGCGCTGGTCTCGTCATTGCGGATCGCGGTGAGAGCCAGATGCATCTTGCTTTTTTCAAAGAACCAGGATGCCCCGATTGTAATGAACAAACCGCCAAGACAGAGCCAGTACAGCGCTGAGGCGTTGCCGCCAAAGATGACCGTAGGCAGCACCACTCCTTCCGGCCCCCCGGAAAAGTCGTGCATATTGTGGATGACGATCCGGAATATCTCCATCAAGGCCAGGGTTGTTATAGAAAAATACATCGCTCGCAGACGCAGTATCGCAAACCCAAGCGCGTATGCCATTGCCCCGGAAAACACGGTAGCGAACACGATGCTCAACAGCGGGTCCATACCGCCCCGGAGCACGGCGAGTATCGACGCGTACGAGCCCAGCCCGAAAAGACCGGCGATGCCGAATGATATCTGGCCGGAACGCAGCAGCATATCCCATGTTATAGCGAGGGCCATGTAGGTCATCACGCTCCGCGCCACATTGAGCGGATACGCGCCAAGGAAGGTCGGGAAGGCTATCATGATCGCGGCCACCACGGCGGCGACAAGGTAGGAGGTTTTGAACTTCATGCCTTCTTCCCCTTGATCGAGCGTCCGAGTATCACCGTGATGATCAGGACGAAAAATACTATATCGGCCCAGCCGCGTGTGCCGCGGAAGGCCTTCAGGAAATTCTCTGAAATACCCAGCAGCACACTCGCGCCTAGAATGCCCGGGATGTTGCCGACTCCAGCCATCGCGATGAGGCAAAAGCTCTTCATTGTAAATGGACCGCCCACACCGGGAAATATGGAAGACCGTGTAATGAACAAGGCTCCCATCATGCCTATCATGCCCGACGCAAGGGCAAACACGAAACCGTAGGTTTTATCGACATCGATACCGACTATCGAAGCTCCCTTTGGATTTTGCCCGACGGCGAGCGCAGCCTTGCCGGAAATAGTCTTTGTCAGATACAGACGTAGTCCAATCACCATGAGGATGGCGATCACCACGAATACAAAATTATAAATGCCGAATGAAAGTTCACCGATATCCACCGATGCAGATACATAATCGAATGACATTTTTCGTGTCTGCGATGTAAACGAGAGGTTTATCAGCTGGGTTATGGCGATGCTGATTCCGAAGGTCAAAATGAGCTGGTTGAGTTCCGGCGATTTCAAGGCCTGCCGTATCGTCAGCTTGTAGATCATGAAACCAAATGCTGCTGTGACCAAGGCAACTGGTACCATGGCCACGAATGGGTCCAGCCCAAACGCCTGGCACACCATAAAGGTCGCATACGCCGCAAGCATCATGAACTCACCATGCGCGAGGTTGACGATATGGACGATTCCAAGAATCAGCCCCATAGGGATTGCGATGGATGCATAGAGGCCTGCCGCCTGAAGGCCGTAGATGAGTACGGTCGGGCGCCAGAACAGAATCACCACGGCCGCCACCGTTATCACCGCGACTAGGATCGTCGCATTCCGTTTTTTAGCCATCTGGTTACCTTATTGTCTGGAATAAGCCGCCGGCCAGAGGCCGGCGGCTGAAATCGACTGTATCAGTCCGTTCTTACTACTTCCACTTCGGGAAAGGATATACCGGTTTCGCTGTCGCGGACTCAAACGGCCAGATGACTTCCTGGCGGCCATTCTGCCACTGAAGTATTTTCTGGTTCTTGATGCCCTGGTGTTTGATGATATTCGCCGGGGTAAAGGTGATCGTCTGGCCAAGCGGCGACGCATACTTGGTCGCCTCGAGGGCTTTGATCAAAGCGTTGGTTTCAACCGTTCCGGCGAGCTTGATGGCATCGGCGATGATGTAGATTGCGGAGTATGACAATGGAGCAAAGTACGTAGCCGGTTCTTCCTTGTACTTTTTCACAAAGCCGGTGTAGAACTTCTTGCTGGCCGGGCTGATCTCGTTGATGGAAGGAGCCCACATGCCATAGAACATCACGTTGTCGGAAAGCTTTGAAGTGCCAAAACCGATCGGCCATCCGGGGGGCGCTCCGAGGTAGATGCCGGGGTTGAACTTCATCGCCTTGGCCTGCTCGAGCATGGGCAGGGCATCTGCATCCCAGCCAGCCCACAGGAAAAGGTCGGGCTTGAAGGTTTTTGCAGCTTCCAGTACGGCACCGTAATCACCACCACCCTGGGCTGCGCTCTTGAATGGCGCACCATCGATGACATAGCGCTTGTCAGCACCAAACAACACCTTGGTCTGGTCAAATGACGACTTGCCAAAGGCACCTTCCTCGTACGCGAGGAAAATTTTCTTGATTTTAATTGAGGGATACTTCTTCTGAATCTCGTCCCAACCCTGCGCGTAGCTCGCTCCCTGGTTGTAGTCCCACGGATGCAGGTGGAAGTACCAGTCGGAATCAGCGCCGATTGCTTTTTCCACAGTGCTCGATGCAGCGGCACCAGTCGTTACATACACCTTGCCGTACTTCTTGAGCACGGGCACCTGTCCGAGAGCCACGCCGGAAGCCATGCCACCTACGAGAACGTCTACATTGTCGACGGTGATCAGCTTCTCGAATGCTGCAGCGCCCTTGTCTGCCTTGAGTTCGTCGTCGATAACGATGAGCTCGAGTTTCTTGCCGAGCACGCCACCCGCAGCGTTGATTTCTTCGACTGCCAACTGAGCAGCCATGCTGCCTTGCTTGCCGGTTATGTCGGCAAGCGGCCAGGTGCCACCCAGCTTGATCGTGTCGCCTGACTGCGCAAACGCAGGAACGGCCAGCGCGAAAATCGCGATGACTGCTAGTGCTTTCTTCATCATAGTCCTCCTTGAAAACTAGACGGACGCCCATGCGCCCGACTCCGTATCATGCTGGGGCGATACCGCTGCCGGCGATCGCCCCTGGAAACCTACAGCGTCAGTCCGCCGTCCACACGGAGCACCTGGCCATTGACGAAGGATCCCTCATCGCAGGACAGGAACAACACGCCGTTGGCGATGTCCTGAATCTCGGCAAGCCGGCCCAGGGGCGTTCGCGCGATGATGGGCTCGAGCACCTTCTCCGGTACCGTCTCGATCATCGGCGTGCGGGTGTATCCGGGCGATACGCAGTTGGCGCGTATCTTTGCGCCTTTGCGGGAGAACTCGCGCGCCCAGCCCTTGGTCATGGCGACGATGCCGCCCTTGGTCGCCGCATAGTTTGTCTGGCCTATGTTGCCATCCATGCCGACCACGCTGGAGATCGAGACGATCGATCCAGCGCCGGTTTCCATCATCACGGGCGCGATGTACTTGGTCATCAGGAACGGCCCCTTGAGGTTTACGTTGATGACGGCATCCCAGTCGGACTCGGTCATCTTCTGGATGAGAGCATCCTTGGTGATGCCGGCATTGTTCACGAGCACGTCGATGTGGCCAAACTCGGCCTTGGCCTTCTGCACGAACGCTTCCACCGCCGCTCCATCGGTGACGTTGACCACAACACCTCTGGCGCAGGGTACTACCTTCTCGAGGTTCTCGAGTTCCTGTGCGTTCATATCGAGAGCCCAGACGCGAAGCGCACCTTCCCGGGCGAATGTCTCCACGATGCCGCGACCTATGCCCCGGGCACCGCCTGTAACAACGCAAACCTTACCCTTCATCCTGTCCATCATCGATCTCCTTCATAGTTTCCCCAGCGAACGATGCTGGCGGCCCAGACGAAACCGAGGCCGGCTCCGACGAGTACCAGATTGTCGCCGTCTTTTATTTTTCCGTCCGCAAGGCCGAGCTTTATCGACAGAAGCTGGTCGTTCTGGCCTATGTGGCCATAATTGTCCAGATAGGTCGTATTGGCATCGGTAACGCCGAGTTCATTCAGTATTGCGTCGTGGGCACTCTTCTTGAAATGCAGTACGGCCAGGTAGCCGATATCCTTGCGCGTCAGGCCATTGGACAATTCGAGAGCTCTATCTATGACCCAGTAGAAATTAGGCATTGTCTTCTCGCCAAGCTTGGCCTTGAACGACGGTTCATCGGCGACGAAGAAATGCGCTTTCTCAAGATCGCCTGCTTTGGGCGGCCAGGCCTTGCTGCCCAGTGTCGGCACGATGCAGTCGAGGCTCAGGGAACCATCGCCCTTGAAGGCCGAGCCGAGCAATACGTTTCTGCCGGCATTCTTCCTGAGTACGCAGGCGGACCCTCCCGAACCAATGTCCATCATGAATCGCGTTGATGGCTCGGCGAGGTCTATGAGGTCATTGTTGCGGTAGCCGGAAACCAGAAGCACCGTGGTCAGGTCTGTCCGCGTCATGATGAGACTCTTGGCCACATCGAGGGCGGCCATCATGGAGCCGCACATGGCCTCCATATCAAAGCTCCAGGCATTCGACGCGCCTAGCTCGTTGGCTACGTACAGACCTGCGAGCCAGCAGGGGTACTCCTTGTGCTGGGCTCCGCACCACAGCACCAGATCTACATCTCTGGCCTCTATGCCTGCATCAGCCATGGCTTCCCTGGCGGCCTTGATGCCCATGATGGCGGTCGTGTCGTCAGGACCGGCTACAGGCTTGCGCCTGACTCCAAACTTCAGCGCTATGACGTCTTCAGGCACTCCGGTCGCGGCAGCAAGATCCGCGGCACTCATATAGGTATCCGGCACGTACGTTCCTATGCCGACTATTCCGACATGCATGAAAACTCCTCAAACACAGTGAATCATCTCTCATTAATAAATGTACCGGTTTTTTAATTACGTCAAGTGATTTTATGCAAGTTACTGCATGCCTGATGCAATCCATAGCACATTTTCAACATATATCTTGTCATATGCGGAGAATGGCTTTATACTCGGCGCGAGAATGCTGAATCAGCTCTCACTATCTATGCTACACGTGGAGCACCTACATGGCTGAGCGGGACACCGGTACGCAGAAGAAAATCCTGGATACCGCGATAGCCCTGTTTTCAGCTCGCTGGTATTCATCGGTCTCGGTAGCGGAAATCTGCCGTGCCGCGGGTCTTTCCAACGGAGTCTTCTATAGATACTTCGATAACAAGGAAGCACTCGTCCTTCACATCCTCGAGGATGTCATTACCCGCATAGGCGAGGCTCTTGAGGGAATTCAGGGCACGACCCTGTACGAGCGCCTTACAAGCATGTCGGACATTATCGTGCGCTTCTCGTTTGACCATCCCGACCAGGTCACTGTGTTCAGGGAAGGTCAGTACCGGTACTTTGAATACGAGCGCCGCCTCACAGACATGTACCGCCGGGTGCTGTCAAAGGTGCTCGGCAGGCCCGCGGGCATTCCGGAATACCTCACTGCAGTCGGTGGACCACGCTTCGCCGCCGTCAGGGCAGCCCTGCAGGGCTCTACCGTCTCATCCACCGCCCTGGCTGATATCGTGGCGTACGGGGCTTTTCCAGGATTGAACTGGAACAGCGAGCGGGTCTTCAACATCACCATCACACCTCCGACCATAAGCTTCGGGGAAACGAGCCGTGAGCGGCTCATGAAGGCAGGTAAGCGGCTGTTTGGCGAGCGTGGCTTCCATGCCGTAAACATCCACGAGATAACCGACGCGGCCGACCTGGCGGTAGGTTCCTTCTATAAATACTTCGAGAGCAAGGAAAACTTTTTCAGGGAACAGATCACCTCCGTTGGACATGAAGTGCGCAAATTCATCGCGGCCCACATGACGCCAGGCCTCAACCGGCTTGAAGAGGAAATGCAGGGCATTTTCCTGTTCGGTGTGTACCTGTCGCTGGACCCCTGGTGCTACAACATAGTCCGTGAAGGCGAGTTCGTCTCCCTGCCCACGGTCAAGGAATACTATGAGGCCTTCAGACGGGGTTACCTCAAGCGTGGCACAACCGGCTTCGACGCTGAGGCCATTGCCGCTGATCCCAGGTACATGGACAGCGCCGTGGAATATCTGCTGGGCATATCGCACTACTACGGCATGGAAGTTGCCTTTGACGGATCGCCGCACAATGCGCGGGACATAGTCGAAGGCATAGGCGACTACCTCATACATGGTCTGATCGGACGCCGGTAAGCGCTCTGCAGGGAGGAAACTATGGCCAAGGCAAAAATCATCGGAACGGGCGTCTACGCTCCAGGCAAGCCGATAAGCAACGAAGAACTCATACGGCTCGCAGGCGTGGAACTGGACGCGGAGAAGCTTGAAGGCAAGATAGGCATAAAAGCACGGCACATAGCCCGCCTGCGCGGCATTGACGAGACGACGGCCGACTTCGCCGAAAAAGCCGCCCGCGCGGCACTTGCCGACGCAGGTCTCGATCCTATGGAAGCTGACCTCATAATCGTTGGCACCGACACGCCCGAATACGTCAGCCCTGCCACGTCCATACTCGTGCAGGGCCGGCTCCAGGCTGGCCAGCGCGACACCGCGGTCTTCGACGTATCAGCCTCCTGCGCCAGCTTCGTCACCGCCCTGGATGCGGCAGCACGGATGATGGCCGGAGATCCGGATTTGCGCACGGCCGTCGTTGTCGGCGTGTACAACATGCCGGCCCACGTGCGGCCCGGCGACGCCTTCGGCTGGTCGATCTTCGCCGACGGAGCCGGCGCCGTCGTGCTGTCCCGCGTAGAGGATTCAGATCCGTCAGGCTATGTCACCGGCAAATTCGTCTCCGACGGCACCCAGTGGGACTACGTGGGCGTCTACGCCGGCGGCACCCGCAAGCCCGTAACCAGGGAAATGCTGGAAGCCGGCACCTACGGCCTCGAAAGCCTCCAGCGTCTGCCTGGCGACCGCAACCTCAAGCTCTGGCCCCCGATAATCCGCGCTCTCTGTGAAAAAGGCGGCATACCGCTGGAGAAGGTAGCGCGCTTCGTCCTCACGCAGATCAACAGGAGCGTCATCATGGACGTCATGGACGCCCTGGGCAGGCCTCGGGAGCTGGCTCCCATGGTCATGGACCGCTACGGCTATACGGGCTCAGGCTGCGTGCCCATGGCCTTCCACCACGCTGTCAAGGACGGCCAGCTCAAACGTGGAGACCCGATAGTCTTCTGCGCCAGCGGAGCCGGATTCGCCGTAGGCGCAAACCTGTTCATCTACTGAAGAAAAACAACGAAGAGGAGTTTATATGTCCAAGTGGGATGATATGTACCGTTCAAAGCTTCGCCCGATAGACGAAGCCATCCAGTGTATCGAGAGCGGCTACGACGTCGTCGTGGGCCAGTGCGCCAGCGAGCCACAGGGCACGATGGACCGCCTGCACATACTGGCACCAAGAGTAAGCGACGTGCGGGTATTCTCGGTGCTTACCCTCAAGGCCTATGATTTCTACCTCAAACCGGAGATGAAGGGCCACTTCGAGCTGGCCAGCTGGTTCCATGCACCGGGATCCAGGCAGGCGCTCAAGGCCGGCACCGGTACGGTCACCTTTGTGCCAAACATGCTGCACCGTGCGGCCACCGACCGCATCCACGCCAGACCACCCGAGGTATTCATAGGCACCTGCACACCGCCGGACCGCAACGGCTTCGTCAGTCTCTCGCTTGGCATCACCTACGAAAAGGACATCCTCGAAGCCGCCAGGTTCGTCATCCTCGAAGTCAATCCGCGCCTGCCGCGCACCCTGGGCGACACCCACCTGCACATCAGCCAGGTAACATACTTCGTGGAGCACGAGCAGGACGTGCCCAGCCTGCCCGCGCCCCAGCCCTCCGCCACCGACATCCTCATCGGCAATTACATAGCCGACCTGGTAGACGACGGTTCGACCATCCAGCTGGGCATAGGCGGCATACCCAACGCCGCGGCCATGGCACTCAAAGGCAAGAAGGATCTGGGCGTGCATACCGAGATGCTCGTCGATTCAATGATGGAGCTGTACGAGCTGGGCGTCATCACCAACCGGCGTAAATCGCTCAAGAAAGATAAATTCATCGCCACCTTCGCGATGGGCAGCCGCAAGCTGTACGACTGGCTCGACGACAACGTGGCTGTGGAATTCCAGCGCGGCCGCTGGGTCAACGATCCCGCAGTCGTGGCACAGAATTCCCGCATGGTCTCGATCAACACCTGCCTCACGGTGGATTTTACCGGCCAGGTAGCCAGCGAATCCATAGGCACCCAGCAGTATTCCGGCACGGGCGGCCAGTC
>JAIFMD010000210.1 GCA_020048755.1 Spirochaetota bacterium
ACCGGACGGCAGAACTGTCGTCAGTCGCCATGGACGACTACCTCAAGGATCTCGTCGGGGCAATATCGATGGCGGCGAGCGGCTCAAGGAAGCCCCCGAATGTTACGCTGGAGCTTGCCCGGAGCACCGTTACGATGGATGTGGCAGTGCCTATAGGCCTCATAGTCAATGAACTCGTGACCAACGCCCTCAAACACGCCAAGCCCGCAGAGGAAGATCTGAGGATCATCTTACTGCTACAGGATGATGGCAACCGCATCACACTGGTCGTCAGGGACGACGGAGAGGGGTTTCCCGGTCTGCATGAAGACCTCCCTCTCAGGATCGAGGAAGCTGCACTGCTGAACAAAGGCAGGCTTGGCCTCACGCTGCTCGAACTTATGTCGACACAACTCGGAGGCAGCGCTTCGTTTCAGCGGGATCAGGGCTGGACGGAATTCCGGCTCGAGATCCCCGTCGGTTCCCCGGCCTAGTCGAAGTCAGGCCGGGCCTCGAACCAGCGCCGCCTTCCCCGCCCCCTGCCTCCATGCCCGCCGTGGCCACCCCGCGCAGAATCAACGAGCTCGACTTCAATCCTGGCGGCTTCTTCCTTCCTTATAAGCAGGTCGTAGCCACGGATGCAGACCTGCATTGGTCCGCCGAAGCCACCACGCCTGACGACTACACCATCGGTTCCTTCTGTAAAGCCCATGTCAGCAAGCCTGCGGCCCACTTCGCGCCCCACCTTCACCGAGCGTATGATGAAGGTATCGCGTGGCCTGAGCTGGGATAGCAAAACACCGGCTTCAGGGCTCATGGCTGTCCTCCGGAACTAGAGCATTGGGGACAGAGCCCGAATAGTTCAAGCCGGTGTCCGGAGGACTTGAAACCGAAGCGCTGGTATACCGCTTCCTGCGCACGCTCTATATCAGGATCGACGAATTCGACCACAGCGCCGCACTGCACACACCTGAGGTGGTCGTGATGCGCATGGTTGTAGGCGTGCTCGTAGCGACGGGCACCTTCATCTCGGCACGCCTCCCTGGCAAGCCCGGAGTCAGCCAGCAGCTTGATGGTACGGAATACAGTAGCCTGGCCTATGCCCGGGTCGATGAGCCTGGCGGCCTCGTATACTGCATCGGCACTGACATGCGACTCTAGGCCCAGGAAGGCGGCCAGCACCGTATCCCGTGCTTTCGTCATCTTGAGGCCCCTGCTCTTCAGGTAGCCCTCAAGAATTGACCGTTCGTCTCCACTCACCGGAACCTCCCTGGGTTGCAATTCACAATCTTATCGATAATCATTATCATTATCATCAAGCGCTGTGTCAATACAAGCTCTGTCCCTCGAATTATTGATGAACCAAAGCTCTTTCCCCTCGGCTTCCGCACGGGGTATACTACGTTTTATGGCCGCGAGCATACTCTGGTACGACCTTGAAACCTTCGGACTCGATCCGCGCCACGACCGGATAGCCCAGTACGCTGGACTCAGGACGAACGAAGACCTGGAACCGGTCTCCGACAGCATAGTCCTGTACAGCAAGATAACTGACGACTATCTGCCCAGCCCGTATGCCTGCCTCGTCCACGGTATTTCTCCGCATGAAACACTTGAAAAGGGCCTGACCGAATACGATTTCGCCAAGGCAATCCGCAATGAGATGCTGGCCCCGGGCAATTGTGTCGCGGGCTACAACTCAATCAGCTTTGACGACGAGTTCATACGAAACCTGTTCTACCGAAACCTCCACGATCCATACGAACGTGAATGGGCCGACGGCAATACCCGCTGGGACGTCCTGAACCTGCTTCGGGCGACGCGCGACCTGCGGCCAGATGGCATGATCTGGCCCGATGGAGTTGATGGCAAACCGGATTTCAGGCTTGGCAGCCTGGCCGCCGCAAACTCGGTACCACTCGTTTCAGCCCATGACGCACTACACGACATCACGGCAACCATACGCCTTGCCAAGCGGGTCAAGGAAGCCCAGCCCAGGCTCTACGACTGGTACTGGAGGCACCGCACCCGGGATTCCCTGCGGCCACTCGTCAACCTGGCCGACCGCGAACCACTCGTCCATACGGCTGCCCAGTACACGAGTCCCCGTGGGTGCAGCACCATCGTCGCACCGGTCGGTATGGTTCCAGGCCGCCGCGACGGACTGGTCGCCTTCGACCTGCGCTATGACCCCTCGCCGCTCGTGGACCTCCCCGTCGATGAATTGCGCCGTCGTGTCTTTACCAGGAAATCCCAACTTGAAGAAGGTGAACGCATCCCGCTGGTAGAAATCAAGCTCGGCCGCTGTCCCTACCTCGCCCCGCTGGCAACCATGGATGCGAAGGCGGCAGCCCGGCTTGGCATCGACATGGACCTGGCGAGGGACAGAGCTCGAGACCTGGCAAGAGAGCCCGAGCTGATCCAGAAACTGCAGGCAGTGTTCGCCCCGAAATCCCAGGATGCTTTAGAGCCGGACCCGGAATACCGGATCTACTCAGGTGGCTTCTTCCGGGATGAAGACAAGGATGCAATGGCCGCGGTCCATGAAGCAATTGCGACACTCGGTCCCGCCGAGGCCAGACCGCAGGCCTATGGGCTGCCCTTCATCGACGAACGCCTGCCCCAGCTCGTGCGACGCCTCTTTGCCCGCAACTGGCCGGAAACATTGTCCAAGGCTGAGGCAGCCCGCTGGCGTTCATGGAATCCCTGCTGGCCAACATGGACACCCCGGCGGAAGAGAAGCCGATACTGCTCGAGTTGCTGGAGTACCGGAGTACACTCGAGCGGAAGATACTCTCATACGCGAAAAACCAGACCGCTGTTCCGTCCAAGCACTAGTCAGAGGAACCGATGCAAAGCCTTACCCAAGCCGACAGGCTCTTCTACAAGGATCTCCTTCGCATCGCCGTGCCGATAGCGCTCCAGAACCTCATCGTGTCGAGCGTAAACATGCTGGATACGGTGATGGTAGGCAGGCTCGGCGCCGTGGAACTGGCTGCAGTGGGACTCGGCAACCAGATCTGGTTCCTGCTTATGCTGCTCCTGTTTGGCACATCCTCCGGGTCGGGCGTCTTCACCGCGCAGTACTGGGGCAAGCGGGACATCGCCGGCATACGCAGGACCACGGGCCTTTCCATGGCTCTCGGCCTCGCGGCGGCGTTCATGTTCATGGTGCCAGCGCTGGCGTTTCCGCGCGTTCTCCTCGGGCTCTACTCCAGGGATGCCGAGGTAGTACGGATCGGATCCGAGTACCTCCGCTGGGTAGCGCCGAGCTATCCCTTCGCCGCGGCCAGCTTTGCGTTCTCGCTGGCGTTGCGGGGAGTAGAACGGGTAAGGCTCCCGCTCGTTGCGACCACGATCTCGCTGACCATCAACGGATTCCTCAACTACGTGCTCATCTTCGGCAAATTCGGGGTACCTGCCATGGGTGTTCGCGGCGCCGCCCTGGCAACGGTCATTGCCCGCGTCGTCGAAACCATCATAATTTTTTCCGTAGCCTATGCACGCAGAATGCCACCAGCGGGCACGCTGGCCGAATTCAGAGCCTGGGGTGGCGGCTTCCTGCCCCGTTTCACGAGGATAGCCGCTCCGGTCGTCATCAACGAGGTCACCTGGTCGCTTGGCATCACCACCTACAATGCGATACTCGCGCGCGTCAGTACCGAAGCCATCGCCGCCTACAACGTAACCAGCACGTTCAGCCAGCTCGCCATGGTGCTGTTCCTGGGTACGGCCAACGCGGCAGCTGTGATGCTCGGCAAACGCATCGGCGAGGGGGACAGAGCTACGACCTTCGAGTGGGCAAGGCGATTCGCCATTCTTGCTCCGCTCGTAGGCATCGCGACCAGTTTCATGCTTGCTCCGGCATCGCTGTCACTTCCCTGGCTGTTTGCCCTTGGCCCTGAACCGCTGAGGCAGGCAAGGCTGATGATACTGACCCTGGCTTGCGTTTTCCCGTTCAAGGTGTTCAACCTGCATGTCGTCGTCGGCATCTGCCGTTCAGGCGGCGACACCCGCTTTGGTGCCTGGTTCGATATATTCGGAGTATGGATGCTGGGCGTGCCGCTCGCAGCATTCGGAGCGTTCGTCCTGCATGCTGAACCTTGGGTCGTGTACGCCCTCCTGAGTTTCGAGGAGATTGCCAAGAGCGGACTAGGGCTCTGGCGGCTCGTTACCAGGAAGTGGCTGAACGACGTTACTCAATGAAGGAGACTGTTCCCATGGAAGAAGACACCACAGCCAACGCCCTTTCCCAGCACGCCGAAGGCCTCAATTACCCCGTGGAGTTCGAATTGAGGGTTATCTATGTGCTCGCCGAAGGCGCACCCCTTGCGGAGGAACTGAAGCGGGTCCTCGAAGAACGCCGTGCGTCTCTTGAAGTGCCGCGTGCGTTGCCAGCCTTGAAAGCCAGATACGGCCGGCTTGCCTGCAAGGTCAGGTTCGAGGACAAGGACAGCCTCTACGCTACGTACACTGCCATCGGAGCTTTGCCCGGCGTCAAGGTCGTGCTGTGAACGGCCGCAAGAATAGTAGCAACGGGGACAGAGCTCGAAGAGGCAGCGCCCCAGGTACCATAGTGGATAGAGCCAAAGGAGTTCGAGCTTCCCATGGAGGGCGATTCCACGTTGATTTCCTGTACGAGGACGACGAACTCATCGCGGTCGACAAGCCCAGCGGCCTTCCCACGATATCGCCGGAAGGTTCCCGGTCAAAAAGCCTGTACGACATCGTCACAGCGCACATCCAGAAGCGCAACCCCAAGGGACGGGCAGCTGTCGTCCAGCGGCTCGACCGCGACACTTCGGGCGTCATAGTCTTTGCCAAGTCCGCCAGGGCAAAGGCCGCGCTCATGTCCACCTGGAATGAATCGGTTGACGAGCGCACCTATGTGGCCCTCGTCGAAGGCAGCCTGCCATCACCCGAAGGCGTACTCGACACCTGGCTGTCCGAGGTTGACCCGTACCGCGTCAGGCAAGCGCCCGCCGGAACCAAAGGCGCACTGCGTGCCATAACCCGATACCGGATACTGGGAGAAGGCGACGGGTTCAGCCTGGTGGAACTGTCCCTTGAGACGGGCCGACGACACCAGATACGAGTCCAGCTGGCCGAGGCAGGCTGCCCTGTTGCGGGCGACGAGCGCTACGGCTCCCGCCGCGATCCGCTGGGCCGTCTGGGGCTCCATGCTGTCGTCATAGCCCTGAAAAGGCCATCAGACGGAGAGGTCGTGCGCATAGAAAGTCCCGCCCCGCCCGAATTCACGGCTGCGCTCAGGGGTACCCCGGGCAACCGCCCGGCTAGCCAGCGATCAGCCCGTGGTTCAACCGAACCCGGTGATCCACGATCGTCTAGAAGCTCTGTACCCAAAGGGAGCCGCCCACCCGCTGGCCGTGGACCAGCGGGCGAGTCAGCCAGGCGCGGCGCATCGGAACACCGTCCGCCAGTGGATCGTTCACGTGCCTGGCCGGGAGGGGGACCGGCCGCACGCAACGAGAGACCTCAGACTCACCCCGGGAAATCCTCTCCCCGGTATTCAACGCCAACCAGGCGCAAACCGTAAGCCCCGAGCGTCCCCGGAGCTCTGTCCCTGTTCCTGGCCTCGACAATACCAGACAGCGTCGCCGCGTCCATCCGCCCCAGTCCAGCCTCGAGCGCGCAGGCAGCCATCACACGGGCCTGGTTGTACAAAAAGCCGTCAGCGGTGAATGACACCTCGACGAGGTCACCGTACCGCTCGACGATGGCGGAGGTCAGATTGCGGACGAAACCGCGCGCATCCGCCTTGGCGTTCGAAAGGGCGGAGAAGTCGCGTTCACCTGGCAACACTGCCAGAACCGATGCAATGGCTGGCACGTCGAGGCGAGCGCTTACATGGAACGACCAGCGCCGCGCAAACGGGTCGGGATAGTGGCCGTCGTGGAAGCGGTACGCGTAGGTCTTGGAGACGGCGCGATAGCGGGCATGGAAGGCTGGCACGGCCTCGCGCGCGCCAACGCAGGCGAGGTCAGGTGGCAAGACTTCGTTCAAGCGGGCGGCAAGGGTGGCGGGACTCAGGGCTGATTGCGTCCAGAAATTGGCAGCCTGCCCATCGGCATGGACACCGGCATCGGTACGGCCGGAGCCGACCACGTTAATCTTTTCTCCGAGCAGGCTGGAAAGTGCATCCTCCAGGGTTTTCTGCACAGTGCGCGCACCGCCACCGAGTCGCTGCCAGCCTGAGAAGTCGGTTCCATCATAAGCAAGCACGAGAAGGATGTTCCGTTGGTCGGGCATGGTCGAGCTCTGTCCCCGCTGGCCCTGTTGTCCCGGTTCTGCTGAGCTCTGTCCCCGTTGGGTCGTGAAGGCTGAGTTCTGTCCCCGTCTTGGCCCGGAATCCTGGCCGGCCGTGGTCAAGCTCTGTCCCCGTCGGAAATTTCGCGCACAAGAGCGGACAGGCGCGTCCGGTAGCCAGGGTCGATCTCGCCACAATAATCTTCGAGCATCATCCGCTGGACCTCGGCCGGGTCATGCGAATGACCGAGCACCCACATCAGCTTGGTGACGACGGCCTCCGGTGTCATATCGAAGGTTGACACCGCCCCAGCCTTGCCGGCTGCTATGCCCACATCGTAGATGCCGATGTCGCAGCCGTCGTACAGACACTGAGTGGTAATGCAGACTGCGACACCTGCATCGACGGACCTCCTGATGGCATCCAGGAGATCCTGCCTCGAGTTTGGTACACCACCCGCACCAAAGCCCTCGATGACCAGACCTTTGTAGCCCTTTTCGCGGATGAAGTCGATGATGCTGGCGTCGATGCCCGGCACCAGCTTGAGCAGGAACACCCGTTCGTCCATCCTGATGTCGAGATGGCGTGGGCTGACAGGTAGCTCCGCCGGCTGCCTGAATACCACATTGGAGCCCTCTACCCTCCCAGCTTCGCTCTGGTTGACACTTGAAAAGGCATCGAGCCGGGCGCTGTGCACTTTTACGGCACGACAGCCTCTGATAATCTTGCCATTAAAGACGACGAATACCCCGGGACGCCCCGTAGCCGCCACGGAGAACGCGTCGAGGATGTTGCGCCTGCCGTCGCTGCCAGGCTCTACGAGCGGAACCTGTGATCCGGTCAGGACAACGCTCTTGTCAATGTTTGTCAGCATGAACGAGAGCATCGAGCTGGTAAAGGCCATCGTGTCTGTACCGTGCGACACGACGATGCCGTCATAAGCGCCGAGCTCGTCCATGATGCTGGTGGCTATGAACTTCCAGTCTTCAGGGTGCATGTTCGTGCTGTCCAGGTTCAGGATGGACCGGCACTCGACCTCGCAGATGCCGGCCAGTTCCGGGACCATGGCTATCAGGTCCTCCGCCTGGAGGGCTGGCACCAGGCCATCGGCACCATGAACCGCGGCTATCGTCCCGCCCGTGGAAAGCAGTAGAATCTTCTTCATCGTCACTCCAAACCGAACATGGTCATTCCTTCAAAACTGTCCGGCAAGCCCGGAAAAACAGAACATATATCGCCAAATGATACACTTATGCATTTGCGCGAATCACCATAGTGCCGTTAAACTATCCGATATATTCGCGCGGACGGATAGTCCCCGCATCCGGAGGAAACATGAAGCGTTCAGTACTCGTGATAGCGCTCATCGCGCTCGCTGCATCGTTCGCGGTCGCACAGCAGACCGTAAGCGCCTACACCACCCTCGAAGAGCCGCTTGCCAAGGCGCTGTTCGACAAGTTCGAGGCCGAAACCGGCATCAAGGTCAGCTTCGTACGCCTGTCCGGCGGCGAAGTCGTAGCCAGGCTGGAAGCCGAAAAAGCCAATCCCCAGGCTTCCATTTGGGTCGGTGCCGTTGGCCTCGACCACATCACCGCCAAGGGCAAGGGCCTGACAACCCCCTACAAGTCCAGAGCTGCCAGCAAGACGCCGGCCGAGTTCAAGGACAAGGAAAACTACTGGGTAGGAATGTACGTGGGTCCGCTGACCTTCGTCACCAACACCAAACGTGCTGCCGAACTCGGCATCAAGGCCCCGACCAGCTGGGCTGACCTGCTCAAACCCGAGTACAAAGGCATGATCCGCGTAGCCAACCCCAATACCTCGGGCACCGCCTACAACGTGATCACCACACTACGCTACATCTACAAGGGTGACGAGCAGAAGGTCTACGATTACCTCAAGAAACTGGATGCCAACATCGACCAGTACACCAAGTCCGGCTCGGCTCCCGGCAAGAGTGTCGCCATCGGCGAAATCCCGATAGCTATCGGCTACGCGCACGACCAGGTCAAACTCAAGGCCGGTGGTGCTCCCGTCGTCATCACCGCGCCCAAAGAAGGCACCGGTTATGAGCTCGCGTCCATGTCCCTCGTTGCCGGTGGCAAGGATGCCGTCAATGCCAAGAAACTGTACGACTGGATCCTTTCAAGCCCCGTCGCACAGAAGGAGTTCGTCAACTACTACCTCGTGCTCGTCACTCCCGGAGCCGAGAAGCATCCCGACGCTCTCTCCCTCAAGGAAATAAAGACCGTCAAGCAGGACTTCCTATGGGACGGCGATCCCGCCAACCGCTCCAGGTTGCTCAAGCGCTGGGACGACGAAATAGGTTCCAAACGATAAATACCTCCTCGACCGGGCCGGCCCCAGGGCCGGCCCCATTCCGTTCCGCCATCGGAGCCTTCCGTGTTTACCAAGGACAAACTGCTTAAATTCCTGCTGGCGCTCGCCGTATTTGCCGTGGTGGATGCATGGGTATTCACAACCCTGCGTACTTCCATGCGGTCCAACGCCGCAACCGTCCGCCAGAACGCGCTCGTCCTGCTCGCCAAAAGCGCACCAGAAGATCCAGGGCTCCGTGACGACTGGCTCGCGTCGGTAAGCACCTCGCTGCCAGGCGGCGCCGCTGTCTATCTCGTGCCGTCCCTGGACGACCCGGATTCCTATGAGGTCTTCGCCGCCGACGATGCCGTGCTGAACCTTTGGCACGAACTGGCAGCCACTGAAGACGCTCAGAAAGGCCTTGAATCGGCCTATTACTTCGAGAATTACGCCTCGCCGGTCAAGGCGATGCTTTCTAATACCCAGGTGCGCCTCTTCTACGCGCCCATCACCGACGAAGCGCAGGGCGAACTGCTTGGCATCGCCGTGTTCATGGCGCCGGAGACGGCCGGATCTGGCATAGAACGACTCCTGATCATATTCGCACTGGGCGCATTCGTGCTGTTTGCCGCGCTTTCAGGCGTTGCCAGGTTCGCCCGAGACTCAATAGTAGGATATTCGGTGTTGGTGCTCTCGGCACTGGCCATCGTGTTCATCATCTTCCCGCTCGCCGAGGCGTTCAGGCTGTCGTTCACGGTAGATGACAAGCCATCGCTGGCAATCTGGAT
Organism: Spirochaetota bacterium; assembly: GCA_020048755.1. Lineage (GTDB taxonomy): Bacteria > Spirochaetota > Spirochaetia > Treponematales > UBA12059 > SZUA-370. The sequence goes on from JAIFMD010000210.1 coordinate 9,355, forward strand.
CGACGCGCTGTCAGGCTCGCACCTGCAGTCGCTCTGGGGCTCCATACGCCTGGGCATCTGGACGGCAACCACTTCTACCCTCGTAGGGTTCCTGTTCGCATTCGTCATCCACCGGACAAGCACCAGGGGAAAGAAATTCCTGTCGGCCATAGCCCAGATGCCGGTCATCTCGCCCCCCTTCTCGCTTACCCTGTCGATCATACTGCTGGCGGGCAACAACGGTCTCATAACCAAGCAATTGCTCGGGCTCCAGAACTTCTCCATCTACGGCCTCGGCGGCCTCATTCTGGTGCAGACCATAGGCATGTTCCCGATAGCGTACCTGACCCTCGCAGGTGTGTTGCAGGGTCTGGACGCGACGCTCGAGGAAGCGGCCCTCGACCTGAACGCCGGTCGCTGGCAGGTATTCCGCACGGTAACGCTGCCGCTCGCGGTGCCGGGCATCCTGTCAGCCTGGCTCCTCGTATTCACCAACTCGCTGGCTGACTTCGCCAATCCGTTGCTCCTCGCGGGCAATTACCGCGTGCTGTCGGTGGAGGCCTACATACAGGTGACCGGCCGCAATGACCTTGGCGGCGGCGCAGCTCTGTCCCTCTTGCTCTTGTTGCCTACGTTAACCGCGTTCTTCATCCAGCGTAACTGGGTATCCAAGCGTTCCTTCATCACAGTCACCGGCAAACCCAACCTCAAACTCGTCGAGATAGCTTCCCCGGGCGTTCGGGTCGCCATGACGGCAGGAGTATGGGCCATCGTCGCCTTCGTCATCGCCCTCTACGGCACCATAGTTGCGGGCTGCTTCGTCAAGAATTGGGGCATTGACTACAGTTTTACCCTGTCCAACATCGGCGAAGCTCTGTCCCGTGGCAAGGAGGCGATACGCTCGACCCTGTCCCTTGCAGCGATGGCCACGCCGGTAGCCGGCCTCATCGCCATGGCATCTGCGATGATATTCGTCCGCAAGTCCTTCGTGGGCAAGCGTGTCCTGGAGGCGGTGATGATGATGCCCTTCGCCGTTCCGGGTACCCTGCTCGGCATCGCCTACATCCTGGCCTTCAACAAGGCACCGTTCCTGCTCGTCGGCACCGGCGCCATCATCGTCATCAACTACATCGTGCGCGAACTGCCGGTCGGCATCGAAGGCGGTGTGGCATCGCTCAGGCAGATCGATCCTTCCATAGAAGAAGCCGCGCGCGACCTGGGCGCCGACGAGAGCATGGTGTTCAGGAGCATCGTGCTGCCGCTTGTCAGGCCAGCCTTCATCTCGAGCATGTCGTACACCTTCGTGCGGTCGATGACGGCGGTCAGCGCGGTCATATTCCTGATCTCGGCGCGCTGGTACCACATGACGGTGCTCATCTACAATTTCTCTGAAAATTTACGGTTCGGACTGGCGAGCGTGCTCGCGACGACACTGATACTCATCGTGATGGCCGCGTTCGGCCTCATGCGGCTCCTCGTGCGCGACACGGGAGCTTTTGACAAGACGATAACCCGATAGGCGGAGCGAACCATGGCTAAAGAACCGGTAGCGGTCACGATCGACCACGTAACGAGGATATACAAGAACGTAAAGGGCCGCAAAGACGTCGTGGCCGTAGACGACGCCAGCTTCGTCGTCAACCCCGGCGAACTCGTCACCCTGCTCGGCCCTTCAGGCTGCGGCAAGACGACGACGCTCCGGATGATAGCGGGCTTCGACCTGCCGTCAAAAGGCGCAATACGCATCGGCGGCGAGGATGTCAGCGCGCTGCCGCCCAACAAGCGCGACACGGCGACGGTATTCCAGAGCTACGGCCTCTTTCCGCACATGAACGTCGCGGAGAACGTCGCCTACGGACTCCGAATACGCAAGGTGCCCAAGGCCGAGATAGACGAGCGGGTCAAGCGAGCTCTGTCCCTCACGGGACTCGGCGACTATGCGGAGCGCTCCCCGGGCCGGCTCTCGGGCGGCCAGCAGCAGCGCGTCGCCCTGTCCCGCTGCCTGGTCGTTGAACCCGGCGTGCTGCTCCTGGACGAACCGCTGTCAAACCTGGACGCCCTCTTGCGCGAGCAGATGCGCGTGGAGATCAGGCGCATCCAGAAATCCCTGGGCATCACGGCAGTCTACGTGACGCACGACCGCGTGGAGGCTATGAGCCTGTCGGACCGCGTCATCGTGATGAAGGACGGCCGGATCCGGCAGATAGGCTCGCCGAGCATCATCTACGAGCAGCCGGACTCGGTGTTTGTCGCCGGCTTCGTGGGAAAGGTCGCGTTCTTCCCGGTGGAGGTACAGGGTACCGACAGCGGCTACTGCGCGTGCTCGATCCGCGGCAAGACCGTCAAGGCGGGGTCGCGAGCGCCAGAAGTGGCCGTCGGCAAGCCCGCTGTGCTGATGGCCAGACCGGAATCACTCAGGCTCGGCCGTCCGGACGAAGGCATCGTAGACGGGACGGTGAGGCAGAACGTGTACCTCGGTTCGAGCATCGAGTCGTTCGTAACGACTGAATATGGTGAATTGCTCGTGCAGATAGATGATCCGGCCGGCAAGCATGTAGCGGCGGAGGGAGAGCGCGTTTCGGTATCGTTCAACGAGGAACGGGTTCGGGTGCTACCGGCCAACGCCGAATGACGGGTCACCGCAGACGTCGGGCATCCCGGGGTGGCGTTACGACTCCACTCCGGGTATGTTGAAGTACCGCAAGAGGCCGAGCACCGAAAACACGTCTTCACAGGCAGGCGATACGCCTGAAATACGCATCGAGATGCCCCGTCCCTGAGCCTCTGCGAGGAGCCGCGTCAAGGCGCCGACCCCGGTAGACGAGATGAAGCGCACCCCCTCGAGCCGCAGTTCCAGTTCCGCCCCCGCAGACAGTTCGGAGAGTGCATCAATTGCTCCTTCAAAGAAATCAGGAGCCGTATCGCTGTCCAGGACCCCCGAAACGACTATCCCAGCGGGCAAACCTTCTGTTACAGGCAACACGAGACTCGCTGAAGCATCGGGATGGCGGGCATGATACTGCGTAAAAGGGTCGAACCCACCCTGAACGAATTTTTCCTTCATACCATAAGTATATGCAAACCGGATAGCCATTCCAGACGGAACAGAGGTTTTTACTTGACAAGGAACAGGAAACAAATACTAATCGACGTATGAATGGAACCATTATTTATACAGACAGAAGAGCAAAAAAGGAACGGCTGTTGTTTGAAGCAGCCCTCGACGTATTTGCGGAACTTGGTTACCGGGAAGCCGGTGTAGAAGACATCGCCAGACGGGCAGGAGTCGCCAACGGCACAATTTACCTCTATGCGGCTAGCAAGCGTGACCTGTACAGGAAAGTCGTAGAATACGGCCTCAATGCCTGGCAGGTAGCAGCAGCAAAGGCAGCGGAAGCCGTGGACGCAAGTCAAGACAATGCGAAGACCCGGTTCGAAGCTCTATGCCGCGCTGCTTTCTCCTATCTTGCAGCCGAACCGAGGTTGCGCAAGATCCTCAAGCGTGATCCCGGATTGTTCCCTGCATCGACTGGTGCCAACCATGAGGACGATCCCTTTGAAACGGTCAACCGCCGGTCCGTGGGGTTGCTGGAACAGGCCATCATCGGCGGAGTTGATTCTGGTGAGTTCGTGGTTTCCGACCCTGCGGCAGCGGCAGAACTCCTTTTCTCGCTGTACCGCATGCTGATAGAAAAGGCGTATGTCACCGAAGAAGGGCAGGAACAGCGCCATTTTGAAGCGGGTCTTTCAATAATATTAAATGGCATAATCGCTCGCTGACCAGCCTCAAGCTACTGCTTGGCATCGAACTGTAAATTTGAGATGATGATTTTCATGTAGCCCAAAAGGGCCAATCTTCCGGAGGGTTTCCGCCATGATCAAGACGGTGATTTTTTTTAGTGTATTCTGGGTCTGCGCGGCCCTCTCTACCCCGCTTGCCGTCTTGTTTCTTGCCTTTGACCTCATCGGCCTTGGCAGGGCCACGCGTCCCGCACTGGGTTGGTTCATCAGCGGGTGGTCACGCGCCATACTCTGGGCCATTGGAGCACATGTTGCCATCACGGGACTGGAGAACGTTCCCGACGAGGAACGCCTGTGCTTCGTCGGCAACCATCAGGGTGACCTCGACATCGTCATAATGCTGGCCTACCTGCCTAGACCTGTCGGCTTCATCGCCAAGAGCCAGGCTGCCTGGTTTCCATTCCTCAACATCTGGATAGCGGTACTGGGTTCGTCGTTCATCAAGCGGAACAGTCCCAAGCAGGGCATGAAGGCCATTGCCAGGGGCGTCCGCAGCATAGAGCGGGGACACGCGCTGGTTATCTACCCGGAAGGCACGCGGAGCCGCGGCCCAGCGATGCTACCGTTCCACAAGGGCGCATTCAAGCTGGCCACACGGTCAGGTGCCACGATAGTACCGGTGACTATAGACGGTTCATGGCGGGTCTGGGAGGCGCACAAGCGCATAGAGGCAGGCGAGGTCCGCGTCGTCATACACCCGCCGGTCAGGACGGCAGGCCTCGATGTGGAGCAACGCAAGGCCGTACCGACACTCGTCGAGGCAGCGATAGCCTCCGCATTGGCAGGCACAAGAACCGAGGCCAGGCAGACTTCAGCCTGATCAGGAGCGGTTTTCAGGATTCGTGGCGGGTCATTCCGGTCCAGCGTATGCGGTCAGCCGGCCAACCTTCGGCCACTGCCGCGCCAACCAGCGCACCCAGCTCCTCCGCGCTCACGAGCGGTGAGCCTTCCAGCTCCCAACTCCTGCCAAGGCTCCGGTACTTGCCGGAACACAGGTTGTTGAAGGCGCAGAGTTCCCAGTATTCCACCAGGCCCATCGCCTCCGATACGAGAAACCTCGCGATGCCCCGGACATTGTCCTGCGAGTCGGTAAGGCCTGGAATGATGGGCGTACGCACCCAGAGGCGCTTGCCCTTGCCCGCACCACCCCTGGCTTGTAGCCCTTGAGCTCTGACCCCGCCGGAGTTTGCCGCCCCGGCGGCCGCCGGCCTGGGAACCGCCGACTCGGCGATCATGCCGAGGGCACGCCTGAAATTGGCATGGACGTGCTCCAGGCTGCCTCCGACGTTGCGTTCGTGGCGGACGGGGTCTGAATCCTTGAGGTCGTACAGTATCAGGTCGGCAAACTCGCAGGCCGCGTCGAACTGCTCTGGCGTGCAGACGCCGCAGGTGTCTATGGCAGTGCCGATGCCGGCCCGATGGAGCCGACCGAGAAGCTCGCGCACGAACTGCGCCTGGAGGCAGGCCTCGCCGCCCGATACCGTGATGCCGCCGTCTTCACCGAAAAACGGTTCGTCGCGGATGAGTTCGGCGTACACCTCGCCGACGGGGCGGCGATGCCCCCAGATTTCCATCGCGGTGGCAGGACACGCGGCGGCACAGGCGCTGCAGGCCGTGCACAGCGACCGGTTGATGGTGATGCCGTCTGGCCCGAGGGACAGAGCTCCGGGGGGACAAGCCTTGACGCACTCGCCACAGCCGAGGCAACGTGCCCGGGTCCAGCGCGGCTGCGGTACACGCTCGATGCTCTCTGGATTGTGGCACCACCTGCAACGGAGCGAGCAGCCCTTGAGGAACAGCGTCGTGCGGAGGCCGGGCCCGTCCATGGTGCTCATCCGCTGGATCTCCAGCACCATGCCGGTCGGTTCCGGCTTGGAGTCGGGCCCGGTCATCTTCAGTCAGCGCGCCTGAGCACGGTCACGCAGTTGGTCACCGACGAGCCTCCCACGTTGAGTACGACACCCACCTTGGGGGTGCCCTTGGCCGGAGCTGCGCCGATTGGCTGCCCGACGAGCTGCTTGTACAGCAGTGCATGCATGGACGCGCCAGTAGCGCCTACCGGGTGCCCCTTGGACTTGAGACCGCCGGAAAGGTTGACGCAGACTTTGTCGTCCCGGGTAAAGCGGCCGGCCAGGTAATCCTCCCCAGCCTTGCCGTCTGATGAAAGCCCGAGCGCCTCGGTACAGAGTATCTGGTTGATGGTAAAGCAGTCGTGTACCTCGGCCACGTCTATGTCCGTGCTCCTGATACCGGCTTCGGCGAAGGCCAGCCTGGCGGCTTCCTTGCCGGCCATCAGCTCCCACATGTTGGGGCGGACATTTATGGCCATGCGCTCGGTGGTCTGGCCTATACCGGCAATCTCCACGACCGGCTTGCCGCGCTTGCGGGCGAGGTCAGTCCGGGTGATCACGAGGCCGGCCGCGCCGTCCGACACCAGCGAGCAATCGTGCAGCCGCAGAGGGGCCGCTATCATCGGGTTCTTCTCCTCCGGCAGGCCAAGGATGGCGGCAGCCGACGAGAGGCCGAGCCGGTCAGCGGGAGAGCCCTTGCCGAAGTGGGCCAGCGGGTTGTCCAGGCCATTGCGGTA
>JAIFMD010000038.1 GCA_020048755.1 Spirochaetota bacterium
CAGGGAACACTTGAAGCTGGAGAAGCAGAAGGAAGAGATCCATGAACCATAAGAAGGGCTTCAACAAGCTGAACCGGAACGCCTCGCACCGCAAGGCACTCCTCCGGAACATGGCTACCGTCCTCTTCAAGCACGAACGTATCGTCACTACCAAGGCCAAGGCCATAGAAGTGCGCAGGGTCGCCGAGAAGATGATTACCAGGGCCAAAGAAGACAGCGTACACAACAGGCGTGTTGTCGGCGAGAAGATCGCAGATCAGGCTATACTTGCCAAGTTGTTCACCGATATCGGTCCGCGCATGAAGGAGAGGAACGGTGGTTATACCCGCATCCTCAAGATCGGCTTCAGGGACCAGGACGCGGCCAGCATGGTCGTTCTTGAACTCGTGGATCATAAACTCGAGGTAGAGAAGAAAGACGACAAGAAGAAGGTCGCGGACAAGCCCAAGAAGGCGGCTCCCAAGGCTGCTTCCAAGGCCAAAAAGGATGACGTCAAGGCCGAGCCCAAGGCTAAGGCCAAGTCGCCCAGGGCCACGAAGAAGGCCGCTGCCCCTGCAGAGGGCAAGCCTGCCGACGTCAAGTCGGCTGAGTAAGGGGAGGAACGAATATGTCCAAAGCCCATCGCGGTAAGGGAATCGCTGATCAGCCGTCCGGCGGTCGCGGAGAATGCCCCGTGTGCAAACGCGGCGGTGTAAAGCTTCTGTACGAGCAGGAAATCGAAGGTCAGAAGACCAAGATCTGCAAGATGTGCAAGGCGACCATAGCCAACAAGAAATAGTCGTTTACAGCGACTTAAAGCCGGGAATTATTTCCTGGACTCGGGAGGCCGCCACAAGCGGCCTCCCGTATTTTTTTACGGAGGCACAATGATCTCAAAACAGCTCGTAAAAAAGGGTACAGAAGCCAAGGGTACCTTATACGGAATTGCTGCCTATGGTCTCTGGGGAATGTTCCCCCTGTACTGGAAACTTCTGTCAGCAGTACCGTCGCTACAGATTCTGGCACACCGTGTTGTGTGGGCTTTTATCATTACTACGGTGCTTTCACTGGCGCTTGGCAAGCGCAAGGATTTTTTTGAGCTGATCAGACAACCTAAACGGTTGGCAGCTACAATAGTCTCTGGTTTTATGGTAACAGCGAATTGGGGGATCTACATCTGGGCGGTCAATAACGGCCGGATAATAGAAACGAGTCTGGGGTATTACCTCAATCCGCTTATTTCTATTGCGCTAGGAGTAGTTGTACTGAGGGAAAAAATTGACAGGGGTATCCTCGCCGCCAGCGGTATTGCCGTAATAGGTATTTCCATCCTGACAATTTCATACGGAAAATTACCCTGGGTAGCTCTGTCCCTTGGAGTTACGTTTGCTTTGTATGGTCTTATAAAGAAGATGATAAGTCTGGATGCCTTGTCTGGACTGGCGATGGAAACCGCGCCTGTTTTTCCATTGGCGCTCGCGTACCTGCTCCTTGAAAATGCCGCGGGGCGGGGTTCATTCATGCATGTGAGCGTTCTCGATTCCGTTCTGCTTGCGCTTTCAGGTGCTGTGACCGCGATCCCGCTGTTTTTCTATGCTGAAGGCGTCAAGCGCATACCTTTATCCAGGATGGGATTCCTTCAGTACATATCGCCTACGGGACAACTGCTGATCGGCGTTCTCGTGTTCAAGGAAACCCTTGACACCCCAAGAGCCATAGCCTTCGCCTTCATCCTCTCCGCCCTCGCCGTCTACGCCTTCACCCGAAGCAAGAGAAGACAGGAAATTTGGCAACGAGACACAGAGAAGACGAGGTAGGAGAAGAAGTATCGGGATGAAGAAAGGCTAAGAAATTCGCAACGAGACACAGAGAAGATGAGGAAGAGGGGGGAGGAAAAGATCAGGGCATAGGGAATGAGTCTTGAACTTCATTCCTTATCTTCAACTTCCTTTTTTCCTTCTTTAATATTCTTCTTTTTACCTCATCTTCTCTGTGTCTCTGTGCCATATTCTTCGTCTACATTCAAGACCGGACACTGACGATTTTGCCGCGTTTTAAGACGGTGTGGACGACGTTCATGCCGACATTGTAGGCCAGGTGGCGGTACGATGGCGCATCGAGGATGAGAATATCGGCGAGCTTGCCAGGCTCGATGGAACCGCGATCCCGGGCAAGTCCCAGGGCTGCCGCACCATTGAGGGTCAATGCTGTCAGGATCTCCTCTATCGACATGTGCATGTACAACGCACCAAGAGCGGCCGCAAGGGGTATCGACTGACTGTAGCAAGAACCTGGATTGAAATCACTGGCTAGTGCTACAGCCAGACCGCGGTCAATCATTGCGCGGGCGTCAGCATACGGTTCCTTGAGTGAAAAAGCAGTGATTGGAAGGCAGGTGGCTACGACGCCAGCAGCACTCATTGCCTCGAGGTCATCAGCTGAGGCTTTGAGTAAATGGTCGGCACTGGTAGCCCCTAGTTCAGCTGCCAGACCTGCTCCACCGATGCGCACAATTTCGTCGGCATGCAACTTGAGGCCGAACCCGGCTGCCTTGGCGGCTTTAAGGAAGCGCCTGGAGTCTTCCAGTTCAAAAACACCGCGCTCGCAGAAAATATCGCAGAACCGGGCAAGTTGTTTTTCCTGGACCCGGGGCAGTACTTCGTTTATGACAAAGTCGATGTATCCTGAAGGATTGCCTTTATATTCCTGCGGTATGGAGTGCGGCCCCATATAGGTTGGAACGATATCTACCGGCTGGCGGGTATCGAGGATCCGCATGGCTTCAAGTTGCCGTAGTTCAGTTTCCAGGTCCAGCCCGTACCCGGATTTGCCTTCCACGGTAGTAACACCGAGTTCAAGCATGCGCTCGAGCCTGGGAGTAGCAATAGCAAAGAGTTCGTCAAGGTTTGCTGCGCGTGTAGCGCTGACGGTATTGGCAATACCGCCGCCACGGGAGTGGATCTCCATGTAGGGTACGCCTGAGGCACGCCAGAAAAATTCCTCGTCTCGGTAACCTCCGAAGACAAAGTGGGTGTGGGAATCAATAAAACCTGGTATGACCGCACGCCCACCCGCATCCATAATCTCTGGCACAGGACCAACTATACCCGGCATTTCAGTGGCAGGGCCAGCCCATACTATGGTTTCAACATCCACCACAATGGCCGCGTCAGCCACCAGACGTACCGAGTTCATTTCGGCTCCATGCCGGGCACTATGCCCGATGGGAGTCGCCAATTCTCCGATGTTTCTGATGACCAACGTAGCCTTCATGTCCTGCTCCTGTTCACGCGTGGAAAAGCGGGTCCAACCCTATGGTTCCGACCAGTGAGTTGTAATAGGCCGTGGAGAAAGCTTTTGCCAACTTGTCCTTGACCACTGCAAGGTCCCGTTTGGCTCTGGTTATCTCCATCGGGTCGTGACCTTCAGGCGAGCCAAGGAATTTTTCCAGGTAGGCAACGCCCTGGGTTAACCGGGAACGTTCCGACTCGGCATAGGCGGTAAGTCTGGCTTTATACCAATCAGATTCCAGCACATAGTCACGATCGAAAAGGCGCCTGAGGGCGGGATCGTCCAGAGTCTTTCCATTCCAGGTACCTTCGGCCATGACGTGCAGAATAGCCTGCAAGGGAGGAATTGCTGCCTTGACCGAGCCGTCCTCAAGGTAATCCTTGGCAACTTTTTCCTGCGCTTCGGCTATGTTGAGGACGCCGTCGGCAAAATAATCGAGGCTCTGGAGTTCAGGCCTCAGTACTTCATCGGGGAAGACCGCCGATGGCGTATCGAAGATGCGCCCCAGGAAATGAGAAGCGAACAATGACGTGATGCGGTAGCCGAGCCTGCCCGCGGGTATCTTCTTGCCTTCATGCTCGAAGTCCTTGATGCGCTCCAGATAGCCGTTTTTGATCAGGAACGCCGGTTCACGTTCTTCCGGTGTCAACCTGGCCCACAGTTCGGGGACGAGCAGTGATACATCATGCTCTACCTTGTACTTGTGGCCAATGTAGCCCGCCGCGGTGGAATACCCGGCGTAGCCGCCCAGAATGAAGCCAAGCAGAGCATTGTTCAGGTCTGTCGTCGGACAAAGCGAGTTGAAGGGACCCTTGGTGAGAGCGCCCTCTGATCCCGCACCTGTTGTGGATGGACTCTTGCCGGTTAGGGAGCAGATGAAGTCCATGAACAGTTCAGGAAGTTCTTGATAATGGATGGGGCCGTACACGGCTAGTGGCCTGATGCCGGCTTCCGGTTCTGGAGGATTGTTGCGTCTGCCGGGCAATACCGCACCCACAGGATGGTGGACTGGATCTTCGGCCTTGACCATGCGGAAAAGCCTGGAGCCTACGTCGGAGAGATAGCGTGCCAGCGGCTTGGTGTAGTTGGTATCAAGCTGCAGGTACCGTGGGTTCTTGGACGGCTTGCCGTCGACGAGTCGAGGCTTGGAAGACACGACGAACCAGTGGAAACGGTCATCCTTTTCGGCCTCTATGATCATGTTCCTCATCGGATCGGTGTATTCAGATAGCGAGATGGTGTGTTCGACCATTTCGTTGGCTTTTGATCTTGAAAGTGGCTCGAAGTTGGAGATGAAGTTGTCCATCCTGGCCATGTCGGCCTCAGCCTGCTTGTCATAGCCACGGTGGACCGCGTCATCCGGGCGCTGGAAGAAGCGGGCCTCGCAGTTACGGGCAAACTTCACTGAAGCACCACGGATGTCTTCAGGCAGGCCTGAAAGAGAGGCCGTCGGTGCCGTAACCGAGGCGGTGATGTCGTCTTCCCACTGGATCTTGTCTGCGGGCAGGTAGTCCTGGCGCAATTTATGGATGGAGCGGGCTCCTTCCGGTGTGGTGCCGATGCGGAGGTAGGAAGCCTGGACTGCCCGGCCTTCAAATTTGACCACGTTGCCGGCGGTACCATTGACGACATCGGTACCGAAGTGCTTGGCCCAATCCTGACCCCACTCGGGGCGGTAGAAGCGCTTGACGAGGAACACGAGTGCCTTGACGAGTTCTGGAATGGAGGCAAGCCAGGCATTGTATTCGTCGGTGTAGAGCGGTGAGGGTGACAGCAGTTTTATGACGCTGCCAAGCGAACGTTTTTCCGAGAGGATTGAACGACTGGAACCGCCATGGTTCTCGGCCGGGTCCTTGAATCTGGTACCGTAGGGGTAGTCTATGACGGTCTGGACTGCTGCCATGTCCGCGGCGAAATCGCCTGTGACGATGGGGCTGAACGTTACTGCGTCCCAGAGCGACTTGGAGATTTCTGACTTGCCTCCGCCGGAGACGGTGCAGGGCTTGTGGCACAGGAGTCCTTCTGCCGCGGTCCCGACCAGCCGCCATGCGCCGGACGCCATATGCTGCTCGAGGCGGATCCTATAGCCGGTTGGGTGTACGTAGACTTCATTGGGTAATATGCGGAGGCTACGTTCGGTACCTTCATGTTTCCATGACGCGCGCTGGGTCTCGAGGGAAATCACGACATCAGCGGGCAGGTAGATGATGCTGGGGAACATGCGGTCGATGCCGTAGCCCTCTGGATGCATTTCAACGCGGTTGCCAAGCAGACGGATGACATCGTCGAGCGTCTGTCCTTTTGAACGCAGGTTGGTGTCCGGTATGAAACTGTTGCCGAGGTTGAAACTGGGCATTACCAGTGCGCCGCCGGCATGTTCCTCTTCAGTAAGGCCAAGCAGGTTGGACGAATAGGAGATGTGGGCTTTAATCTCTTTCTTTGAATATCCAAAATAATTGTCGGCGATTATCGTGACGATGACGCCTCGCTCGTCGCGCGCGCAGAGTTTGAATGGTTTTCCTTCGTTATACTTTTCAGCGGGATCCTTCCAGGCCATGCCATCGCGTTTCTGGCGCTCGGAAGCGTCAGCCCAGGCGGGCAGGCCGAGGTCCTTCTTGAGCATGCCCACGAGGTGGGTGGCGAGGATGACGCAACCGGTATGGCCGGTCCAGTGCAGTGGATCGAGGGCCCCGTCATTGACGGAGACATAAGGGTCTCCCGAGTTGCCGAAGATGCTCTCGACGAAATCAAGGTTGGCGGCCAGGGAAGCAGGTGCGAAAAACCTGGTCTCCATGGACAGCTCTTCGAACAGGCCCGGCACTTCCGGCCGTACGAGCGGCCTCATGAGCAAGGACAGGAAACAATGGGCAGGTTCCGGTTCCCCGGCGGTATAGGGGAGTACCAGAAGATCTTCTGGTGGCTGGAACGCAGCCTTGAAGAGTCGCGCGAACGCAAGTTTCGGCACCGCTTTCTTGTCCAGCGGAATAGGCAATCCTCCCTCGGCTACATGGAATACACCCTGGGTGGTGCGGCGGTCATTGGCTGGATTGTGGAGCACACCGTTGCGTATGCGGTAAGACGACATGGTAGGGGATTTGTAGTCGGAAGCGTTTGGGGGTAGCGCAAGTTCGCGTGCCATGCCGTACCGATCCAGAACCAGCGTCCTGGATGGCAGCCTTGGCTTGTCTGCCGCAGGCAGGTCGGAAAGGTACGCATCGACAAAGGCCTGGATGCGGGCATCCGCAGGTGGCAGGTAGTCAGCCAGCAAGCGTTCCTTTTCCCGGTAGTTGGCGAGCATGTCGTTGGCGAGTTCGAGGAAGGATGTACCCTCCTTGGAGTATACCGGCAAGCCCATCGAAGCCAATTTAAGGTTTATATAGGCAATGAGTCTTCCGCGTTCTACAGGGGAACGGCGGTCGAGGTTGATTCCGAGTTCACGCTTTACAGGCATCAAGGCCTCCGTTGGGAAAAGATAGGAAGGGCCGGAAAGCCCTTCCTCATGGTAGTACGAACGTTGTAAATATTCCAGAGTAATGTGACCAGCTACTGAATGACTTCTTTTTTTGCGAGACTGGCCATAACGCGTTTTTCATCGTACAGGAGGAAGAAAGCGAGGCCTATTGCGCAGAATACGGCGGCTACGACAGCCGTCAATCTGACGCCCAGCGTGCCGGTTACAGCCCCTCCCGAGGCTACATCGGCCACGATCACATCCCCTGTCGCGCGGAGATCGGCTCCCATGATGAGGAGGCTCGGCACCACGAGGCCTGCGACCGTCTGCCCGAGTTTTGACATGAAGGTCCTTGCACCGAAGAAGATGCCTGCCTTGGCGTCGCCTGTTTCTATTGCATCCGCCTCTGCTATATCCGAGACTATGGCGTTCTGCACTATGCCGAAAATGGCCAGAGGCACGGCTGCGAGGATTACCACGATGAAGCCCTGCACGTAGGGTGAAAGCGGGTAGAGCCCCAGGAATACCGCATAGACGAACGTTACGATGAACCAGATGAAGGCAGCGACCAGAAGGGGCTTTTTGCCGACCTTTTTGGCAACGATATTGACGGGTATGTAGAAGACGAATGACAGGAGGAACATGACCATGACGAGGGTGGAATTGAATTCCTTGGGGAGTCCCAGCAGTACGGTTACATAATAGACGAGGACCGTGTTGATTATTGTAATTGCTACCCAGTACGCGAGGTCGGACAGGGTGAAGCGCAGGAAATTCCTGTTCCTGAAGGCCGCGGTGATAGACCCGAAGATGGATCCTTGTGAATGGCTCGGCTCGGCATACTTTTTTTCGTCTATGAAGATGATGGGCAGCAGCATGAAGACGAAGGCAACCACCGCGTAGATGGACACGACAGCCTGGAACGAATCCTCGGGACTAAGCCCGGAACGCTCGAACATGCCCTGGAACAGTTCTACCTGGGAACCGACCATGGTACCGAGTGCCCAGGTTATGGAGATGAAGGTGGACAACTGGAGCCGCTCGTTGGGCGAGTGACCTATCTCCGGCATGAGCGCGAAGAAGGGCGTTACGTACATAGTCATGAACCAGTAGAAAAGAAACACCGTGGCAAAAAGCCATACGGTATTGCCGGTGGTTATGCCGCGCGAGGGTGGAAAGAAGACCAATGCTGACAGGGCTGCGAACGGAAGCGCAGAGATAGCCATGAACGAGCGGCGTTTGCCAAGTTTCGACTTGGACCTGTCGGACAGACCGGCTATGAGCGGATCCGTTACGGCGTCGAAGAGGCGGCCAAGTGAAAAAACAAGACCGATGATAGTCAGGCCGAACAGGACCGAGGTTCCGGAGCGTATCAGCGGTACGACATTTTCCTGGATTATGAAAGGCCCGAATGCCACCCCGGGTGGTGGCAGGTAGAAATACACGAGTTTGGAGCCGACCGCGAAGCTGGCGAGTGACCAGCCGAACTGGCCAAAGGCATACATCCATTTCTTCCAGGTGGGCAGGGACAGGGCTGTTGTTGTCATAATAATTCCTTTCAATGGGAAACTAATTGATTGTACGCTGTCGGGCATGCTCCGTACAGGGATAAAAATGGTATACTCGGCACTATGGCAAAGAGTGAGCTTCAATTGGTCGTGGACTACATATTAAACAAGGCGGGACCCGGCGAATTCGAGGTCATCGTCAAGGCTTGCGAGCGCCGACGACACGACATGGGCAAGTACGCTGGGCTTGGAGGTCTGAATCCCGGAGCTCTGGCAGGCAAGATGGCTGCCTCGGTGCAGGAAGGCCTGAGTTCCAGCAATGAGGGCCTCAGGAATTCCGTACGCGAATATGTAACGCGCCTGGTCCGCCAGAAGGAGCCCGACGCCAGTAACGCCCAGATCGAGACAATGCTGGACCAGATTCTGCCGGACCGTTCCTCCAGCGCGGCAGCGGGTGGCGGTACCGCCGGATCCAGGCCAGATATAATTGATGAGTTGCCCCCCGAAGCCGTCATGATGATGGTCCGGGATTTCTGTGACTACTCCCTTGGCCTGATGCCCCCCTCCAAGCAGCAGGAACTATGGGAAGGAATTCCCCAGTGGCAGGATCAGTACTGGACGGTGTTTTCTCCGGAGATAAAAGCCTTCGTCAAGGCCAGACTCGAGGGTCGGCTGCAGGAAGACGAGTTCTGGTCGGCGGTCTTCAGCGTTCTAGGCCTTTGACCGCATAACGCCTCGCCCAGTACGCCGGGCTCATGGTATAGTGGAGCCTTGCAGCGGTGCGTTCCAGGCAACAAGCGTGGACGGGCACAGGAAGGGTCTTCAATGGATACGGTTGTACTCGATGGCCGCGAGGCTACAATAAAGGATGTCGTGCTTGTCGCCCGATATGGGGCTACGGCCGAGCTTGCACAAGAGGCTGTGCCGAGGATAGAGGCGTCCCGCGAGGTCGTAGAGCGTTGCGTGGGCGAGTCGCTGATACGCTACGGCATTACGACCGGATTTGGCAAATTCTGCGACGTTGTCATCAATAATGAAAGCAACGCGACACTCCAGCGAAACCTCATCATGAGCCATGCAGTCGGCATCGGCAACCCGCTGCCCGAGGAAGTCGTCAGGGCGATGATGCTGCTCAGGGTCAATGCCATCGCGGTGGGCGACTCAGGCGCGCGGCTGTCCACGGTCATGTCGTTGCTGGACCTGCTCAACGCCGACATCATACCGGTGATACCCGAAAAGGGCTCGCTCGGGGCATCCGGAGACCTTGCGCCGCTCTCGCACATGGCTCTGGCCCTCTGTGGCATGGGCGAGTGCTTCTACCATGGCAAGCGCATGCCCGCGGCTGACGCATTGGCTGACGCTGGCCTGGAGCCGGTAGAACTGGCTGCCAAGGAAGGTCTGGCGTTGATAAATGGCACCCAGTGCATGACGGCGATAGCTTCGCTGGCGGCTTTCGACGCCTGGAAGCTCGCCAGGACCGCTGATGTCGTCTCCGCACTTACCATGCAATCACTGCGCGGCATCACCGATGCCTTTGACTCGCGAGTCCATGAGGCCCGTGGCCAGTTTGGCCAGATCGAATGCGCGGCCAACATGCGTGCCCTGCTGACGGGTTCCCTGTGCACCACCAGGCAGGGCCAGGAGCGCGTCCAGGATGCCTATACGATACGCTGCATACCGCAGATCCACGGCGCTTCCCGCGACGCCATATCGTACGCCTTTGACATAGTTTCCCGCGAGATCAACGCCGCCACCGACAACCCGCTCATATTCCTGAACCCTGAAGACCCCTCGGGTGGAGACATCATCTCGGGCGGCAACTTCCACGGGCAGCCCGTCGCGCTGGCCATGGATTTCCTCGGCATCGCCGTGGCGGAGCTGGCCAATGTCTCCGAGCGCCGCATCGAGCGCCTCGTCAACCCGGCCCTGTCAAACGGGCTGCCAGCGTTCCTGGTAAAGGACGGCGGCCTCAACTCCGGTTTCATGATAATCCAGTACAGCGCGGCTTCACTGGTTTCAGAGAACAAGGTGCTGGCGCACCCGGCCAGCGTCGATTCAATACCGTCCAGCGCCAACCAGGAAGACCATGTGTCCATGGGCACTATAGCGGCCCGCAAGGCCCGCGAGATCCTTGGCAATACCCGCGCAGTCATAGCGCTGGAACTGCTGGCCGCCTGCCAGGCCATCGACCTGCGGGGCAGCGCCGCGGAACTGTCTCCGGCCACGGCCGCCGCGTACCGTGTGCTTCGTTCCGCCGTGCCGATGGTGGACAAGGATCGCATCATGCAGGCGGATATCCAGGCGGCCATAGCGCTGGTAGCCGATGGTGCCATCCTCCGCGCCGCCGAAGACGCCCTGGATGAGCTGGAAGCAGGTGAGACCGGATAGCCGATTGCGGCTTGACTAGGTATGCGGAAGTGCTAGACTGTTTTCATGAGGAATACACTGGTTCCTTCCGCGTCCAGACTGGCCCGGTTGGTCGTGCTTTGCACAGTCCCACTTTTTTGCCATGTGGTTAGCGCCCAGGTGGCCGAGACTCCGTTGCGCATGGGCATCTACCCCATCTATGACGCCAAAACGACGATCCGGATTTTTCAACCGCTGGCTGACTACCTGTCCTCCGAGTTGCACAGGCCCATCAAGCTGGTATCAGCCGCAGATGGCAGAATTTTTCTCGATCGTGCGCTCGAGGGTTCGTACGATCTTCTGTGGCCAAACAATGCCAGCTACCTGCAACTGCGTGACCGTGGCCTCGTCACCGTCATAGCGCGCGGTGAGCCGTCGTTCAGGGGAATGGCCGTGGTGCTCGAAGACTCCCCGTTCCATACGGTGGCAGACCTGAAGGGTACCCGGATAACAGCGGTGTCGCAGGATTCCCTGGCTGGTTTTATTTTTCTGAAACTTTTGTTTTCTGCTGCCGGCATGGATATAACCAGGGATGCTACCGTGAGCCTTGCCCCGAAAGTGGAATCCATACCTTTTCTCGTGTTGAGCGGCAAGGCCGATGTCGGGGTTTATGTTGAGGATCTGTATCAACGTTCGTATGCCTATGACGAGGCAGCAAAACAGCTCCGCGTCCTGGTGTACTCGCCACCGATACCCCAGTTTCCTTTTGCTGTCCGGGAAGGACTCGATACGGCCAGTATTGCAGTACTTCGTGAAGCGCTCTCCAGGATAGATGGCTCTTCGGCGTTTGGCCATGAATTCCTTGCTGAACTCAGGATCGACCGGATTTCCCGGGCGGATGACGCCTCGTATGACGAGTTCAGGGCGTATTACCAGAGCGTAAAGCGTTGACGTGATGAACAGGAAGAAGCCCCACCCCGTTCGTATGATGGTCGTGTTCATCAGCCTGGCTGCAAGCCTGGCGACCACTGTTTTGATGGTCGGTGCCACGATCATGATCTTTCTCAACACTTCCATACGGCACATGGAGGAATATGCTGCCTATATGGCGGAATCACTGGCTACGGCGGCTATTGACCCTCTGCTTGAGGAAGCGTATGTCTCGCTGGAAGGCGCGGTTGAAACCTTCCGTGGCCGGCAGGATGTTTCTGGCGCTTTTGTCATAGACCAGTCCGGCTCGATCGTAGCATCCTTGAACCGCGATCAACATGGCGAAAGCGCTGAAGCCATGTTTGCCGATGCGGTGCAGGCTGAAGGATGGTTCGACGCCCATGCAGCGACAACGCCCCGGCACATATCATTACTGACCCTGATCAGCACCGACCTGCTGGCATGGCATTGGCCCGTCGAGTACGGTGGAGCCTCGCTCGGCGATGCCGTTGTTGTCCTTTCGCTGACCTACATACGCAGACGCTTGCTGGATATACTGGGCATGGGCCTTGCAACCGGAATAGCCGCATTCGCCGTAGCGATGGTGGTAGGATTGCCCTTGGCCTTCAGAGTATCCCAGCCCATAGAAGCTCTGGCTGGCTTGGCTGTCAGGATAGCGGACGGCGAGGAGACCGGAGATCCTCCGGAGTCGCGGGTTGCTGAGGTGTCAGCGCTTGCCGAGTCAATGCTAGACATGGCCCGAAAGCTCGAAGCCCGGAGGTTGGCGGCAGATCGGGCACGGGAGAGCGTGGTTGCCGCGCACGCTGAGCTGAAGGCCTCATCGGAACTCCTGTCCCGAGCCTTGAACGAGAAGACGGTCCTGCTTCGCGAAGTCCATCACAGGGTCAAGAACAATCTGCAGGTCATCGTAAGCTTGCTGGAGCTGCAACTCGAAGAGATGCGCGATCCGGCTGATGCCGCAGCCCTCAGGCAGGGACAGACCAGGATACGATCGATGGCTCTGGCGCATGAGATGCTCTACAAATCCGACGACCTCGCTGATATTCATATGGGCTCCTATCTGGAAGCTCTCTGTGCTGATCTGACAACCTGTGCAAAGGATGGTACCGCGGTCTCCTTTGAGTGTCAGATCCAGAACTTCTCCCTGAGCATCGACGAGGCCGTTCCGCTTGGCTTGGTAGTCAACGAGCTTGTAACAAACTCGATCAAGCATGCGTTCCGGGGCAGGGGAAACGGCACCGTGTACCTCTCGCTATCGGTAGAACCAGGTACTGGCACCAGCGGAGAGGCGGTAGCGGATATCGTGACCCTGATCGTTTCCGACGATGGCACAGGTGCCCCAGGCGGACAGGCTCCCGATCCAGCGCTCGGTCTTACCCTGATCAAAGCCCTGGCCGACCAACTCGGAGCTACCCTTACGTGGAACTGGAGTGGAGGAGTCAGTGCCAGCCTGTGCTTTGTCAGGAGCAGGTTCTTTCCTCGGCCGGAGAACAGTGGTATCATGGCTTCCTGATTGAAGGAGTTGCCATGAATACGAATGACCTTGCCGGAGGCTTGCGGCTCGAGCTTGACGAGTTGCCGCCGGAACCGATATTCGAGGCGG
>JAIFMD010000109.1 GCA_020048755.1 Spirochaetota bacterium
AGACGCGGATGCCCAGCGAATCGGCGGCACGGGGATAGGTTCCGACCGCGCGCACCTTGAGTCCCCAGGGGGTCTTGAACAGGATGTACCAGAACACCGGTACGAGGAGGAATGCTATGTACACCATGGGATTGTGGTTGAACAGCACGTTTCCGAGCACTGGAATCTTTGACAGGCCCGGAATCGGCACGGCCTGGATGCCGGGAACGCCGGTCACGCCGCCCACGTAATGCCTGAACAGCGTACCTGCCGTGCCCCAGCCGAGCATCTGCAGGCCTATGCCCGCTATGCCCTGCGGTGCGCGGAACGTCACGACGACCAGCGCGAAGAGCACGCCCATGAGGGCTCCGACTCCCATGGCCAGCACGATGCCGATCAGGTTTGCACTGGCCGCGTACGGGGTACCGGCCAGGAAGAAAGGCGGCAGGAACGCCACGAAGGCGCCCATAGCCATGATGCCTTCACAACCCAGGTTGAAAATACCGGCGCGCTGGTTGATAGTCTCACCAAGGCCGGCAAGCAGCAGGGCGACCGAGAACGGTACGCCGAGTATCAGGATGTTGAGCACGAACGATCCTGCGTTCATCGGGACGCCTCCTCGGGTGTTGTATCCTCGGTTGCCGTATCCTTACTGGCCGTATCCTTGGCTGCAGCAAGAGCATCCGGGTCGTCCGCGAGGCAGGGATCAGGCGTGTCGGATGGATCAGGACAAGCCTGTATCGATCCCGGCGGAGCCGGTGGCTCAGGCTTGCCGAACCAGCGGGAGAATGCCCTGGCCACCTTGTCCTGCACGTACGGATTGTTCATGAACTGCCTGGCTGAAACGATAGCCAGTATGATCGCGCCCTGTAGCACCAGCACCATATTGGCAGGCACTGAAGCGAGCCGCTGGGTCATGTCGGCACCAAGCAGCAGGAGTCCGAAGAACATCGACGCAGGGATGATGCCGGCAGGATGCAACCCGCCAAACAGCGCAACGACAATGCCTGTAAATCCATAACCGCCAGATATGCCCTCTATGGCCCTGCGGTGCACGCCGAGCACCTCGACGGCGCCGGCCATGCCGGCAAAGGCACCGGAAAGCAGCATGGCTATGATCAGGTAGCGCTGTACCTTTACGCCGGAATAGCGTGCTGCCTTGGCTTCAGCACCCGCGGCCCTCATCCTGAATCCCGCGGTAGTCCGCCACAGGAGGAAAAATACGACGATGGCCAGTCCGATCGCTATGTACACGCCCGCGTGTAGCCTGGTTCCCGGCAACAGCCGGTCCAGCCAGGCATTGCGCGGCATGCGCACAGTCTGCGGTGTCCCGGAACCGGTTACGAGTTCCTCCGGATCCATCATCGGACCGCGCAGCAGGAACGTATAGAACTGCGCCGCAATGTAGTTGAGCATCACGGTGGACAGTATCTCGTTGACGCCGAGTTTCGCTTTGAGCACGCCGGCGATACCGCCCCAGATGGCTCCACCGGCGGCGCCGGCCAGAATGGACAGCGGCACCAGGATGGGCTTGGGCAGACTTGCAAAGGCTATGGCCGTGGCGCTCGAGGCCAGTATGCCCATGAGCATCTGCCCTTCCGCACCGATGTTCAGGATGCCGGACCGGAATGCAATCGCGATGCCGAGCGCAATCAGCGACAGCGGTACGGCTCGAACTATGATCTCGGTTATACCAATCATGTCCTTGAGCGGCTCGGTAAGAATGACCGTGTACGCCTTGACGATGTCGGCTCCTACCATCGCAAACACGATGGCTCCGATGCCCATGGCAGCGGCAATCGCGACGATGACGACCGAAGCGTTGTACGCAAGTTTTCCAGACTTATTCATCGACAACTCCTGCCATCAGGAGGCCCAGCGACCGCTTCGTAGCGTCCTTGCCCGGCACGACCTTGAGGATCTTACCTTTATAGATGACTGCCACGCGGTCAGACAGGTTCATTATTTCTTCCAGCTCTTCAGAGATCAACAGTATCGCCACGCCTTCCTTGCGTCGCTCGAGCAACTGCTTGTGTATGAACTCTATGGCGCCCATGTCGAGGCCTCGCGTCGGATACACCGCGACGAGGGCCTTGGGTCCGCGCGCAAGCTCACGCGCAAGGATTACCTTCTGTATGTTGCCGCCCGATAGCGACCCCGCAGCGGTATCGGTGGACGGGCAGCGTATGTCAAACCGCTCCCGGAGGCCCGTGGCATTGGCCGCTATGGCCTTGAGCTTCAGGAAACCGGCGGTGCTCCACTGCTTCTCGCCCACATCCTTGAGCACCAGGTTTTCCCGTACCGAGAACGAGGGCACGATGCCTTCAGTGTTGCGGTCCTCGGGAATGTAGCCCATGCCTACGCCGATGATCCTGGCAGCGCTGCTGCCCGCTATCTCCACACCATCTATCTGTATGGAGCCGGATCGCTGTCCGTTGCCGGAAACGCCAGCAAGGCCGACGATTTCGCCGGGTGCCAGGTCCAGCGACACACCGTCCAGGGCAATGTTGCCCCGGTCGCCCAGGACGTTCAGCTCCCTGATGGACAGAAGGCCGCGGTCACCTGACCGGTCGATGCCCGTGGAATCCACGCGGGGCAGTTCCACCTCGTGGCCAGTCATCAGGGCGGCTAGATCAGAAGACGAATGGTTTTCCGTACGACCTTCGAACACGATGCGGCCACGCCGAAGTATTGAAACCGTGTCGGAAAGCGCCTTTACCTCGTTCAGCTTGTGGCTGATGAATACTATGGACAGCTCCCGGGACATTTTCTGCAAAAGAAGGATGAGTTCGTCGGTTTCCTGCGGTGTCAGCGCGGAGGTGGGTTCGTCCAGTATCAGGAACCTGGCTCCCAGGCAGAGCGTCTTTACGAGCTCCACGCGCTGCTGCTCGCCTACCGACAATTGCCACACCATCGCGTCCGGATTGACCGGCAACTCGTGGCGCTCTGAAATCTCCAGGATGCGTTTTTTGACTGACGCCAGATCCAGACGGAACAGCTTGTGCGCCGACTGCATGCCCAGCGCCACGTTCTCCGCTACCGTCATGTTCTGTACCAGCATGAAGTGCTGGTGCACCATGCCTATGCCGTGGTCGAACGCGTCATTGGGCGAGCGGAAGTGGACTTCAGAGCCGTTGATGAGTATGTGTCCCTCGTCGGGATGGTACAGACCCATCAGGATGTTCATAAGCGTCGTCTTGCCGGCGCCATTCTCCCCTACAAGAGCCCGCACTGAGTGCTCGCCCACAGAAAGATCGATATGGTCGCACGCCAGGATACCAGGAAAACGCTTGGTTATGCCTCTAAGCTCGAGGCTTCGTATCGGTTCATGCCCCATACCCGAGCTCCTTGATGACAGAATGTCTGATAATTAGGGAGTTTAAGCACAGAGACACAGAGAAGACGAGGTAAGGAAAATGATGGAGTCAGAAGAAGAGAGGAAGAGGAAAAAACCCCTTCATACCCCTCTTCTCCTTGTTCCCCATCCTACTCTCCTCTGTGTCTCATCTTCTCTGTGCCAAAATCGTCTATCAGGCCCTCTTCGATCAGTACTTGATTGCCTGCCAGTCGAGTTTGAGGGTCTGGGCGGTGATGTCGGCCTTGGCCTTGTCGGCGGCCTTGCGGATGGCGGCGGTCAGCACAGTGCCGACCTTGTCGTTGTACTTGAACACGAAGCCGCCGTTTTTGAAGGTCATGGCGATGTTCTCACCGCCAAGCACACCGGCCTGGCGCTTGTCGATCATGGCCTCGATGACGGGAGCGTAGTCGTAGCTGGACGCAGCGATGACCTTGAAGCCTTCAGGCATGCTGATCTGGAGGGTATCCTGACCG
Organism: Spirochaetota bacterium; assembly: GCA_020048755.1. GTDB lineage: Bacteria > Spirochaetota > Spirochaetia > Treponematales > UBA12059 > SZUA-370. The sequence goes on from JAIFMD010000109.1 coordinate 3,811, forward strand.
AGCCACCAGATCTGCTTGTCCTTGAACTCGGCGACGGCACGGAGGCCGCCGGTAGCCTGCTGGGCAGCGCCGGTCAGTACGTCGGCACCGGCCTTGATGTGGGTCTGGGCCAGTTCGGCAGCCTTGACATAATCAGCAAACGAACCGGTATGGGCAACTTTGATGTCGGCAGCGGGCTTGACAGATTTGACGCCCAGCCAGAAACCACGGTTGTAGCGGGCAGAGTCGCCAGCATCCACCGGCCCGATGATGCCGATGATGCCGGTCTTGGTAACCATGCCTGCGATGACGCCGTTGATATAGCCGGTTTCTTCACTCATGGGCATGTAGGTAAACACATTTTTGGGGCCGACATCGGCATTCGTACCGAACGCGAACGTGGTCTTGGGGAATTCTTCGGCCAGTTCCAGGATCAGGTTCTTGAACTGGGCACCATGGGCAAGGATGATGTCGAAACCGCGTGAGGCGTACTGCCTGGCTGCGGAACCGGCGTCTACCGGCTTCATCTTCTCGCTGTAGTTGTACTCGACCAGCGCAACGCCGTACTTCTTTTCTACTGACTTGATGGCGTCGTGCATGGCCTGGCCCCAGCCCTTGTCATCGACCGTCGATTCGATGATAAGCGCGATCTTTACTTTGGATTTGGGAGCACCGTAAACGGCACCTGCCAGAGCCAGTAAAACGAACAGTACCGTGAGTGTCTTCTTCATGATCGTCTCCTTGAGCGCATCCGTAGCCTGTCCCGGGGTATGTACGCTGAAGAGCGTTGCCCTATGGTTCGTGTGAGGATAGCATGGCGCGTACGAACCGTAAACAGAAATTACTTTTGCTGGCCTGGACTCCTGCGTCGCTTTGCCAGCTCGCCGGCGCGCTTTGGATGGAACGTATACAGATAGAGGAGTTCCACCTTTTCTCGTGCCCATGGTGTCTTGCGCAGGAATTTAAGGCTGGAGCTGACGCTGGGTTCGCTTTCAAAGCACTTGACCGGGATTTTCAAGGCCAACCCCTCCCAGCCGAGCCGCTCCTGCAGCCCCTCCACCATCATCTGCAATGTTACCCCGTGCATCGGATCTTCTGAAGCAGTATCGGACACGGTATACTCCTCGTCAGACGGCCAGCGCTCGCTGTTCTGACTCACCCACTCTACGCTGAAGCTGTGCCCCTGCACCAGACTTTTCAACTGGTAAAGCCAGCGTTCAGGGCGTATAGTATGCAGATCCTACGGAGGAAGCAATGCAACATGAAATTCTGTCCCCGTTAGAACTACTCGGCGATGATGGCAGGATAACAAACGAAGGCTGGGCCCGTGCACCGTTCTGGCGCTATAGCAGGCAGAAAATCAAGGCCAGCCCCCTCCGCATCAAGGAGTGGGACTACTACTCCATACTCTCGCAGGACAGGCGTTTTGGCATCACGCTGACGATGAGCGACCTCGGCTTCGCGGGGCTCTTTGCGGTATGCTTCCTGGACTTCGAGAAACAATATTTCCACCAGGTTGATACAATCAGCGCATTCCCCTTGGGGAAGACAGGTTTCCCCTTTGGTTCCGACGAGGGCAGAATATCCTTTGGAGACAAGAAGCTGTCGCTTAACTTCGTTTATGCCGGCGGCCTGCGGTCACTCTCGTTCAAGGCACCTGGCATCAGGAATGCCGAGGGCGAACAAGGCCTCGAAGGCGCTGTCATACTGTCCCAGCCACCCGAGCTGGAAAGCATGAACATTGCCACGTCTTGGGCGGAAAACCGCAAAGCCTTCTATTACAACCGCAAGCTCAACTGCATGCAGGCCTCGGGCGGATTCACCATCGGCAAGCGCCGCTACGAATACGACCCTGCCCGCGACTTCGGCGGACTGGACTGGGGCCGGGGCCGCTGGACCTACAAGAACCGCTGGTACTGGGGCTCGGCCGCCGGTTACGTCGGTGGCGTTCCGTTCGGCTGGAACATAGGCTACGGCTTCTCTGACCGCAGCCCCGCCAGCGAGAATTGCCTCTTCTACGCCGGCAAGGTTCACAAGCTCGACGAGGTTGCCTTCCATATCGACACCAGCGACTACACCAGGCCGTGGCGCTTCACCAGCTCGGACGGCCGCTTCGAGATGGACTTCAAACCCCTCGTCGACAGGAACTCAACCACGAAAATCGGCCCTATCAAATCCGAGCAACATCAGGTCTTCGGCGAATTCTCCGGCACGGCTATCCTCGACGATGGCAAGAAACTCAAACTGGACAAATTCCTTGGCTTTGCGGAGGACGTGCTCAATTGGTGGTAAGGAACACGGTCGAGGCTGTACTGAACACGATGAATTTTGATGACCTCGTCGCCGATGCCGGACTGATCGCAGCGGGAGCCCTGAAGCGTCAGGCTTCAGCCTCTACGGACACGCTGGAAGAATCAATCCGGCACCTGTCTTTTCTCGCGGAAGCGCTCAGGGCCTCGTCGTATGTACTGTTCAGGGATTACATCGCCTGGGCCAAGATACTGGAGGAACACGCGGGGCACGCTTCGATGACGCTTGAAGTCACCCTCAGGTGCCTCGCGGGCACGCTGCGGACGCTGTATGCAGGCGTACTGCGGGACCAGGCCATTGAATACCTCGAACAGGCGGCGCAGGAAATGAAGATGCTGCCTTCCGCTTCAAAGAGCTTCCTCCTTTCAGGCAACCGACTCGATCCGCTAGCCCAGGCGTATTTCGCGGATCTGCAGGCCGGAGACCGCAGAACCGCCAGCGAACGGATACTCAGGTCCGTTGCGGAAGGTACCGCCGTGGCGGACATATACCGCCACGTATTCGAGCCGGCGCAGAAGGAACTCGGACGGCTCTGGCAGATGAACAGGATGAGCGTCGCCCAGGAACATTTCTGCACCGCCGCAACCCAGATGATCATGTGCCAGCTCTACCCGAACATCCTCTCGGGCGCAAAAAACGGCAAGGTCTTCGTCGGCGCCAGCATAGCAGGAGAACTCCACGAGATAGGTATCCGCATGGTCACAGATTTTTTCGAGATGGCTGGCTGGGACACGCATTTCCTCGGAGCCAACACGCCGACGGGCAGCTTCCTCGATCACCTTGAAACGGTAGGAGCGGACGTTACGGGAATCTCGGCAACCATAACGCCGCACGTGGATCTCGTCCGCCAGTTCATCCAGCAACTTAGATCCAGGCCGTCCTTGAAGAAGGTCCGCGTCCTGGTAGGCGGGTATCCATTCAATCAGGATGCCGGGCTCTGGAAGAGCCTTGGCGCTGATGGTTTTGCATCGAATGCCGACGATGCCATAGCATGGGCAGGCAAACTCCTGGACCTTGAATCATGAGTGAAAAAAAAGACGGCTTTGAAGGGCTTGCGTTCATCTGTTCGCCGGCAGGCATCATAACCCAGGTGCTGTCGGCCTTGACCATCGGTTGCACCCCTGTTGTCGGCGGAAATTTCCTGTCGCTGGTGCATGAGTCGAGCAGGCAAAAGGCGCTCCTGTTCATGGAATCGATCAAGGCCAGCCGCATCGTGGCAGATTGGGAACTCAATGTGAATGTATCGGATTTTCCCCAAAGGCTGCACTTCGTCGGAGCGGCGGTACCCTCCGGGTTGCTGGTGGTAGGGTCATCCAGCGACACCGAGGCGGACCGGTTCGTCAACGAGTTCATGCGGATGAACAACGAACTGACCAATACCCTGAGGGCGGCTCTCAAGAAAACGAAAAATACCGTACAGGCGTATGAGGAACTCACCTCCATGAACAACGAGATGGCCACCCTTCAACGACAGTTATTGAAGGCAAACCACGAGCTCAATGAATCCAATACACTTAAAAACCTTATCATCGGCATGGCCGCCCATGATCTCCGCGGACCGCTCGGATCCTTTGCCCAGTTGTCGGACCTGCTCCTTGAAATGATTCCTGATCTGGACGATGACGCCACGACCGTGATCAGGGAAATGAAGCGATCCTCCCAGAACATGTTCACCATGGTCAACGATCTCCTCTATGTCTCCAGGATCGAAGCGGGAAAACTGGAGCTGCATCGTGACCAGACAGACCTGACCGGACTGGTGGATAGATGCATCATGATCCACCGCAGGTCGGCCGCCGTAAAATCCATCCGCATCGATCATGTACCGGGACCGCCTGTCCCTCCCATAACGGCGGACGAGGGCAAGCTTGAACAGGTCATCAATAACCTGCTGTCAAACGCCATCAAGTATTCGCCTCATGAATCAGCGATAACGGTGCATGTCGATTTCGGGGGAGCTGTGGCAACAATATCGGTGGGAGACCTGGGAAAGGGAATTCCCCTGGACAGGCAGACAGAATTATTCAAGCCGTTCAGCAAGGTCGGCAGCAATCCAACGGGAGGCGAGAAAAGCATCGGCCTGGGGCTCGCCATCTGCCGAAGGATCGTGGAAGGACATGGCGGGCGAATCTGGGTTGATAGCGTGCCGGGAGCTGGATCGACGTTCAGGTTTACGGTGCCACTAGAAGCCTCACCGATGAAACCGACCGAAAAATGAGAACGAAAAATCAAACAAAAACGACCACGTTACCACAAAAGGGAAACGCGGCCGCCAGTCAGGCGTTCATGCGGAACACCCCTCAGAACGGTTCGAAGTTGTTTACCTCGAAGTAGTAGCGCTGCATCTCGTCCTGCATCAGGGTAAGATCGTCATAGTGGCGCTGTTCCCATTGTACGAGCTGGCCGAGGAGTTTCTTGAGTTCGGGTGATTCGGCGCGGGCGGCCCAGTCGCTGTAGTGGCGCACGGCGTCGGCTTCCAGATGCACCGCTGAGGCAATGGCGGCGGAAAGGTGCTTGGAGCCGGCAATCTGCTTGAGGAAGGCTTCGCTGACTATGGCAGACTTCCAGCTTCCACCTATCTCGGCCGCGGCGTTGCGCTCGGGCGTCAGGTTGATGGTGCGGGTCTTGTAGTAGCCAAGCAGGTAATTGAAATGCTGCTTTTCCTCGGCGGCGCGTTCCAGGAAGAATTCCTTTACCTTGCCATCGGAAACGCGGGCAGCGTCTTCATAGATGGTAACAGAATCGAGTTCACCCTTCATGCCGCCTTTGACTGCGGCGAGGATTTCATTGTCGAGCACGGGAGCCTCCTATGATGTTGCTTTCGTTATATGCCAGGTAAAACCAGGCAGGGCGATGCTGTTGACGGCACCGCCCCGTAGAATTTCAGTTGTAGGGCCATAGCGGCCATCAATAAGCACATACGGGAAGACCGAGCCGTTCTGTGGGTTTACCAGCCAGTATTCCTGCACGCCGGATCGCTCGTACAGTTCCTTCTTTACAGTCAGGTCCTTGTAGGCGGTTGAATCGGACAGCACCTCGACCACTAAGTCTGGCGCGCCGTGGATGCCGTCGTCCTGGACCTTGTCAGGATCGCAGACTACGAAAACGTCCGGCTGGACCACGGTGTCGGAAGAGTCCGGGTCTCCCTTGGGCAGGAACACGTCTACGGGAGCATAAAACGGTTCACAGTCTTTGCCTTCCAGAAACGCGTTGAGGGCGCTTGAAAGGCTTAAGCTCAACCGTTGATGAGGTACGCGGGGTGCAGGGCTCATGGCGTAGGCCACACCGCCTATCAGTTCCCAGCGTTCGCCTTCTGGCCAGGTTCGCCATTGGTCGAGGGTGAATTTTTCACCGGCTTTGAGCGCGGACGTGCCATCTGTTTCATTCATCGCCATCACCCCTCCAGCGTATAGGATACGGCCGAACGGCGAACGGGGCAAGTGTGGCTGGAATCAAATGTCAGCGAACAAAACCAGTTTTATCCCTACGCTCCAGGTCTGCGAGTTTTTCACCTATCTGAGCAGCAAGGTTCCGCATTTCTGCTACGACAATCTTGAACCCATGACCTTTTTCACCGAGGCGTGCCGCCAGCACAGCGCCATTGAGTGAGAGCACCTGCATGCGCTCGGCTATGTCGCCAATATCGCGACGCACCCCACCAAGCAGATCTCGTTCCCGCAAGGCCAGGCGCTCGCGCTCCAGTTCCTGCCGAAGCGCCAGAGCGGCCATCTTCTGGAGCGGTTTGACTTCAGATGGTTCGCCACCAATGCCTATGCACGCTACGAGCCTGCCATCGAGGTGGACCGCACCGGTGTAACCGGGCTTTACGCCTTGCATCGACTGGGCCAGCTCCTGATCTATGGCTATTTCATTTACATCACCCGACATGATTCGCTTGGCTCCATCGTGTATGGTACCGATGCGGACCGGATCGGAAGATGCGAGGATCTTGCCACCTCCGCCCATGACATTGACGGTACGGCTGGAAGCTTCGTGGACCATCGATACAATCCGCATGCAGGTGTCCATAGAAAGGTCGTACGATTCTGACATGGCTCTACCTTTCTTGCTATCTGACTATGATGATCTGAACATCGCACACGTTTGTGTTCGTCGGTCCCGTGAGTACGAGACCACCGGATTCTTTAAAGAATGGATAGGAATCATTGGTAGCAAGGGCTGCCTCGGGATCAAGCCCAGCCGCGATTGCTGACCGGTACAGGTCCAGGTCGACGAGAGCGCCGGCTGCGTCGGTAGGGCCGTCATTGCCATCGGTGCCCGCGGACAGGAAGGTCAGACCTGAGCCATCCTTGGGGGACCGGCCGAGCGCGGCCAAAAAGGCGAGCGCCATCTCCTGGTTCCGCCCTCCCTTGCCACCGCCACGGAGCGTTACGGTGGTCTCGCCACCGGCGATGATACAGGCCGGCTTGAGCACGGGAAAATCGGAAGCGGCAATGTCCTTGCCGATACCAAGATACACCAGCGCTATTTCACGGGCCTCGCCTGCGATGCGTGAAGACAGAATCAGGCTGTGGTACCCACGCCGTCTGGCTTCAGCCTCCGCCGCGGCAAGTGCAAGCCGGTTGGTGCCAACCAACACGGTCTTGGTACGGTTGAATACAGGATCGCCCGGCTTTGGCGTCTCCACTGGGGCACCCAGGCCTCCAGCCGCTCCCGCGGAGAGGTATTTTGCCACTGGAGGTGGCAATTTTTCTTCAATGCCATAGCGTTTGACAATCTCAAGGGCATCATGAAAGGTCGTAGGGTCTGGCACGGTCGGACCTGAAGCTATGGCGTCAAGGTCGTCGCCGATAACGTCAGACAAGATGAGCGTCAGAACGGACGCCGGTGCCAGCGCGCTGGCCAGCCTACCGCCTTTTACAGCCGAGAGGTGTTTCCTCACGCAGTTGACTTCATTGATCGTGGCTCCCGATGCGAGGAGGAGGCGAGTGGTACCGATTTTGTCTTCCAGTGTGAGGCCAGAAACCGGAGCGCAGAGTATGGACGAACCTCCGCCCGAAACGAGGACGATGACCAGATCCCGCTCTGTAAGCCTTGTGCCGAGCGCTGTTCCCAGATCGAGCATGGCCGAGGCAGCGAATACAGACCGCTCGTCGGGAACCGGATGCGCCGATTCCATGAGGCGGATGCATCCGAGCTTTTCAATATGGCCTTCCTTGACAGCGACTATGCCACCGGAAAGGCGTTCCCCGAGCGCGCGTTCCAGCCCTGCAGCCATCCGCGCGGTAGCTTTGCCCATGCCTGCTGCAAAAATCCTGTCGATGCTTCCGAGATCGTAACGGGTTTCTTCCATGCCAGACGAGATCACGAGGGTACCACCACGGCTGCCTGCTCCGGTTCCGGAATCAAGTTCGATGCGGATCGCCCCTTCGATCATGGGTGCAGGATCAACCCGGGTTACAGCCGCTCTGAAAATAGCCTCTGCATCAGCTTTTGCGTGCATAGCGTACTCCTTGATGGAAAGGGCGGAATCAAATCGAATGCAATACAATGGTCAAAACGTTAAACTATGGAATTCAGTCTATGGCACTCAGTTTATAGTACATTGTCGAAACCCGCGCAAACCAATTTCTGAAACAACAAAAATATTAATTGACAGGATCAAGAAGCAGTTTTATAATTTGACTTGTCTGACAAGCAGATGTCTTACAAGCAGGAGCTTCAAGCGTGAGCATAACAAAGGTTCGTCTTTCAGATCAAGTCTACCTGGAGCTCAAGCGCATGCTTGAAGAAAAAGAATTTTCTCCCGGAGATAAATTCCACTCTGAAAATGAACTGACGGCGATGCTTGGTGTGAGTCGCTCCTCGATCAGGGAAGCCCTGCGTCTGCTTGAGGTTGCAGGATTCGTAACCGTACAGCATGGAAAGGGAATTTTCGTTTCCGATCCCGGCAACGCGGGGCAAAAGGCCCTGGAGAAATGGCTTAATGAAAACGAAACCTCGCTATCGGAACATTTCGAGATACGGCTCATCATCGATCCCAAAGCCGCGGCGAGTGCGGCAAGGAAGGCAGACGAGAGCGATATAAAAAAACTTAGGGAAATCTGTGCCCAGTTCAAGCAGAGCGTCGCAAAAGGCAATACGGCAGACACCATCAACTTCGACGAGCAGTTCCACCTGACGCTCGCAAAATCCACGAAGAACAGAACGCTGTACATGATCATGAAAACCATGACGCAGTCTTTGCCTGAAGGCTGGATTTCCAGCCTGCATGTGCCCGGTCGCATCGAAAAGACAATAAAAGAACATTGCGCAATCGTCGATGCCATCGAAGCCAGGGATCTGGCTCGCGCAGAACAGAAAATGGCCGAGCACTTGACAAACGCACTTAACGACATTCGTTCATCAATGCATAAAGACCCGGAGGTTACAAAATGATCCGCATAACGACACTGATAGAAAATTCACCCGGCGAGCATCTGGCATTGAGGCATGAACATGGCGTGTCATTCTGCGTCGAGGCTCATGGCCGCAAGGTTCTATTCGACACCGGTCAGTCAGGCAACTTCATCGAGAATGCGGGGCAGCTGCGCATCGGGCTCGACGATATCGAATACGTAGTCGTAAGCCATGGCCACTATGACCATTCTGGCGGCCTGCGTGCACTGACTGCTGTTACGACGAAATTCGAACTGGTAACCGGCGCGGGTTTCTTTGAAGAAAAATACGCCGAGCGCAATGGTGGCTACGAATTCCTGGGCAATAATTTCACCCGCGATTTCCTAGAAGCCAGCGGTATACGATATGCAGAATTGAACGCCCCAATGCGTGAACTGATACCCGGTGTGTACGCTCTTGGAAATTTTCCGCGCATCCATGCGGACGAACTTATAAATCCCCGTTTCAAACTACTCCGCGACGGATCATTTATTGCAGATACGTTTGACGACGAGATAATGCTGGTCATCGATACACCAAAGGGCATCGTAGCTTTGCTCGGTTGCTCGCATCCTGGAATGCGGAACATGCTTGATGCGGTCAAGGCCAGGTTCAAGAAGCCGATCCACGCCGTGCTGGGGGGTACGCATCTGGTGGAAGCCTCTGCTGCAGGAGTCAAGGCTTCGGCCGACTATCTTACAGGCAGTGATATCGGAACCATAGGCGTTTCCCACTGCACGGGAACTGGAGCCATGAAGATTCTGGGCGAATCAGAAAAAAAATATTACCACAACAGGACTGGAAGTTGTCTGATAGTCCTGTGAGCGGTTCATCCTGGCCTTTCGTCGGCGCGGTATCGGCGCGGACTTAGCTTCTTTCTTTCTAGAGGAGTCGTCTATGTTTAAGAGAACAGCAGCGTTCGGTTTCATCGCGGCCCTGGTAGCCGCGTCGGCTCTGGTTTCATGCGGAGCTTCCAAGGCCGCGGATGCGGGTGCGGCAGCCGCGCCAGTAGAGAAAATTGTCTGGAAGTCTTCAGGCCACGGCCCGGCTTCTGACCCGTCCCAGATCTACCACGATCTGGTCTGCAACGCCATCACCGAAGCCTCGGGTGGAAGGCTCGAAGTCAAGCCGTTCGTCGGAGGCTCCATCGTACCCGCATACAAGGAAGTAGATGCCATAAACGAAAACGTGCTGCAGATGGGCTATTCCTGCCCGATGTACAACCTCGACAAATGGTCAGCAGCAGGCCTCATCAGTTCCAGGCCCGGCGCACTCGCCGGAGAAGCCCTGCGCTCATGGTTTGATTTCGGCGGTGGTGCTGATCTCATGAACAAGATGATGGAAGGCTACAACGTGATGACCTTCCCTGGTGCCCTCTCTCCCCTGCCCCAGGAAGTCTTCTTCCATTCCAAGGTGGAGCTCAAGAGCATGGCCAGCATCAAGGGTCTCAAGGCCAGATGCATGGGTGACGGTGGCGAGATCCTGAAGCGCCTCGGCGCGGCTACGGTCATCATTCCCGGCGGAGAAGTCTACGAAGCCATGCAACGCGGCACCATCGACGCGTTCGAATATTCCACCCTTGCCTCCAACTGGAACATGCACTTCAACGAAGTAGCTGACTATGTATACATTGATGATTCAAGGGCACCGAGCGATCCCCAGGTCTTCTATGTCAACAAGGACGCCTTCAACAAGCTGCCCGCCGACCTCCAGGCCATCGTCAAGAACGTCATTGCCAACTACACCCAGCTGCAGCATGAGTTCCTTATCGCCGAGTCGATCAAGGCGATGGAAAGCTTCAAGAAAGCCGGAAACAAAGTACTGCCAGTGCCCAAGGACATTTCCATGGCGGTCAAGGCGGAAGCTGACAAGTTCTATTCAGAGAAGTCAGCGTCGGAGAAACCGATCTTTGGAGAGATATTCAATTCCATGAAGAACTTTGGTATCGCTTACGAAGCGATGAAATAAGCGGTATTGCAAGGAGCGGAACATGGCCATCATCCGTATGGTTCTGAAATTCATCGACTCCCTGAGTGAAGCCTCAGGCAGGGTCGGAAAATGGTTTGCCGTCGCCTTGGTGGTCGTGGGTACCTTCGAAACGATTTCCAGGCATCTGTTCGGAGCGCCGACCATCTGGGCATACGATGTGCTCAGCATGGCCGGTGGATCCCTGTACCTTCTAGGGGCATCGTTCGACTACAAGCACAATGCGCACACCCGTGTTGATCTCATCTACGGCCGGTTCAGTCCACGAGTCCAGGCAATGATCGACATTGTTGCATCACTCGTCCTGTTTTTTCCACTCATCGGAATGCTGTTGTGGTATTCGACCAAGTGGACAATCAAGGCCTGGAAAATCAACGAAGTGATGTTCTCGAGTTTCTGGTATCCACCGGCCGGACCGTACCGGACCTTGTTTACCGTAGGTCTGTTGCTCCTCTTGCTTCAGGGCATTGCACAGTTCGTCCGGGATCTACATTTCGCGATAAGGGGGACCTCAATTGATCAGCCTAAGCCCTGATATCATTGCCCTGGTCATGCTGGGTGGAGTGTTTGTCTTCGTCCTCTCCGGGTTTCCCATCGCATTCGTCATCGGCAGCGTAGCCCTAATTGTAGGCACGCTGGTGTTCGGGCCGAACACAACATTCCACATTCTGTTTACCAGGTTTTTCGACCTGTCACTGAACTATCCGTACCTTGCGGTGCCACTGTTCACGTTCATGGGTGTAATACTGCAGCATTCCGGCATAACCAATGACCTGTACGAGAGCCTCTATGATGCTCTGGGCCGGGTCAAGGGCGGACTGCTCATCGTGCGGCTTCCGTCACGATACTCACCCTGATGTCGCTTGGGCCCATGGTCAAACGCGGCTACGACAAGTCACTCGCTGCCGGAGCCATAGTAGGTGCCGGCACGCTTGGCATCCTCATCCCGCCAAGCATCATGCTGATCGTATACGCGCCGCAGGCCGGACTGTCGATCGGGCAGATGTTCATGGGCGCCATCGGTCCTGGGCTGCTCCTGTCGGCGATGTACATCATCTACGTCATCATTCGCTGCAACCTGAACCCCAAGCTTGGGCCGCCGATACCCGCTGACCAGATGACACCGTTCACGCTGGCTAAATTCGGAAGGTTGCTCAAGGCGATGCTGCCACCGGTGTTGCTGATCGCGGCAGTGATGGGTACCATCTTCGCAGGCATAGCCCCCCCTACCGAGGCTGCTGCCGTAGGTTGCGCTGCATCCATTCTGCTGGCCATCATCTATCGCAAGTTCAGCTGGAAAATGCTCAAGCTTGCGGCAATGGAAACCCTCAAGGTAAGCGCCTTCGTCGTCCTCATCGCGGCAATGTCCTATGCCTTTGTAGGTATCTTCATGAACGCCGGAGCAGGTGATGTGGTAGCCGAAATGATACTGTCGGTACCAGGTGGAAAATGGGCCTCGTTCGCCGTCGTCATGCTCATCGTGTTCGTACTGGGCATGTTCATCGAGTGGATAGGCATCGTCTTCATCGTCGTACCGATCTTCTCCATCATCTTTGCCAAGCTGGGATTCGACCCGCTCTGGGCGGGCATGATGGTGGTCGTCAACCTCCAGATGGCATTCATGACGCCGCCGATGGCCATGTCCATCTTCGTGCTCAAGGGCACCGCACCCAAGGAGTACGGGCTGACGATGGGTGAAATCATCAAGGGCGTGCTGCCGTTCGTCGGCATCGTCGCAATCGTGCTGGTGATCATGGTATTCTTCCCGCAGATCATCACCTGGCTGCCGGAAAAAATGTTCGTCAGCGCGCGCTGATTTTCCAGACACCGTCAGCCTTGACTGTTCACAGGTTGACAGGGCTCCGGGCAACCGGAGCCCTTTTTTATGAAAAACTAAATCCTCATATACACCAGTAGTACAGTCAAAGAAGCGATGACAATCCACTGCGAGTCTCTTGGGTTGGTCCCGACAGGATTTCGTACGCAGGCCCCGGCGCGGATGCCGACCCGCCGGCGCGCACGGACGCGCGCCCCCATCCCGGCCGGCGCAGTGAAACGAGCCGGTACGTCATGGATGACGATACGGCATGGATGACGCATAACTGCGAGCTCCGAGGACTTGTAGCGGAGAGCGCGGTCGCGGGTATTCCCGCGACGCGCCCTTATCCATCATTACATATTCTTCCAGAATTTGTAGTATTTGCGTTCCACGTCTTCGAGGGAGAGGAGTGGGTAGAACTTGTTCTGGGTGGCCGAGGCGAACATGAAGCCGTGGCGCAGGAACTTGTAGGAGATGCGGTCCACGGGGCAGTCCAGGGACAGGCCCTTGGTGTTCTTGCCGGGGCGGGCGCGCACTTCCAGGATGGC
>JAIFMD010000190.1 GCA_020048755.1 Spirochaetota bacterium
AAGCGATGGCGTCCAGGATCTGGTCGGTGGTAAGTGCTGCCATATTATCTTCTCCTTATGGCTGAAACGATTGCTCTTCCTACGGAAAAGCGCCCACCCGCGAGGGCAGGCATCAAGGCGAACAGGTACGGCAGCTACCGAAGCCTGAACGCCGCGAATTACTACTCGGCGCTCCCCTGGGAGCCCTTCTGGTCGGCTACGGCCTGAAGCGTCCGGACGAGCTTCGTGGGAATGCCGTTGAGGGCATACACGAGGTTCTGCATCGGTGCGTTCATGGCACTCATCAACATGGACAGGAGCTGGCTCTTGCCAGGAAGCCTGGAGAACGCTTCCATCTGCACCTTGTCGTAGAAAGCCTTGTCTACGAGTCCGCCCTTGAGCTTGACCGAGGTCTCCTTGCCAAAATCGAGGATGATCTTGGCAACTTCATTGGAGTCAGCCTTGGTGAAGGCTACAGCGGTGGGTCCTACAAGGAGCCCGCTTACGTCGGGAAACTGCTTCTGCTCGAAGGCTATCCGGGCAAAGTTGTTCTTGACGATGTGATATTCAGCGTTCTTGGCACGGAGCTGGCCGCGAAGGGCGGTAATCTGCTCCACGGTCAGGCCGCGGTAATCGGTGAAGATGAAGTCGGTCGCGGAAGCGATCTTGGCGCCAACCGCCTCGATGGCCTCGACTTTGCCGGGCTGGGTCTTTTTCGCACGAAGTGCCATATCTTACCTCTCTGCCTTCGCCATGGCGACCTTGACGCTCGGCGTCATGGTCCCGGCAAGGTACACAGACTGGATGAACTCGCCTTTTACGTCTGACGGGCGCTTGCGGACGACTTCGGCAAGCAGGGTCTCGAGGTTGGCCGCAATGTGGGGCGCCTCCATGGAGATCTTGCCTACGGCGATGTGGATGATATTGGACTTGTCAGTCCTGAACTCGGTACGACCCTTCTTGAGCTCGCCGATGGCAGCCTTGATGTCGAAGGTAACGGTTCCGGTCTTGGGATTGGGCATGAGTCCACGACGGCCAAGGATCATACCGAGCTTGCCGACGTCCTTCATCATATCGGGTGTTGCCACCGCGATATCGAAGTCCATCCAGCCGCCCTTGATCTTCTCGATCAGGACATCGCTGCCAGCAAAGGTTGCACCTGCCTCGAGGGCTTCAGCTTCCTTTTCAGACTTGCAGAATACCAGAACCTTCTTCTCGGCGCGGAACTGGTGCGGAAGCACGACGGTATCGCGGACCGACTGGCTCTTCTTGAGGTTGAGCCTGATGTGTACTTCAACGGTCTCGTCGAACTTGGCTACCTTGAGTTCCTTGAGCAGCGCGCAGGCCTCCGGGAGGTCATAGGACTTCTCGGCATCGACCTTCTTGACTACTTCCCTGTATTTCTTACCGTGCTTCATAGCTTACCACTCCACTTCGACGCCCATGGCGCGGGCAGTTCCGGCTATGATGCGCTCGGCTGCGGCGACATCGTTGGCGGAGAGATCCTTGAGCTTGAGTGTGGCGATTTCCGTTATCTTGGCATGGGAAATCTTGCCGACTTTCTGCTTGTGGGGGATCGCGGAACCCTTGTCGAGCCCTATTGCCTTCTTGATCAGGACGGCCGCGGGAGGCGTCTTGGTGATGAAGGTAAAGGACTTGTCCTTGTAGACCGTGATGACGCAGGGAATGGTAAGCCCCTGCTCCATTGACTTGGTCCGCTCATTGAACTGCTGGCAGAACTGCGGAGCGCTGACGCCATGAGGACCGAGGGCCGGTCCAACGGGCGGCGCGGGCGTAGCCTTGCCTGCGGGGCACTGCAACTTGACGATCGCGGTGACCACTTTCTTAGCCATGATAGACTCCTTTCGTGGTGTCCCGTAACGCCGTAAGGCGCCCGGGCCCCGGTCCGCCCCTCATACGAGGAGGTCGGTAGCCGGGGATAGCGCCTTCCGCTGGGTAAGCCCTTGCCCCGAAGGACACGGACTCGTAATACGGAAGGCTCCCATCATGCGGAGCGGGTTCGCGCCTACTGGCGCGCCCCTGCTGTATACCCGAAACACTATGAGAAGCACCCGCCAGGGGTGCCGCTTGCAACGTTAAACCTTCTCCACCTGGAGCATGTCTACTTCCACAGGCGTAGCTCGCCCGAAGATTCCGACCATGACCCGGAGCTTGTTCTTGTCAGGGCTGACTTCCTCGATTGTTCCCGTGAACGAATCAAACGGCCCCTCGATGATCTTTACCTGCTCGCCGACAGAAAAATTCTGTCTGGACTTTGCAGGCCTGTCGCCCTTGATCTCGCCAGCCCGCTGCAGGATGTGGCGCGCTTCCTCACCGGAGATGGGAGCGGGCTTGTGGTGCATGGTAGCCCCCACAAAGCCCGTAACACCGGTGATCTTCCTTATGGTAGAGCAAGTCGCTTTCCAGTTGTTTTCGGGTAGATCCATCTCGATCAGGATATAACCGGGTAGCATCTTCCTCTGGGTAGTGCGGCGCTTGCCGTCCTTGACGTCTACGACTTCCTCACTGGGAACCTTGATGTCCGTCACGACGGCAGGATCAAGGTCATTGTTCGTGAGGTGCATGCGGATCGTGCGCTCTATCTTGGCTTCATAGCCGGAGTAGACGTGCAGTACGTACCAGGACTTTGCCATTACCTACAACCGGCTCAGAAGAGGAACTGTATGCCGTTGCCGACAAGAAAATCCACGGCTGCCAGAAAAACTGAAACAAGCAGAGTAGATACGAGCACAACCTTGGTAGAGGCGATGACACTGTCCTTGGACGGCCACACAACCTTTTTAAGCTCGCCGTAACTATCCTTGAAGAACTGGACTATCTTTTTCATGCGGGCTCCTTGACGGCGATGTCGGATCGAAGACAAAAGCGCAACCGCGAACGGTTCCGCCTCTCAATACAGGCCAGGAAGGATTCGAACCCTCAACATCCGGTTTTGGAGACCGGCGCTCTACCATTAGAGCTACTGGCCTAAGCGTGAACCCAGAAGGCTCTGGCGAGCCTCTTCGGTTCACGCCGCGATTCACTAAAAAAAGTGAATCACAGCATCAAAATACTACAAAAAAGGTCTACTTGACCTTCGTTTCCTTGTGCAGCGTGTGCTTGTGGTCCCATTTGCAATACTTCATGAGTTCAAGCTTTTCCTGCTTTGTCTTTCGGTTCTTGGTCGTCGTATAATTACGGCGCTTGCATTCGCTACAAGCGAGAGCAATAATCTCTACTGTCTGCTTCTTTCCAGCCATGGTCCGATCCTTCCCGGAAGATTGACGCCCGCCTGGACGAGCGTCGAAAAAAAATGGAGCCCCGGTACATCGCGACGCGTCGCATCGACCAGCTCCCGAATTTCCCTTGAAAAGCCCTCGATCGGTTGCTGCTTGCAGCACCCGACTTGCAGGTTTGGCGCATCCTAGATGCGCAGAAAGCCCTCGATCGGATGACGCGGAGCGGCAACCGACTTGCAAGCTTGGTTCACCCACGGTGAACAGAAAAGCCCTCGATCGGAATCGAACCGATGACCTCATCCTTACCATGGATGTGCTCTGCCAACTGAGCTACAAGGGCGTTATAAGCGCCGGTACAGTACCAATCCGACGCGGTTGGCCTGCTTTCTGCTTCTGCCCCGGACCGAAGATACGAGGAATGCTGCCGCGGGATCCTTGAAGGCAACGAGCAACCCGACGCCGACGGCGGCAAAAACGATGCCAGAGAGTGCAAAAGGAACTCCATATGCCAGGATTCCAGCGCTGGAACCACCAAACCAGGCCCTGAAGGCACCGCGGAGCAACAACACCGGAGCTGCGGCCGCAGCGGAGAAAACAAGCAGCTTGATGATGTACAGGGCAACCGATACGAGCGCGGAACCAAGCCCGTCTATGCCTACCCGCCCCAGCATGACGATGAGGGCCGCGGCATTGACGGCGCTGGCTATGGAGAGGGCCAGCGCAATACCCGAGCCACCCATGACTGGCTGCAGGGCTACAGCGGCCAGGATATTGACGGCCACCGCGATGATGCCAGCCCAGGCCGGCGTCTTCGTGTCGCCCCGGGCGTAGAAAGCCGGCGCGAGGATGCGGTTGGCACCGATGAACGGCAAACCTATCATATGGAAGAAAAACGCGCCGGCCGTCTTGGCCACTGAAGCGTCGCTGAATTCCCGGGTCTTGAACAGCAATGCAACGATATCAAAACGCTCGCAGATGGAGAACACTGCTACCGGGACGGTGATGAGCGCTATCGCCTCCAGTGCGCGTACAAGCCGCTCGCGGTACCGCGTCCATTGTGCGGAGGCTGCAAGCCCGGAAAGCTCGGGCAGCAACACCGTGCCAACCGAGACGACGAAAACCCCGAGCACCAGTTCCTGCAGCCGCAGCGAGAAGCTGAGCGCCGTGGCCACCCCGGTGCCGGCCCTGGTCGCCAGCGATGTGGAAACAAGCCCGTTGACCTCGTAGGCCGCCATCCCGAGTATCGTCGGTCCTATCAGGACCAGAACGCGCCTCATGCCGGCGTTCGAGAAGGCCCTGCGCGGGGAAACAAAGCGGAACCGCGCACCAAGCCTGAGCACGTACGGCAACTGGCAGAGCGCCTGCAGGAAGCCGCCAACGATGACGCCGACAGCCATGGAGCGCGCGGGATTGGCCATGAAGCTGCCTATGACCATCGGTACGAAAATGAAGCTGAGGTTGAAGAAGATTGGCGCAAAACCCGACGGGGTAAAGGAACCAAGCGCATTGAGGATGCCCTGGAAGAATGCCGCGATTGAAACGAGCGCCAGGAAGGGAAACATGATGCGCATGAGCACCGTCGTCTCCACAGGCTCTGAATCGAACAGCCGCACCAGGACAGGCGACACGGCGATGCCCGCGGCTACCACGGCACAGACGGCGATGATCAGGGCGGTGAAGGTGGCGGAGAGGAATTCCTCCGTTTTCTCCCGGTCACCCTCTGAAACATAGACCTTGAGGGTAGGAATCAGGGCCACCGACATGGAGCCCTCGGCAAACAGCCGGCGGAACAGGTTGGGCACGCTGAATGCTACGGTAAACGCGTCGGCCAGGACGCCGGTTCCCATCAAGGCTCCGCGTGTACGGTCACGTATCAATCCCAGTATCCTCGACGTCATCGTCAGCACAGAAAGTTTTCCGCTCTGGCGGATAAGGCGGCCGTTGGCCTCTGATTCGTCGCTCATGCGGGCGAGGGTAGCCCGGAACGGCAGCACCGGGCAAGCCGGAGAGCCCTGCCTTGTAGCCACCATCCCGGCCATGCTATACAATTTGCATGCCAGTACAGCTTATCGCACTAGACCTCGACGACACCTTGCTCACTCCCGAGCTCCTCATACACCCGGACAATCTCGCGGCAGTCAGGAAAGCCCTTGATGTCGGCATTTCTGTCATGCTGGCCTCTGGCCGTACGGTGGAGTCGATGATGCCGTACGCGGAAGAGCTGGGGCTCAAGGGCCGCGGACTGTCGATGATATGCGCCAACGGGGCCGAGGTCCGGGATGTGGACACTGGAAAAATAATCCGGCGTCTGACACTCTCCAGGGAAGCCTGCCTCTCAGCCATTGAAGCGCTCTCAGGCTACGGGCTGCCCGTCCAGGCTTATGACGACCTGGGCATCATCGTAACGGAACACAACCACTGGACCGACCGGGACCGCCAGCTTACGGGCCTGCCCATACGTCTGGCTGCCAGCCCGGAAGACATAGCCTGCGAACCCAGAAGCAAGCTGCTCTCCGCCGGCAAGCCCGAACGCATTGCTGAACTAGCGCCCATACTGCGGAAACGCTTCGAGGGCATGGCAGAGATAGTCATCTCCAAACCATATTTCATAGAGATCCTGCCAGAAGGTGCCGACAAGGGCGAAGCGCTCGCCTGGGTAGCCGAAACCCGCGGCATTCCAAGGGAAAATGTCATGGCTATAGGAGACGCGGGCAACGATCTGGGCATGGTTCGCTGGGCGGGCCTGGGCTGCGCGCCTGCGGATGCACGGCCCGAAGTGCTGGCCGCGGCGCGCCACATATCCGTGCTGCCGCACGAGGCCGGCGCTGTTGCCGAACTCATAGAACGCTACGCGCTTCCAACTACCCACTGACCACTATCCACTATCCACTGACACACCTCGACTTCAGATTTTTCCTTCACATTTTGTCGCAGGAAGTCGAAAATGTGTGTAGGAATAAAGGAGTCGCCATGTCACAAGAATTAAAGGAAAGCGGTGTAAAACGTTGCTACGCTTGTATCCAGTGGGACGGACAAAGAACCTTCTACCCTGAGAAAAAACAGATAAAAGTCGATGCCGGCAGCATGGGTACGTGCCTCATCACCCACACCAAGACCAAGGGTTCAGGCCATTGCGACCAGTTTTTCCCGCTCAGGTAAGCCAGACAGCCTGATCCGGGATTCCGGGATGGCTTGCCCCTATCGCTTTATCGGTTTTTGGCCGAAAATGGATCGAAGGGGAACGCCATGACCACTGTTCGCTTCCGGACCATAGCCGCCATCTCGGCCGACGACAAGATACTCTTCAGCGCCCGCGTGGAAGTGCCTGGCGAGCCGGGCTACGACACCCTGTTCTCGGCAGACGCTAAAACGGGCGAGCTTGTCCAGCTTACCTTCTACCCTGAATCCATAGCCATCATAGATGATGGCCGCAGGCTCCAGATCCGCAACCGCTTTGGTGTGTTCATGACAGAGCAGGATTTCATAGGACTGGCACCGCTCCCAGGCATCCCCTCCTTCGTGCGGGGCTCGACCGTACAGCCCGGGCGCCTCGTCGATTCACGACCATCACCCGACGGCACCATGCTGCTGTTCCTTTCGCCGACCAGCCCCGCTCGCGGAGACCTCATACTGTTCGATATGACAAAGAAGACCGAAACCACGGTGGCCAGGGCCATCGAGTATTCCGCCGACCGCTTTCCTGCACTCTGGTCTCCGGACAGCCGCTATTTTGTCTACGGCAAGGCCACGGACCTGTACTACTACTCCACCGAGCAATCGCGCACCGGCCGCGTGCCCGATGAAAGCTGGCGCAAGGTCGGTACGGGCAACGTGTCACAGGCCCGCTGGAGCACCAACGGCAGCCTGTATCTGCTCCGTGACCGCTCCATGTACCGCATCATGCCCCAGGAATTCTTCACCCAGGCCATTTACTCGGGCATAGTCCAGCCTGGCATCCTGGTCGGCAAGGCACCCTTCCCCTATGACCCCAACTTTGATTCGTTCTGGATATCTCCCGATGGATCCAAGGTACTGCTCTGCAAGGATGGCAGGAACATATTCCTGTACACCCTGGATCCGGACGATTTCGGGCGTGAAGCATCCGTCTCAGCCATGCCCTACCTGTTCCTGCAGGGCAATACCGTGGTGGACCAGGTGCTGTGGCCTACGAACGACGAGGTAACCGTGTTCACGGCTTCGCTCAAGGATGGCAAGCGCATCGCGGGAGCCTACCGCGTCAAGGCGCCGGTTGGAGGCGAACAGGCACTCTCAGCGGGATTCCAGTCGCTCGATGTATCCGGCGCAACCGGAATTGCACTGTCACCCGACGAGAGCCGCGTAGCCATCGTCTCGCCAGGCGCAGTGACCATCAGGCGCTATTCCAACTGGGCCCTGGAACGGTCATTGCCTTCACCAGGAGCCATGCACGCGGTTTGGGTCTTGCAGGACAGGCTCGCCATTGCATCCAGCGGGGCCATCGAACTGGTAGGCATAGCCGATGGAACGCGTACCCTGGTTGCAATTGGTCAGCCTGGACGCTACGGCTGGTCTACCACGGAACCGGGAATGGTCGTGCTGGAATCCGCCGGGCAGGCGTTCAAGAGCCCGGCTGCCAGTGCCGCATGGTCCCGCACCGCCGCCTTCGACCCCCTGCCACTCTCCACGAGTTCCGCAAACTATCGCGTCTACCCAGACGCCCTCGCCTCGGGTTCGTACAGGAACACCATAATGGTCCGCTCCGCAAAGGGACTGGGCACTAAAAGCCTCCTGCCAGCCCCCGCGCTCACCTACAAGCCGTTCCCCGACCGCGATCCCCCGCGGGACAAGTTCGTATTCAGCAACGGCTCGAGGATCAGGCGCAGGGAAGCCTCCATTGTATTCAACGCCTACGATGGCGCGGAAGGTCTGGTGGGCATCCTGGACACGCTCCGGGAATACGGCATCAAGAGCACCTTCTTCGTCAACGGCGAGTTCATCAGGCGGAATCCGGGCGCGGCCCGCATGATAGCGGAGAGCGGCCATGAAGTGGGCAACATGTTTTTCAGCATCTACGACGCAACCGATTCCCGGTACAGGGCCGATGCGGAATTCATAAAGCGCGGACTGGCCAGGACAGAAGACGAATACTTCGCGGCAACCGGGTCGGAACTGTCGCTTTTATGGCATTCACCCCAGTACTCGACCAGCACGGAGATGCTGGAATCGTCCGCTGAAATGAACTATATCTTCGTTGGCCGGGATGTGGATCCACTCGACTGGGTAGGCCGTTTCCAGGGCGCGCTGACCCAGGGGCTCTATTCCGGAGCCCATGACCTGGTGGAGCGCACGGTCACCGCCGTCCAGCCCGGCTCCATCATACCCGTGCGCATAGGCATACCCGATGGCGGGCGCGAGGATTATTTCTACAACGAACTGCCGCTCCTCATCAACGCGATGCTGGCTGAAGGCTACGAAATAGTGCCCGTCTCCGTGCTGATGAAACACGCAGAATAATCGTGGCAGTAGCCACGTCGTGGCAGTAGCCACGTCGCGGCAATAGCCGCGCAAACCCGGAGGGATGATGCTGGCCGATGAATACAGGCTCTCGATAGCTTCACTGGACTATTCGGTATCAGCTGCCGATGCAGCCCGGCTCGACGGCGGTGCCTGGGGCGATGCCGTCATAGGCCAGCCGCGCGCCCTCGAGGCGCTGTCCATAGGCACGGCGATACGGGCCAAGGGCTACAACATCTTCGTCACCGGCGCGCCGGGCACCGGACGGCGCACCGCCGTCATGCACACGCTTTCCGCGTACACCCCAAAAAAGCTGGCACTCCGTGATGTGGCCTATGTGTACGGCTTCAAGACGCCGCTGGCACCGCTGGCCCTGTATTTCAAGGCAGGCGAGTCCAAGGCTTTCAAGAAGGACGTGCACGCATTCGTGGAGAACGTAAAGAAACTCGTCGCGCTGCATGCGGAATCGGGCGAAGCCAAGAAACGCAAGGAAGAACTGGAAACCGCGTGGGAAAGCACTGAAAACAGCCGCCTCGCCGCTTTCGAGGCCGCGCTGGCCACCGACGGCTTCCGCGTCGTGCAGCTCCAGGGTGACGACGGCCAGACCAGCACTGACATACTGCCGCTCAAGGATGGCGAGCCGGTACCCTTCGAGGAGTACCAGGCTGCCGCAGAGGCCGGCACGGTGCCCGCGCCAGAATTCGCGTCGCTCCGGGCGCGCTATTTTGCCCACATGGACGAAATGCGCCTCCTGTTTGTGGAACTGCGGCGTGGCCGCTCCGATCTGGAACAGCAGGTGGAAACGCTGCGGACGCAGGCGCTGCAGCCACTGGTGCACGCTGAATCCGACATACTGGCCTCCCGCTACGACGACGAAAAAACCCACGACTGGGTGCGCGCTCTGGAGCGTGACGTGGTTGCGAGGCTGTACCTGTTCCAGCCGTCCCAGACCGAGCGCAGGCAGAAGGCACCGCTGGCCCGCTATGGCGTCAATGTGCTCTCCGACCGTGGAGAGGCCACAAAACCGCCGGTGATATTCGAGGCCAATCCCAGCTACGCCAACCTGTTCGGCACCCTGGAACACGGGCCAGAGGGCCAGGGCGAGGGCCGCTCCGCCTACCTGAAGATCCGCCCGGGCTCCATCATAAAGGCCGCCGGCGGCTTCCTCGTGATGCAGGCCGAGGACCTCGTAGCCGACGAAGAGGCCTGGACAGCCGTCAAGCGGGTACTGCGCTCCGGCCGCATGGAGATCCAGCCGCAAACCGGCCCCATGGGCCAGATGGTCGCCATCAAGCCGGAGCCGCTGGAACTGGACATCAAACTGGTACTCATAGGCGGCGAAATGACCTATGACGCCCTGTACAGCGCAGACCCTGATTTCCAGAAGCTCTTCAAAATCTGCGCCGAATTCGACTCCACCATGCCCCGCAATGATGCAGCATTGCGCGAGTACGTATCCTTTGCCCGCAAGATAACCCTGGAAGAAGGCCTCCTGGAGCCGTCAGCGGGCGGCATGGCGGCCATAGCCGAATACGGCATACGCCTCTCCGGCTACCGCGACCGCCTCTCCACACGCTTCTCGAAGATAGCAGACCTGATACGCGAGGCCGACTATCGCGCCTCGCTGGCAGGCAAGGAAACGCTGGACGCCGACGACATCATAGAGGCCGAACGCGTGCGCAACTGGCTCTCGGACCTCCCTGAAGAGAAGATTACCGACATGATAGTCTCCGGCGAGATAATCCTGGAGGCGGAAGGTACCCGCGTAGGCCGCGTCAACGGCCTGGCGGTGCACGACCGCGGCTACTACGCGTTTGGCCTGCCCGCTGTCATTTCAGCGCAGGTATCGCCCGGAGAGTCCGGCGTCATCAACATTGAGGGCGAATCCGGCCTCTCGGGTGAGATCTACGACAAGGCCGTCATGATCGTGGAAGGCTTCGTGCGCAGCCGCTACGCGCGCTCCATACCGCTGGCAGTCTCGGCCAGCATCTGCTTCGAGCAGTCGTATTCCGCCATCGAAGGCGACTCCGCCTCGTCAACGGCGGTGTACGCGCTCCTCTCGGCAATCTCGGGCCTACCGCTCCGCCAGGACATCGCGGTGACCGGCTCCATGAACCAGATGGGGCAGATCCAGCCCGTAGGCGGCGTCGCCGAGAAGGTTGAAGGCTTCTTCCGCATCTGCAAGCGCGCCGGCATCACCGGCACCCAGGGTGTGATGATACCCCGCCAGAACATAATCAACCTGACTCTGTCAAAAGAAATCCAGGACGCCGTCCGCGCCGGCACCTTCAGCATCTACGCCGTGTCCACCATAGACGAAGGCATAGCGGTGCTGGCCGACCGCGCTCCGGGCGTCATGGACGCCAAGGGCCACTTTCCAAAAGGCAGCTTCAACGGGCTCGTAGCAGACGAACTGCTGCACATGGCCGAGACGATAAAGGAGTATAGGGAATGAAATCGACTATTGGGCCGTGGCCCCACGCTACCCGCCCGGCCCTCGCCCTGCTCCTCGCGATGGTGCTGGCTTCTACAACCTCGTGCGGCGGGTCCAGGCAGACGTCCGCTACTTCCTCCGCCGCCCCCGCGGCTCCGTCCGCCGCCACCGCCATCCAGCAGCCCGCCGGAACTCCAGCAACTCCCGAGGCACCGGCAGCCGGAACAGCAGCCCAGCCCGCGGCCACCGCGCCGGTAGCCGGAACCGCTCCGTCAACGCCACCTGAAGCCCCGGGCACCGCGAATCAACCCGGAGCCGTGCCAGCCACGGTTCCACAAGCCAATGGCACCTCACCCGCCGCGTCCCAGCCCGCTCCTCCGGCTGTCCAGCGGCAACTCGGTGAAATCGTGTATGCAGAGGGCAGCGTGACAATCCAGCGCGCGGGCGCCCCGGCAGAACGCGCCGACATCGGGTCAATCGTACGGGCCTACGACGTGCTGGTCACCGGCCCCAAAAGCCGTGCCGAGGTAGACCTTGGCTCGGGCAGCTCGGGCGGCGCTTCCGTAAAGCTTGCGGCCAATACCGCGTTCTACTTTGATACCAAGGAACTCAGCGACGCCCAGCGCAAGACTGTACTGCAGCTGCTCTCCGGCGCCCTCGCCATCAAAGTGGACAGGCTGGCCAACGGCACCTTCCAGGTCGGTACCGACGAGGCCGTGCTGGGCGTGCGAGGCACGGTATTCATCGTGGATACCGTGCCTGACGGCTCGCTGCTCGTCACCTGCGAATCAGGCGCTGTCGCGGTTACGGAGGGTGGGCAGACCACCACGGCCAAGCCCGGCGGTGTCGTCGAACTGACCGAGGCTGGCGGCCTGAAACTGCTGGCCGTGCAGCCGGAGGACCTGGCCAGTTACCGAGGCACCTGGACGGCTGATGCCTACAAGAGCTTCGCGCCGCGTGCCCTCACCTACACGTCCACCTACGCGGCGGCCCTCGATGCCGGCAGGCCAGCCTTCGATGCGGCGTATGCCAGGCTCAAGGCCCAGAAACCCGCCCTCGACGCATGGCGCACCGCACGCGCTTCCGGCAAGGAACCGCGCTTTACCGACTGGATCGCGGAGAAAAAGGCCGTCTCAGGCGTGCTCTTCGACTGCCTCAAGGCACTCTTCGCGCTGGAACGGCCCTATTACCGCCTCGTCGAGCTCAAGACCCTGCATGACGCGGGCACCGGCGTGGGGGCTCTCAAGGATGGCCGCACAAGCGCCGCCTACTACTCCGGATTCACGGCATCCAACGCCAACCTGGCACTCGGCATGGCCGGCGTACGCGAGGCATTGCTGCTGTTCTCGTGGGCCTCAGCCGGCAGTCCGCTCGGCGAATTCTTCGGCTCAAAGGCCGCAAGCCTTGGCACGGGAAGCCTGCTGCTGGAGGAGTGATGCATCAACGCGACGCCATCACTTTGCGTCCCTGCATTCCACTGAAACCATAGCAGAGCCTACGATTATTGCGGACATGGTTGCTCCCCCGTACCAGAAGGAATGACTTTCTGAACGGGAGAACTCCAGGTAATACGCCCCTGGCTGCAGGCCGGAGAACCTGAACGAGCCATCAGCGGCAGAGCGCATGACCTCTATCCGCCTTTTCCGGGAGTCATAGAGGCGCACCTGGGTCACGCCCATTGCCCCACCGTCCCGCCCCAGATATCTCCCTGCTATGCCCGGACTCTCGGGATACCTGAAGGCAATGCAGACGATCGAAGCGCCTACTGTAATGGCGGACTTGTCCGGCCCGCCATACCAGACATTCGGAGCTCCCGGCATGGTAAACTCCAGATAGTATGGTCCCGGCTGCAGACCCGAAAACCTGAAAGAACCGTCCGCTGCCGTGATCATGCTCCGCACCCTGGCAAGGCTGCCGTCATACAGGCTGACCCGCGCGTAACCCAGCGGATTATTGTCAGGATCCGAGTATGATCCCTCGATGCCAGGCACCGTTTCAGTTCCGTTTTCCGCAAAGACCGAAACGGTACACAAGAATACAAAGACCAATCCATACATCATTTTGGAAAATTTCATTTTTAGTGACCTCAATTTAAAATTTTTACTCAGTTGTTACAGAATAGAATCAGCGATATCGACAGATGTACGCTACATCCTCCTTTGCTTCCACATCGAACGATGCTCCGGATGCGACGACGAAACCTTCACCGGCAACGAACAGCTTCCACTCGCTGCCCGGCAGTCGCACCTTCATGGAACCGCTTATAAGCGTCATGCGCTCTTCTGAACTGGTGGAGAACGTGAAAGCGCCCGGCTCTATGACGCCGATGGTCGTCGGGCCTTCCTTTTCAGCCAACGCAAGGCTCTGCACCTTGCCGTCAAAATAAGAATTGTGCTTCATGCATGCTCCTTGTAAACAGCCATGGTACCATGACTTTCTCCATGGTTCCAGCCCCGGCTTGAGGCTTTATCAGGTTACTGGAACAAACCCTCTTCATCCATTACCATCCATCTCTTCGGGTGCGGAGCAAAGCACCTGAGCGGAGGAAAAAAATGTTAAAAACACTGCCAGCCCTGCTGGTCCTGTCGATTGCGGTCAGCGCTTACGCGCAACCAGGGGATTCACGCATCCCCATCGCAATTCCGGATTTCAGCCGGCTCAGCGAAGATGTCAAAGCGGACGAGGCATATGCCATCCAGGAACTGCTGGCCAACGCATTGTCCAACGAGCCCATATTCGATGTGCTTGAGCGCAAGCAGGTTACTGAAATATTCAACGAGGTAGTCTTCCAGGTCATGACGCCGGGCGCCATCGATTCAGGCGTATCGCAGCGCCTGCTCGGCGCAAGGGCACTGCTCATTGGCTCGGTGGGCAGGCTTTATGGACGCACCGTCATAACGACGCGCCTGGTCGATCTGGAATCCGGCCTCGTGCTCTTTGCAAACAACATCTATGCGGATGACGCGGAAATCGCAGCCTCGCTGCAGACCCTGGTCAACGCGATACGGGACAAGGGCCTCGACATGAGGCTTACTCCCACCGAGGCTGACATTGCGCTGCAGGTCAAGACAAAAAATTTCAGTGAAGCCAAGAAGCTGGCGGACATCTACCTCCGGTCAAGCTCGGACTCGACGGCGGTACGGGCTACCTATCCAGTGATACTTGCGGGGCTGGCGGACGAATACTTCAAGCAGGCAAAAAGCCAGCTCTCAAAGAAGCTGTTCGACGAAGCCCGTTCCCGCATCAACCAGGCGCTGGCGCTCAAGGTTGATGAAAAATTCTATGCGCTTCGTGAAAAGATCGACATCGTGGAGGAAGACTGGATATTCAGACAGGCAGTCAACGAGGCTCGCCGCAAGGATGAACTGGAGCGCCGGGCCGCCGGAATCTCCACGAACTGGGATGGAATCGGAGCATGGCATGACAAGCTTGATGCGGAAGGCGCCCACCTCGGAGCGCTCTACGCTCCGGGAGTAGATCCAGCCGCGCTGGTCGTGAATTTTCCAGGCGGCATCTGGGGAGGCGAGGCCTTCTGGCTGAAGGCCATGGGCAAGGAAGCGGACAGTACTGCAATGCTCAACTGGATGGCCTATCTGGGAGCCTCCGCTTTGTATGCGCCTTCAGCTGCCGGCGCTACCGTTTCAGCCAATGTCTACCTCTCTCCCCTGTTTGCACAGAGCGTACGGCTTGGAAACGTGGTGCTCTCCATTGGCCTTGATGCCGGTGGTGCTGTGCGCTATGGGGGCACAGCCGCGCCCAATGGCGAGAACTGGTCAGCTGCCTTCACCGGTGGCGGAATGGCCAGCATTTCAATCAAAGCCTGGAAACGGTTTGGACTCTACGCAGCAGCCAAAACTGACTATGCGTACTACCCTGAAGACACACCGCGCAATGGCCCGACGCTGCGCTTGTCATCAGGACTTTCCTTTTAATAACCATGGAGAATGTCATGTCACAATACACCACCGTCAGGCGCGGCATGCGTCTGCCCCCCTTAGTCCTGGCCATCACCGCCGTACTGTCGCTAGCGGCCCTGTGCACCTCGTGCTCGGAGCCAAGGCTCGTCATCCTTGAATTCAGCTGCACCGCGGCACCCGTGCTGACAACGACCTCGGCCGCGGCTTCATGCTCCTGGACCTTCACGCCTGATTCTACAGACGGTCTTGCCGGATCAGAGGGCTTGCCTGTCACGGCACGGCTCTACCTGAGAAAAACCTTCAACACCACAACACAGGCCGAGACGCGGGTACTGGCCGCCGAAAGCTCGCTGGCGATCAAGACACCTACGGGCACTGCGCCTGTCAGCTTTACCATCGGCTCGGGTCTGACGGCAGGCTCGTACTATGTGGAGTTTTCGTTTGCCGATGATCTAGGCCCCCAGGTCATCAAGAGCCAGGTGGTCACCTTATGAGCCCCCGCAACCGTGGAATGACCGGAACAGCAAGGATCACCCTGCTTGTCGCTCTAGCGGCACTCGTCGCGACGGGTGGAGTCTGGGCACAGGCGCAAGCCAAACCCAAGCTTATAATCATACGCTTCATGGCAGGCGATGGCATCACCGATGCCGAGGCCAAGCAGATCAACGAGGTATTTGAATCCAAGGTCATAATTTCAGGCGTCTTTGAGGTCATCGACAGGACCCAGGCCCTCGCCATAGCAAAATCGAGCGCCCTGCCGGAATCGTTCAGCGATATCGAGTCAGGCCTGGTACTGGCACGGGCTGCCGGCGCGGCCTTCATCGTCGTAGGCACCATGACCGTCTCGGGACCCAAGGGAGCGCGGCAGTTCACCATCAACCCGCGGCTTGCCGCGACGGATACCGGCAAGGAAGCACTGTCAAAACCAGTCAGCTTTGCTGAAAAGAACAAGCTCCCCGGGCTCGAAGACCTCGCCGTACGCGTGGCCACCGCCGCCAGGCAACGCAGCGACGTGACAAAGGCCCAGATCGAGGCTTTCATGACCATGGGCGACTGGGACAACGCTGAACGGTTCCTTGAAATATTCGAGAGATCCAGGACAAGCCCCGACGATATCAAGGTCGCTGCCGCGCTGCGCCTGAGCATAGACACTGAAATTGCCGAGGCACGGTTCATCGACGCACGGCGCGCGCTCGACCTGTTCCTCTATGATGAAGCCCGCAGGGCCATAGGCCAGGCCAAGGGCAGGAATCCGGAGAACCAGCGCTACCTTGAACTCGAGAGCCTGATCGAGTCTGAAAACGCGCAGCGTACGGCGAGCGATGACAACAAGGTTATGATCCAGATTGACGACCTGGTGGCTTCAGGACGCTGGGACAGCGCTACAGCCCTCCTGTCGTATCTGGAATCCCGCGGTTCGAGGGATTCCAGGATCGGCCGCCAGAGGGAACTCGTCAACAACGGCCTCAAGGCGCGCGACATGCACCTTTCAGCAAAGGCGGACCTTGAAGCCGGCGATTACGAGTCGGCACTGCTTTCAATCAATACCGCGTTGACCCTGTTTCCGGACAACGTAGACTACCTGAGAACCAAGAACGGCATAGTGGCAGAAGAAAAGCGCGAGGCCGCGAGCCGCGCCAAATGGGAACTTTATTTTGAAGAACTCAAGCACATCGACATGTGGGGCCTGTTCCTCGTCCATAAAACGCCACGGGTTCAGCTATACACGGGGCTTGAGTACCCGGAACTGTCATACCGTGTGCCCCAGCGTACCGACACCGACTGGATTCCGTATGAGACCACCGAGTCCATCGGCGCGACAGGCTGGTACCAGGGCCGGCTGTGGAGCCCCAGAAGTTTTCCGCTTTCGTCATCGGCCTTCAGCACGGTCTGGCTGGCCGGCGTGCGCGGTGGCTCGGCTACCCTGGAAAAACGCTACGAGGCCAACCAGACCATCGACACGACCGTGGAAGCCCTACCCTATGCATGGTCAAGCTCCATGACATTCTTCTCGAGTGAACTGTTCGGCAGCACCGAGGCCCGGCTCACGTTCCTGTCATGGACCGTCTCGCTGGGAGCGGAACTGGGCACTGGCTTCCAGTCTGCCAGCTTTGGCTCGAGCGTACCGTACCTCGGCATTGCGAGGGTCAGGACTGAAACCTACTGGCGCCTCTCCACCGGACTGCGCTACGGCCTCACCTGGATTCCCGTACCATCACTGCAGGTATTCCTCCTCGGGCGCACCACATACCCGCTCCTGGTGGGCAAAGGCGAATCGGTGGACGAGCCTGTGGAACACGCCGTCAGCATCGGCATCGCGATTCCACTACGGCTGTGAACAGCATGCGTCTGACAGACCGGCGTTGCCTGGCACTGGCCATACTCTCAAGCCTCTTCTGCCTCACCATGCCGGTACTGGCCCAGAATGCGCCGCTCCGCGTGGCGGTGCTGCCATTCGAAGCCCAGGCCGGGGTCGCACTGGCTGACGCTGCCGCAATGACGGAACTTGTCCGTTCTGCGATCGCCGTCACCAACGAATTTGCGCTCATAGAAAACCAGGCAACCCAGGCTATCCTCGACGAAACAGGATTCGGGGATGGGCCGGCAGATCTTGATGATGCGTCACGCCTGCTGGCCGAGCGCCTGGACGCGGCGTTTGCGCTGGTTGGCGCGATGAGTGCGGAGGACGACAGCATACTCGTTTCAGTGCGCCTCATCGACGCGGCCACCGCGAGCGTCATCTTCGTACACAGGACCACCAGCACCGTGGCGACCATCCACCGTGAGGCCCGGCTGTTCGCCGAAGGCATAGCCAACGAGGTCGTGGCGATGACGGCCGGCGCCACGGTTGCAAACATCGAACGGCTCCTTTCCCTGGGCCGGCTCGATGAGGCCGCCCGCAAGCTCGATGCGGCCAGGTTGCGGGCCGCCGATGCTCCCGAGTCGATACCTGCAGCGCTGGACTCGCTGGAACGCAGCATCAACGCGGGACTGGCCGACGAAGCCTACAAAACCGCACGGATATCGGTCGCGCAGTCAGATAAGGCCGGCAAGGATTTCGAGACCAGGGACACACTGATGGCTTCAGCCCGGGAATCGGGAAACGATGCACTGTTCCTCATCCCGGATGGTGCCGCATGGATCAAACAGCGCGAAAAGTACCTGGATTTCATGCTCAACGACGTGATGAGCTATTACGCCGCCGAAGACCGCTCCCGCCGCGAAGCCATAGTCGCGGCATCCAGGGAAGCGCTCAGGCAAGGCTCCCCCGATGAAGCCCTCAGGATCATCGATGACTATGTGCAGGTCGCCGGAGAACGCGCGATAGACAGAACGGTCAAGACCGTGCTCGATGCGGCGAAGGCGGCCAGGGCCGATGGATTCATCACCGCCGCGCGCTCGGCGACAGCGGTATCCGACTACGCGCGCGCCGAGCGCCTTCTCTTTGAAGCGGCAAAAGCGGGTACCCAACCAGCGCGCCTCGCATCGCAACAGGTCCGCCTTGAAACGGTGATGTGGCGCGACGAGGTGGCCCGCGTCAAGGCCGAACGCTTTGCGTCATCGATGTGGGATCCCGCATCCAGACCGAGGTTTTTGCTTGAAGCTGGTATTGACCTGGCAACGTTCGACACACCCAGTGCCACCTGGCCACTCGGCGGCGTCACACCGCTCCCCCGCCTGTCCGTAGCCCTGTACGAGCGGGTATCCGGCCCCATCCTCTTCGACTGGCGCTTCGCACTGCGCGCAGGCAACTCGGAATGGTCTGGCGCCCTCGATACAGGCAATGCATCTGTTTCCTACTGGAGGACCGACGCCGGACTGCTGGCTGGGTTCACCGTTGCTGTCAGGAACATCGACGCGGGACTTGGCGCAGGCACACTGTTCGGAGCTGCTGGATTTGCGGGCAACATGGATGCGTACGGCACGGCAGTTATCCTGGAACCGACCCTTGCGCCTTACCTCGGAGCCGCGGTACGGGCAAAGTTGCGTTACCGGTGGCGCAAGCGCTTCGGCGCGGGCATCGATCTGGAACGCTCTCTGACCTGGAGCCCTAAAGCCGGAACTTCGGCTGGACTGGCCATAGGCTTCTTCGCGGAAGCCTCATTCTAGAGGCCAGCTTGCCTAGCGGAAGCCTCCCGCGCTAGAATCAGGCCAATCGGAGAGCCAACCATGGAACGCAAACGCATACTCACGGGCGACCGCCCCACAGGAAAACTGCACCTCGGCCACTACGTAGGCAGCCTCGCCAACCGCGTCCGCCTCCAGGACGAATACGAGTGCTTCTTCATCATAGCC
>JAIFMD010000080.1 GCA_020048755.1 Spirochaetota bacterium
CTTCGTAGTTGAGCGGCTCCCAGTAGAATTTGTTGAACAGCGCGCTCTTCTGGGACAGCCGGGAGCCGAACGAGTAGAGGTCGTTGAGGTGGGACACGATCCTGCCCGCGACCGTGTTTGAATAGCCGTTGAGGTCGAACCAGTACGGCGTGTAGCCGCGATGCCGGATGGCGGAGGCCATGGCCATCGCGATGCGGTAGTGGCCGTAGCCCATGCGTATGTTCCCGATGACGATGCCGCGCTCCGCGTCGATCGGTTCAGCGCCTGCCGCTTCGGCGCTGCCGGCTATCACGAGGTTGCGCACGCCGAGCGCCTGGTGCAGGACCGGGTTGGGGACAGAGCTCAGGCCGAGCGGGGTACCGCCGACGTCGAGGGCTCCATTGCCGCCGAATTTCCTGAGGTAGCCGGCTTTTTTTTTGGTGGCCTTGGCGCAGGTCGAGGCGCTGGTGGGGTTGCCGAAAACGGCGCTGGTTTTGTCTGTCATGTGATCCTCCGTGTCTCTATGCCCTGTCTGTAGCGGATGGCCTTGATGGCCGCCCGCGTTTTTGCCCGTTCCGATACCCTTGAGGATAATGTCGACGACTTCGCCGAATGCTTCCTCATACCGGAGGCCGTGCCCGGGCAGGAAGGATTCGGCCATGACCGCGAGCATCGTAGCCAGGAGCGTCTACCGCTTGATTCATATACTCTGGAAACTGGAATAGTATCTCTGGTTTCTTAAAAGTGCAGTGTATCCGGTTTCATACGGCTGTCAACACGGTTTGCAAAGGAATATTTCAGTGTGAAAAGACCTTGCGCGGGCAACTGTATACGTGTACAGTTGCCTGTGCATCTATTACGGGGGGATCAAATGGGTCAAAGTCGTTTT
The DNA here is from genome assembly GCA_020048755.1 of Spirochaetota bacterium. GTDB lineage: Bacteria > Spirochaetota > Spirochaetia > Treponematales > UBA12059 > SZUA-370. The sequence goes on from JAIFMD010000080.1 coordinate 869, forward strand.
GAGCGAATAGACGGGGTTGACTACTATACTATTGAGAACGCCGAACGCTTGCCGGAGTTTCTTGTGTCGGCCATAAGCTCCGACGAGCATTGGATGTTCATATCAAGCATGGGCGCTTTGACCGCCGGCAGACGCGACGTCGAAGGTGCGCTCTTCCCGTACGAGACCGTAGATAAAATCATGGCCGGCAAGGCGCATACCGGCCCCCGTACTCATATACGGCTCAAAGGCAAAGGCCATACGCAGGTATGGGAACCGTTCGCTGATTGGACGAGGGCCGCATGGGAAGTGGAGCGGAGCGTATCAAAAGCCAAAACAGGCCACATAGTACGCTTCAGAGAGCGGAATGTATCGCTCGGCCTCTCTTTTGGTTACAGCTGGGGTTTTTCACATCGCTTCGGGTTCATCCGCAAAGTGTTCATCGTGAACGACGGCGGCACTACCGTCAACATTTCCCTTACAGATGGGCTCTACAATCTGATGAGTGGCGGGGTAACGAAGCGCCTCCAGGATCGGCTCAGCTGCTTAGCCGACGCGTACAAGGATTCCGTTCTCGATATCGATACCGGGATGGCAGCGTATAGTCTCGCTTCGGCAGTAACCGACCGCGCCGAGCCGCGGGAGGCTCTCACGGCCACCGTAGTCTGGGCCGTCGGCCTGGAGCCCCGCACGATCAGCATTTCCAAAGAAGAGCTTGAGCCAGACGGCAGCCTCGCTGTTTCCGCTCCGGCGTCCAGGTCGCTCGGACGGAAGGGCGATTATATTCTCTGCGCCGACTTCGAGCTCGCCCCGGGTGCGACGAAGGTTTGGTACGTCGTGGCGGATACCGGCTGGGACCACGCCGCCGTCGAAAACCTGCGGGCCGAACTTCGAAGCGGCAGTGCCGACCTGCCCTCGCGACTGGATGAAGATCGACGGTTGATAGGCGAAGAGCTGGAAGCCATAGTTGGAGCTGTAGACGGCTTGTCCGCCAGCGAAATTACCATGCACGAGTGGCACCACACCGCGAACGCTCTCTTCAATGCCATGCGCGGCGGCTATCCGGTCGGCGGCATGCTCCTTGACCCCGCAGACCTTGTCGCCTTCATAGCCGCGCGCAACAGCGTGGCCGGCAACCGTGCCCGTACCGTGCTCGACAGGGCGGGCTTCGCGGGCGGAGCGGATGGACGTATCGACCGTACCAAAGCCGTTAACCTGCTGTGCTCCGCCGGATCGCTTGACCTGGCGCGCCTGGCGCGGGAATACGTGCCCCTCAGCTTCAGTCGCCGCCACGGCGACCCATCAAGACCCTGGAACGAGTTTTCCATACGTGTACGTGACTCCTCGGGTATGCCTGTCCTGGATTACCAGGGCAACTGGCGCGACATCTTCCAGAACTGGGAGGCGCTCGGCCGTTCGTATCCGGGGTACCTCGAGAGCTTCATCTCACTTTTCCTGAACGCTACCACGGTCGACGGCTACAATCCTTATCGTATAAGCCGGGCCGGGGTGGACTGGGAACGGGAAGACCCCGAGGATCCATGGTCAAACATCGGCTACTGGAATGACCACCAGCTTATCTATCTGTCAAAGCTCGTCGAATCCTACGATGCCCACTTCCCCGGAACACTTGGGTCCGCTCTCTGCGAACGGCGATATGCCTGGGCTGATGTACCGTACCGCATCGTGTCGTACGACGAAATCTGCCGCGATCCGAGATCCACGGTACGATTCGATCGGGACGCCGACCGCAGGGCCGAGGAACGCGTCGCCCGCATGGGCGGAGACGGCCGCCTGGTCCACGGACCGGATGGCGCGGTCATGCACGGCAGCCTCCTCGATAAAATCGTCTCGATTTTTGCCGCCAAAATCGGCAACTTTGTACCTGGTGGCGGTGTATGGATGAACACCCAGCGTCCTGAGTGGAACGACGCGAACAACGCCCTGGCCGGCTATGGCCTCTCCATGGTTACGGCTATGTACATGCACCGATTCGCGGTTTTCTGGCTCAAGGCGATTCGCGACTGCGGTTTGTCAGAGCTCGAGCTGGCCGAACCGCTCGCGGTTCTGCTGCGCGAACAGCTGTCGGTCATGGACAGTGTCGGCCACAGGGCGAACACGGACCTCCACATACGCAGGCGCTTCATGGACGCCATGGGCCAGGACCTGGAGCACTACCGGCACTGCATATACAGCGATGAGACCGCTTTGGCCATTAATGTAGTCGTTGACCGCGCTCTGATCGAGCGCTGGCTGGAGCTGTCGATCGAGCTCGTGGACACAACAATACGCGCAGGCAAGCGGCCCGACAGCCACTACGACGCGTATTCGCTGCTTTCGCTCGGCGACGGCGAGGCTCGGGTCAAGCGGCTCTACCCCATGCTCGAGGGCCAGGTAGCGGCCCTGTCTTGCGGACTTCTGGACGTCGAGGACTCCGTCGCCCTTATGGCCTCGCTCCGCTCGGGGCCGCTGTACTGCGCCGATCGCAAGACCTGGCTTTTGTATCCCGATCGCGAGCTGCCCGACTTCTTCAGCAAGAACCGTTGCCCTGACAACACCTGGGAAGCCTCGCCCTTGTCCCGAATGCTCGTAGAAAGCGGTCAACGAGATATCCTCTACCGGGACGCTGGAGGCTCAATCCGCTTCGCCGCTCCGCTGGTCAATAAAGTGGAATTGACCCTGGCGCTTGACCAGCTGGGTTCAAAGCCTGGATGGGCGGCGCATGTCGCGCACGGGCGACGCGATATGGAGGAACTCTACGAGGCAACGTTCGGGCACACTGGATTTACTGGACGAAGCGGGGCCATGTACGCCTATGAGGGACTCGGCAGCGTCTATTGGCATATGGTCGCCAAGCTACTCCTGGCTTTGGCGGAGCTACGTGAAAAAAGCGTCCTGTCGGATAGCGAAAAGGTGGCCCCGGGCCTCATTGATGAACTCGAGCGTGCATACTTGCTCGTTCGTGAAGGTATCGGCTATCAGCGAAGCCCGGAAGAATGGGGAGCTTTCCCCTTCGATCCGTACTCCCACACCCCCAAGGGCGGCAGGGCCAGACAACCAGGAATGACCGGCCAAGTCAAGGAAGAGATCCTGACCCGCCTGGCAGAGTTTGGAATCGCCATCAGCGATGGCTGCGTAATGTTGCTCCCGACAGGTTTGCTCGCGGGTGAATTCCTTCAAAAAGCGAGGAATTTCGTCTACTATGACGCAGTGGGGAGCCTGGCTTCCATAGACCTCAACCCCGGTGAGCTGGCCCACTGCGTGGCCGGGGTTCCCTTCATACGCAACAACATCGTTGGACCGGTCCGGGTGACGGCAATCCTGGCAGATGGCGTGGAGCATCACTCCAATGGCCGGATAGATGCCGGGCTCTCAGCGTCAATCTTCAGGCGCGAAGGCAAGGTTTTGACTGTCCGCATATCGGGCGGCGCAAGCCGGGCTTAGACGTAAAAACCCCGCCGGCGAAAGCCTGGCGGGGCTCCGATTCAAAGCCCGTTCGCCTCCATGACGCTGCGGTACCACAGCGCGCTGTCCTTCGGCGTCCTGCGCTGGCTTTCATAGTCAACATGCACGATGCCAAAGCGTTTGGAATAACCGTAAGCCCACTCGAAATTGTCCATAAAGGACCAGAGAAAGTAGCCCTTGAAAGGAACGCCCGCCGCGAAGACCTCGTGGGCTTGGCATAGTTGATCGCGGAGGAATGTGATGCGGTCCTTGTCGTGCACTCGCGGCGAGCCATCAGGCTCGTACTCCACACGGTCATCGAATGCAGCGCCATTCTCGGTGACATAGAGATCGACGCCGGGATACTCGGCGCTTACCGAAATGAGAATGTCACGCGTGGCCCGGGCATAGATCTCCCAGCCCATGCTCGTCCTCGACCCGGGGCCGAATTCCACGCGGGCTTCTATCGGACCGGCTGCTGGGTCGTGAGTAGCCAGTTGTCTGAAATACACGTTGATGCCGAGGAAGTCGATGCCTGCGCCGATCGTCGCCATGTCGCCCTGCCCGACCGTGGGCATGATACCGGCGGCCTGGTAGCGTGCCGCTATGTCGGCCGGGTACTCGCCGCGCAATACTGGCATGGCAAACCAGTCGTTTCCGGCCCGATAGGCGCGTCGGGCCGCCTCCGCGTCCCCGGCCGAATTGCCTGCTGGTGCAAAGGGCGCCATATTGAGGGCTATGCCGATTGGTGCCGAGAGCCCGGCTGACCGGTATTCGCGCACGGCCATGCCGTGGGACAAGAGCAGGTGGTGAGCGACCAGGAGCGCTGTTTTCATGGTGGGGTCTACAATCCCCGGTGCGTGGACGCCTTTTTCATGGCCCAGAAAGGCGGCACACCACGGCTCGTTATGGGTGATCCACATGCCGACACCGTCGCCCAGAGCATCGAAGACGATGCGGGCGTACCGTGCAAAGCAATCGCAGACGCTACGGTTCAGCCAGCCACCCCGCTCTTGCAGGGGCTGGGGCAGGTCCCAGTGGTACAGCGTCGCAACCGGCACGATGCCCGCGGCGCGCAGTTCGGCGACCAGTTCCCGGTAGAAGTCAAGGCCCGCCTCGTTTACAGCGCCTGATCCGTCGGGGATGATTCGGGGCCAGGCTATGCTGAAGCGGTATGCCTTGAGGCCGAGTTCCTTCATGAGCGCCACGTCTTCGCGAAAGCGGTGGTAATGGTCGCAGGCCAGGTCGCCGGTATCGCCGCCCTCTACCTTGCCTGGTGTGTGGGAAAATCGGTCCCATATTGATTCGCCCCGGCCATCCGCATCGTGAGCGCCCTCAATCTGGAAGCTCGCCGTGGCACACCCCCAGAGGAAGCCCTCCGGGTATCGAAGATCAAGATCATCTTGTCTCATTGCAACTCCTGGCCGGAATCAGGTGCGAAAAGCGACCGATTCGCGCTCGATATAGGTGGCTTCATAGCGTCTTGAGCGTTCGGGATCCTCGCCAGCTATAAGCGAGAGCATGAGCCTGGCCGCGTCTAGTCCGATTTCACGCAGAGGTTGCCTGAAGGTCGAAAGCGAAGGAATAGTGTGCTTCGCGTACTCGCTGTTGTCATCAAAGCCGACAACGGAGAAATCCCGGGGGCATGCAAGGCCAGCCTCGTGGGCGGCACGGATAAAACCAAGGGCAGACGAGTCATTGCTCGCAAAAACACCGGTAAACCTCGGCAGTCCGGGCAGTGCGCGCACCGCCGCTTGATACGAAGGCTCGGCAAAAAAGTCTCCAAAGAGCTGGCGCTCGTTTCCCAGCTGGATACCCTCCTCAGCCAGACGCGCACTGAAGCCTTGGTAGCGTTCCAGCGCGGATGGAACCTCGTGCGTACCCCAGATGAAGAGGAGCTCCCTATGGCCCGCCGCAAGCAAGGCATCGGCGGCTTTCCAGCCGGCTTTGTAGTTGTCGATCGTGAGCTGATATATGGAAGGATTGGCGATAGCCCTGTCTATGACAATAAAGGGCCTTCCCCAACCTTGCAGAAAACCCAGAAGTTCGTCGTCCTCGCGTGTGTTGTACGGAAAATAAATCATGCCATCCAGCGAGCGTTTCTTCAAGAAGAGCGGCAAGCGGTTCCTGTAGCTATGGAATTGTTTGTCAACGTCGCGTGTAAAGAAGATGGACGTAAAATAACCCTGCTCATTGAGGAGAGTCTGTATGGCATGCGTCATCTCCCAGTAAAATGGACCTATGCCGGGAGTCAGGATGCCGATGTTATAAAACCGGCCGGTTTTGAGGCTTTGGGCAGAATGGTCAACCTGATAGCCGAGCTGCTCGATAGCAGCCCGGACTTTTTCCGCGGCCGCCTGGCGGACACTGTCAGGATCCGCAAGGTAACGGGATACAGTCGCCGACGATACACCTGCTGTCGTTGCTACGTCGCGCTGGTTTGGTCGGCCGAAGGGTTTGTCATCGATCATAACACTCATGCAACCATCGGCTCCGGGAACTACTGGATACGTGTACACTACCCCAGAGACGATGCTTAGGCAAGCACGATGCCAAAAAAGGACAGGTACGATCATCTTTTCAGGGGTACTCAGACAGCTTGATTGAATTTCGATGTCAGACTGCATTGCAACATATAATGCTTGTACCAAAAAAAATTGTATACGTATACATTTTTGCTTGACAGAGCTTACAAAGTGACTCTACCCTGAGTTCGTCAGAAACCAGCCAGACAATTCACATATAATGGAGGCACTATGAAAGCTACGAAGTTTCTAGCGACGTTGGCGCTCGCGGGTCTTGCCCTCGGCGCTATGTCATGCGCAAAAAAAGCCGAGGTGGTTCAAGCCCTCGACCCGAATACTCCCTATGAGGTGACAATAGGCGTTTATGGAGACCTCGAGAAGGCTTATGTCGCGGTCTTCAACAGCCCCGACTTCAAGGCGAAGTTCCCTAAAGTCACGTTTAAATTCCAGACCTCCGATTTCGGCGGGCACCATAATCGCCTGACGACAGTCCTGGCTGCAAATGAGCGTGCGAACGACATCGAGGCACTCGAGGTCGGTTTCATAGCCCAGTTTGTTGAAAGCGGCGGACTGACTGATCTGAACACGGCCCCGTTCAATGCCAGGCAAGCCACGAAGGACATAGTCAAGTTCGCCTTGGCCAACGCAACAACGACCAAAGACAGTCTGATCGCAATGCCCGTGGATATCGCACCGGCGGTTCTCTTCTACCGCGAGGATCTGGCCCGTAACGCCGGCGTCACTATGGACAATCTGCCGAGCTGGGACGCCTATATCGATGCCATGAAGAAGCTTGCCGATACCAAGAACGGCGTATTCGCGATCGAGCACCCGGCGGCCGTGCAAGCCATCCCGCTCAACGGCGGCAAGGGCGGCTGGCTCAAGGACAATAAACCGCTCGAGCCTAAAGAGAAATTCCTCGGCGCACTGGAACTGGTCCGCAAGGTCAAGGCTGCCGGTGTAGACGGCGACCTCGGCGCTTGGTCCGGTCCCTGGTCCCAGGCCTATATCGACGGCAAGATCGCGACCATCGTCAATGGTGCCTGGTTCGGCGGCACCCTCCGCACCTGGCTCTCTCCCGAACCCGGCAAGTGGCGCGTAGCCTATCTGCCCGGTAAGATGATGGCCAGCCTCGGCGGCACCTACCTCGCCATCCCGGCGACAACACCCGCCGACCGCAAACCCGTGGCCTGGGAAATCATCAAGTACCTGGCAACGAGCCCCTCAGCCCAGCTCATCACCTTCCGCGAGATCGATGCCTTCCCGGCCTTGACCAGCGTCTACAAGGATCCAGTCATGGATGAAGACGTGACGTTCTATGGCGGCCAGAAGGTCAGGCGCATCTTTGCCGACGTCGCGCTCAACATCCCCGAGAACAAGGTAAGCGAGTTCGACAATGTCATCCTGAGCATCTGGAATGGCGCGGTCTCCGAGGTTGTGAATGGTACGCTGAGCCCCGAGCAGGCGTATGAAACGGCCCTGACAAAGGTTAAAGCCACGATATACTGATCTACCCGGCGGTCCACACAGAAGCACCGACAGAGCGGGCCGGGGCGCTACCCCGGCCTTTGCCGTTTTCAGCGCGGCAAGCCCGCGAGATCATGGAAGGAGACTCTCGGATGAAATCGAGTATAATCGTTAAAAAAGCGTTGCTCTACCTGATACTCGGGATTATGGCGCTTGTCTTTGCTTACCCGTTCTACAACGTATTCGTCCTGGCTACCTGGCCGGGTGACCAGGTGTTGCGCTCGCCGCCGCACTTCTTCTTCGGCGGAGGCCTGGCCGAGAACTTCAGGCAGCTTGTTTCGCGGATTCCTTTTGGCCGGAATTTCTTCAACAGCCTGGGTATTGCCCTTACGTCCACGATCAGCGTCATTTTTTTCTGCACCATGGCAGGCTTCGCATTTGCCAAGTACCGCTTCCGCTTCAGGGACCAGCTCTATTTTTTCGTCATAGCGAGCATGGCAATACCGGGCTTTTTGAACATCATTCCCTTCTACAAGATGATGGTGCGCTTCGGCTGGATAAACACCTGGCTGCCTTTGGTCGTCCCGGGCATGGCAGGCGCCTTCGGCATCTTCCTCATGACACAGTTCCTGGAGAATTCCTTGCCGAATGACGTTATCGAGGCCGCCCGCATCGACGGCCTTGGTGACTTAGGAATACTCATGCGCATCGTATTTCCCCTGGCCCGGCCAGCCATGGCTGTTCTCGGCATCGTTACCTTCGTCGGCTCGTGGAACAACTTCACCGGCCCCCTCATCCTGATGCCCAAGATCGAAGCGACGACCCTGCCCGTAGCCCTGAGCCTGCTCAACAGCCGCGTTGACAACAACCAGGGCGCACTGATGCTCGGAAACGCGCTGACGCTCCTGCCGCTCATCCTCATCTTCGTCTTCTTCTCAAAGCAGATCATCTCCGGCCTGACCGCCGGCGCGGTGAAGGGATAGGTGTCACGATGCAAACCATAATCAGGAAATCACGCAAGCAGGGTTGGTATCCGTACTTGTTCGTGAGCCCCTTCTTCATACTCTTCTGCGTCTTCGGCCTGTATCCGATTCTCTATTCGATATTCACCTCGTTCTTTGACTGGAAACTCATCGGTACATCGGCACCACGCTTCGTCGGATTGGGGAACTACACCAATGTACTCACCCAGGATCCATTCTTCTGGAAGGCTTTGCTCAACACGGTAATCCTCCTCGTAACGGGCTCGCTATTGCAGCACTTCATAGCCATACCGCTTGCAATCATGATCAACAGCAAAACCGTCAAGGGTAAGGAATTCTTCAAAACATCATTCTTTTTACCCTACATCACGAGTACGGTTTCTGTGGTTATCATCTTCGGCGTGCTCTTCGATACCAATTACGGCATTGTCAACTGGCTTATCGGCTTCGTCTCGGACGCGGCCAAGATACGCTGGCTTCAGGAATCGTTTGGCATCAAGGTCGTACTCTCGGTAGTACTCAACTGGAAGTATATCGGCTGGAACATGGTCATCTACCTGGCAGGCCTGCAGGCCATCCCGTACGAGCTCTACGAGGCTGCCATGATAGACGGCGCGTCCACCCTGCGAAAGCACATTTCCATAACGATACCGCAGCTCCTGCCTATAATCTTCTTTGGCGTGGCGCTTTCGATCATCGGCGGCATGCAGATATTCGAAGAGCCATTCATACTGACCGGAGGCTACGAGCAACTGGGCGGACACCAGAACTCGGGCTTGACGGCCGCTTACTACCTTATGTTCACTGCGTTCAAGGCATATCGCCTGGGCAAGGGAAGTGCCATCGCCTGGCTGATCTTTCTTGTCATCCTTACCCTGAACGGCGTAAACCGTTACGTAACCAAAAAACTGGAGGGTTAACAGACCACTGCGCAGAGATATCGCTCTGCTGGAGGTCTGGAACCAACCAGTGATAGACCTCTTGATCGACATCTGGTAACTCGCCGGCCGGCATCAATGCCGGCCGGCTTCTATTTTTAATGCATCCGGCGATATGTACGTACCCAGTCTATTTCCATCCGCCAGGGCAGGCTGTCGTTGTCAATACCTTGCGCGCCACCCCAGTCACCTCCGCAGGCTATGTTGAGGATGAGATAATACGGCGTATCGAAGGGCCACACCTCCCAACCCGTACCCTCGTTCAGGTATTCGTGAACCTGCACGCCATCGACATACCAGCGGATACAGTCCGGCGCCCATTCCAGACCGTAGACATGCAACTCTTCGAGCGCGTTCGCTATCGCCGTGGAACGGCCGCGTTGCGTCCCAAGGCGATGGTTGTATGCAGCGGTATGGACGGTACAATGGACGACGCCGGGCTCGTAGCCCACGTGTTCCATGATGTCTATCTCACCGGAATCCGGCCAGCCGAGGCCATAGGCCCGGGGATCCTCAGGCAGCATCCAGATAGCCGGCCAGCTGCCACGGCCGCCAGGAAGCCTGGCCCGTATGTCGATCCTGCCGTACAGCATGGATGCACGCCCCCGCGTCTCGAGCTTGGCGCTCGTATAGGGCCAACCAGCCTTCTTTTGCCTATGGGCCTCCAGTATGAGGAGCCCTTTCTCGATGCGGGCGTTCTGTGGATCGATGGTATAGTACTGAAGCTCGTTGTTGCCGTAGCCGCCACCGCCTGCGACAAAGCGCCAAAGAGAAGTATCGATGTTTTTGCCGCCGAATTCGTCCGTCCAGTCAAGCTCGTAGCCTTCATAGACGATTGGTTTTTCAGCTGGGCCGCAACCAGTCAGGGCCAGTATAGCAAACAAGCTAAACACGGCGACAGCCAACCAGCTTTCAACAGGCTTCCATGAGTTGCGGGTCCGAGGGCAGTATCCTTGTGTATACGTATACATTCTGAAGAGTATACGCCAGGTACAGCAAGCACGCAAATGAAACAGGACGGTTTTATGGAGACCAGTGTATCGCCGTATGATCGACGACGACCCAAGACCCCTTGCGACGTGCCAGGATCAGACGGTCTACGCGATCTTCTTTCATCGTGCCGACTATAAGGACGTACTGGATTTCGGCGTATGCGCGTTCATCGCCGGATAGTTCGAACGCGCGTATCGAGCTATCGACAATTTCCCATACGGGCGCTTCGGGTTCATGGGCGGGAAGCGCCCCGGACCCGGCGGAAAGGAACGGGCTCTTCATGCCTCGCCGTACGGCTGCTACCGGCGCCATGGCATACAGATCGTAGTCGTATGGTAGCACGGCTGGAGGCTTGAGCACCGAATCGATAAACGACATATCCAGCTCGACTATCGCCGCAAGGTATCGTTCAGCGAGTTCCTGTGCGGACATGCCCGCACTCAAGGGCGGTCCGAAGCGACGCCAAACCATAGGCCCGCCCAAAACTGCGGCCAGAGTTGCTGCGATGGCTACACCCATGATCGCAGCCCGTCGGCGGGTGCCCCAGGCAAGCGCCGCATGGAACCGCCCCCCGAGAGTATCAAGCATCACGGCCACAGCCATCCGCCGCGCCGTTGGTTCCACAATGGCATTCCCACCGACTATGACTTCCGATGCTTTTGCCCAAATGCTTAGTTCTTTGCACAACGCGGGTTTCAGCGACGCGCCAGGTGAGAGGTAGCGGGCGTCCCCATGATCCCGGAGGAAAGACCGGAGAGCTGGCACCAGAACGCTTCCTGGTCCAGCCCTCCGGGGAACAAAGCTACCGGTCACGGCGTGGCCAAGACGGGAACACATACAACCGGCAAATATACGGCGCTGTTCGCACAAGGATACCAGAGCCTGAGCCAGACAGGCACGCGGCTCGGTCAGACCGGAGCCAGCAGGCAACGCCGAACCGTAGGAGCCGTCCGGTCGCGTCAGTACGACCAAACCGGTGTCAGAGTAGCGCAAGCTTGCTACATCGAGGGCGCCGGGCTCAAGCCTTCCGCACGCATAGACTTCAGCAAGTATGCCGATGGCCTTGCCAAGATCCTGTAGACCGAGCGCGGAAAGCGGCACGCTGCCCTGAATCGAAGCCACGCACAGGCAAAGCATACCGTCGTGGACCATCGTGCCCAAAGGCTGACATTCCTCGATGAGTCCACCCCCCCGGATGATCAAGCAACGGCGGAGGCCCGATTTGCGCCAGCTCGACTCGCTCAGTGCCCTGGCGGGAGCCAGAGCAAAGGCAGAAACCTCGTGACCGTCTAGCTGTACACTTTCATGGAAAATTTTTCCTTCGTACATCTACGTTTCTTCCGATGGGCTCCCGATATCGCAGGGTACTATCTTCCACGCCTCAACCCCGAATACGGCGCTGGTTTTGTCTGTCATGTGATCCTCCGTGCGGCGTCAGCCCATCCAGGCTGCGCGTTTGTCTTCAATATATTGTTTCATGCTGACCGGCGGCCGGCCGAGCAACCGTTCGACTTCACCAGTGACAATGGCCGCCATGCCGTTTTTGGTGTTGGTGTAGAGCCAGTTTCAATTCCTTGCTCCTCCGCGGAGGAAGCTTGAGCAGTATATATGTTTTTTCACACGCGTGGCAGCCTGTTAGCAATCCGATTGCGGGACTGGTGAGATCCAGGATTTAGAAAATTAGACAGGATTTACAGGATAAGAAAGGAGATGAACAGGATAGGAGGATTTTAAAGCTCTTGTCCTTTCCTCTCCTGAGTCGAG
>JAIFMD010000119.1 GCA_020048755.1 Spirochaetota bacterium
TACGGCGGTCGACAATATTTCGTTCGATGTGGAGGAGGGCAAGTTCTTCTCCATACTCGGCCCGTCGGGTTGTGGCAAAACGACGCTCCTGCGTATGATAGCCGGCTTCTACACGCAAACCGATGGCCGCATTGAGTTCCGGGGCCAGGATATGACAAACTTTGCACCCAACAAGCGGCCGGTCAACCTGGTGTTCCAGAGCCTTGCACTGTTCCCTATGATGAACGTCTTTGAGAACATAGCGTTTGGCCTCCGCAGGCGGGGCGAGAAGCCGGCGGACATAACACGCAAGGTCAACGACCTTCTTGAACGCGTTGGATTGCCCGATTCCGGCAAAAAGCAGGTCAACCAGTTGTCGGGCGGCCAGAAGCAGCGCATTGCCATCGCCCGCTGCCTGGTCATGGAACCCACCGTGCTGCTGCTTGACGAACCGCTCGGTGCGCTTGATGCCAAGCTACGCGAGCACATGAAGGTGGAGCTCAAGAAGTTGCAGCTCCAAGTTGGCACCACCTTCGTGTACATCACGCACGACCAGTCCGAGGCTATGGTGATGAGCGACCAGGTGGCGGTTATGAACGCAGGCCGCTTTGAGCAGGTCGGCACGCCCCAGGAACTGTACCACCATCCCAGTTCATCTTTCGTGGCACAGTTCGTTGGCAGCAACAACAAGCTCCACGTGGCCCTGCGCAAGGACGAGGGGGGCAACTTCATGGCCCGCTATGCCAATGGCAAGGAATTCAGCGTGCTGTCGTCCCCTGAGATTTCTGAAGGCGAAGACTGGGACCTGTTCGTCCGGCCGGAGGCCATGGTAATCAATCCCGCGGAAGCCGTAGCTGGTTTCAACATCATGCATGTCGAGGTAAAAGCCATCCTGTTCGATGGCGGCAACAGCAGACTGCTCGTTTGCCCTGAAGGCAGCGCGGACGAACTGGTCGTCGCCCTGCCGCAGACAAAACAGTTTGACCACATCAAGGCAAAGGATGCCATCCGCATCGGCTGGGATCCGTCAAAGTCTGTCTGCTATAAAAGGGCAGACTGGAAACTCTATGATGAAGAGTAACAAAAAAGCATTCAATGCGGGCTTCGTTCTTTTCTTCCTGCCGGTGTTCCTCTGGCTGTTCCTCCTCGTGGTGCTGCCGCACCTGGAACTCCTGCGCCTGTCGTTTTCCGGTTCGGGCCGGGCAGGTGACACGGGCTTTACCCTCAAGAACTATGCAGCCTTCTTCAAGGAGCCCATCTACTGGTTGACCTTTGTGCGCACGGCGATGTACTCGATTCTGGTAACCATCCTGGTCATCGCCATAGCCCTGCCGGTGGCCTTCTACATCACCAAGCTGGCCAGGGTAAAGACCGTCGGATTCCTGATGATCATGCTGATGGTGCCGTTCTGGGTGAGTGAGCTGATACGGGTGTACGGCTGGATAATATTGCTTCGTGAGAGCGGGGTACTCAACAAGCTGTTCGTCAGTATCGGATTGTTCAAGGAACCCATCGAGTTGCTGTACAACGATGCCACAATGATCATGGGCCTTGTGTATACCAGCATGCTGTTCATGATAGTACCGGTAATCGGCGTGATGGAAGATCTCGATGATTCGCTCATCGAGGCGGCCTACGACCTCGGAGCCAGTCGCATTGCGATCTGGCGTACCATCATCATACCGCACTGCATGCCAGGCATAGTATCGGGCGGAATAATCGTGTTCATGCTCGTCCTTGGAAGCTACCTGACACCCAACCTGATGGGCGGCAAGAACTCGCTGTGGTTTACCGAGCAGATCTACAACCAGATTATCCTGTATTTCAACTGGAACCAGGGAGCGGCCTTTGGTTTCCTGCTTCTCGTACTTTCGTCTCTCATCATATGGGTGTTGCTCAAGCTGACTCGCCAGAGCCTCAAGGAGGTGGTCAAATGATACGGACGCTCCAGAATCCCAAGCCGTATACCAACGCCTTCAAGGCATTCATCATCACGTATTTCGTTTTCCTGTTCGCGCCTCTGGTTGTAACGATGGTGCTGGCGTTCAACAACTCCATGTTCCCGTCACTTCCGTGGAAGGGGTTTACACTGGACTGGTTTTTTGGCGACGGGCCGGAGAAATACGGCATCTTCAAGGATGCTACCAACCTGCGCAGCATTGGTGTATCGTTTCGCGTGGCCATTGCCGTGATGATACTGTCCACGATACTGGGTACCTGCGCTGCCTTCCTGTTCGAGCATGAGGAGTTCAGGTTCAAAAATGCGCTGTATTTCCTGATGATCGCACCGCTCGTCATTCCGGGCGTCATCCTGGGCATTTCCATCCTTATGTTCGCCAATACCATAGGCCTGGCAATAGAGAACCTGTTTGGCATCTACGTCAAGTTCCTGGGGCCAGGATTCTGGCTGGTTGTGCTGGGGCAGTCTTCGTTCATATCGACTATTGTCGCGCTGGTCGTCATTGCGCGTCTCCGCAAGTTTGACCGAACGCTGGAAGAAGCCGCCTATAACCTGGGCGCAAACCGGTTCCAGGTGCTGTGGTTCATAACGCTCCGTTACCTCAGGCCAGCCATCATCGGCGGAGCCGCCATGGCCTTTCTCATGTCGTTCGAGAATTTCAATACGACGATCTTTCTGACAGGCTCGCAGGCTACGCTGCCCATCAACCTGTACCTGCAGGTGCGGGACGGTTCTACGCCGGTGATCAACGCCATATCGTTCCTGCTGATAGTTGGCACTTCAGTTATCGCGGTGTTCAACCTGTCCAAGGGTAACAAGGCCGTGCCGTAAGTCGGGGTAGATCGAATCCGGTAATGATCAGAGAAAGGGCCAGCGATGTATCCATTGATACGTCGCTGGCCTTGTTTGTCAGTGATGCAAAAGCAGGTTACTTGTTGTAATACAGGTTCGGAAGCCAAGTAGAGATCTGCGGGAATACCATGAGGATGGCAAGTCCGAAGATCATGATCAAGACGAATGGAACCACTGACCGGTAAATGTCTACGAGGGTAATTTCCTTTGGAGCCATCGCTTTCATGAGGAACAGGTTGTAGCCGAACGGAGGCGTCAGGTACGCTATCTGGCAGGTTACCGTGTACAGGATGCCGTACCAGATCGGGTCAAAACCCAACTTGATGACGAGTGGTATGTACAGTGGAGCTACGATGATGAGCATGGCCGTATCGTCCAGGAACATGCCCATGATGATGTATGACAGTTGCATCATTATGATGACGCCCCAGGGGCCAAACCCGTTGTTGAGGAAGAGGTCACGTATGGCGTTCACCGCGCCAAGGCCATCAAAGATCGACCCGAACGCGAGGGCGGCCAGGATCACCCACATGAACATGCAGCTGACGCTCAGGGTGTCGCGGAGCACTTCGACCATGACCTTTTTGTTCAGCCGTTTCTTGAGCAGTGCAACGATCGTTGTGACTACAGCACCAACCGCGGAACTTTCTACCAGGCTCGTGATGCCCATGAAGAACAGGCCGGACATCAGGAAAATAATTACCAGTGGCAGGAATCCAGAACGGAACAACAAGAGTTTCTGTACCAACGGCATCGTCCGTTCTTCTTTGGGCATTGGTGGTCCGAGTGTCGGATTGATGGCGCACCTGATAAGTATGTAGATGATAAATAGTGCGGCAAGAAGGAATCCCGGCATGAATCCCGCGAGCCAGAGACGCCCGACCGGCTGTCTGGCTATCATGCCATAAAGTACCAATACAACGCTTGGTGGTATCATGATTCCCAGAGAACTGCCTGCCTGGATTACACCGGTGACCATCCGTTTGTCATAGTTTCGCTTGAGCATTTCCGGCAATGCAATGGTGCTTCCTACTGCCATGCCCGCTACGCTCAAGCCGTTGATCGCTGATACGATGCACATGAGCAGTATGGTACCAACAGCCAGTCCCCCGGGTATCGGTCCCATCCAGACGTGGATAAGTTTATACAAATCATCCGCTATGCCGGACTTGGCGAACATATATCCGATGTAGATGAAAATAGGAAGTGTAAGGAGCGGATACCATACAAGAAGCTTGAAGGCGGCCTGGAAGGCCATGCCGACTCCGCCGACCCCCCATAGCATCACGGAGAATATTGCGGCTACACTACCGATGACGGCAAAGATATGGCGGCCTGTCAGCAGCATGATGACCATCGAAGAAAACATCATCAGTGCCATGAACGAATAGGTACTCATGATTTTTCCTCCACGCGCAGATTTTCACCTCTGAGATCGGCAATGTCCTTTATCAGTTCTGATATGATCTGCAGGAACATGAGCAACAACCCCGCTACCATGAACAACTTGATTGGTGTTACCTGGGGACCCCAGGCAGAATATGTAACCTGTTTGTACGTAATGGCATAGATGATGCCCTGTACCCCGCCCCAGAGCAGGATTACCATATAAATCAGAAGCGGTACAAACGTTATTACATCAGCAATTGCCTTTCCTTTCTTGGTCCATTTGCTATAGAAGAGGTCCATGCGGACATGCCCGCCAATTAGTAGCGTAAAACCGCCACCCAGTAGGTAATAGGCCGCCATGAAAAACTGCGTCAATTCAACAGCCCAGATATTTGGCTTGCCGAAAACAGTTCTTGAGATCGTGTCATAGAGCAGTATAGCCATCATGACGAATATCAGGTACATAACGACTTTGCCGACCAATCGACTCGTAGCGTCAACATATTTTACATAAGCTTTTGCGGCCCTGATCATCGAAACCTCCCGGTGATAAGGCTGGAATTTCAAACATTCCCTATCACGCCTTTAAAGTCAGCTTGATAGGGAATGTGGAACGTCTCAGCCAGTTTGACTGGAATTCTCTTAGTACCTGTACGGTGCTCCGGCCTTCTCCATGGTATCAATATATTTCTTGAGTATGGCTACGACCCGTGCGTTCCTGGGGCTCTTCTTGGCGATTTCATCCCAGTATTTGTAGGCTGCTTCTTCTACTACCTTCCACTCTTCAGCTGGAATAGTCGTCAGTTTGAGCTTGCCACCATTGACGCGGTAGTTGGCTTCGCCATACCAGTACCAGTGGAGCCTGAAGTAATGAGACTTGTCGATAGCAAGCTTGTACAGCTGTTGCAGGTGCGGAGGCACCTTTGCCCAGGCGTCTGAGTTGACAAACCAGCCACCGGACCATGCCCCGGAGATCGGGTTGGTGAGGTAGTACTTGGTAACGTCTGCCCAGCCGACGGTGTAGTCTTCAGTGATTCCGGACCAGGCAACGCCATCAAGCATGCCGGTCTGTATCGCCATTTCCACGTCCTGATATGGCAACACTGTCGGCACAACGCCGAACTGCTGCATAAACTGTCCACCCGTGGGGAACATGTAGATTCGCAGGCCCTTGAGGTCACTCAGGTGATTGATCGGCTTGGTCGTGGCAAAGTTGCACGGATCCCAGCTGCCCTGGCTCAGCCAGGTTACGCCCTTGATCTCATCGTAGGCTTCTTTCCATATCTCGTTCAGGCCGTACCAGTTCCAGAGTACGTTGACGTCGAGGCCGTACCGTGCAGCAAGCGGGAAGTAAGCGGCGAAGACTGACACATCTACGGGAGAGGCCATCGAGTCATCATCGCTGACGACGGCATCAATGGTGCCTTCCTGCAAGGCTCGGAATAATTCACCCTGTGGTACCAGCTGGTCGGCGGTATACACGTCGATGATCATTTCGCCGTTGGCGGCAATGTTGAATTCATCAATGGCATTCTTGACCACGAAGTCGTTCAATGCTGGGCCCGCATAAGACTGCAGACGCCACCTGATCACTTCTTTCTTTGGTGCTGCTTCAGCTGAAGCACTGGCAGGTTTAGCACTGCAGGCCGTGAAGCTGGTTGCGGCCACAAGTGCAAGTGCTACAAGGATCAGGAAAAACGCATGACTCTTTCTAATGCCCGTGGCCGATGCTCTGGCTTTCATAAAGCCTCCTCGTGGTTCAATCCAGACTTGTTGCAGCTAAAACTGCATCCGTAACTATAAATCAAAAATCATTTACGTCAATAAAAATTATTATGTGCAAAAACAATAAACTCATATATCAGTTATTTATATAACAACTCACAGGTCTTATTAATTAAAAATATATACAAAAGTAATAAAAAATTATAATTAAATATATATGGAAAATGCTATGAGTAAATAGAATTGATTGACAGCTCCAGACAGTGCGTTTATTGTTTAAAGACATTTTTTTGAGGAAGGGATACCATGCCAAACAAAGGAAACGGTGTTGCTCCAGACATCATGGAACCGAAAACCGCGGAGAAGCCCCGCGAAATCAGGATCCGTGTAAATGGCACGTGGCGGAATTTCAGGCTTGAAGGTGACCTTGATGCTGCCACGACGCTTTCGTACGTCCTCAGGGAAAAACTCGGCTTCACGGGGCTCAAGGTTTCATGTGACGAGGGAGCTTGCGGTGCTTGCACCGTCATACAGGATGACAAGGCCGTCCTCTCCTGTATGGTACTCGCGGTTGAGGCTGATGGACACGACATCACGACGATCGAAGGTTTGCCAGCTGACGATCCTGTAGTGCAGGCTTTTGCCGAGCAGTCTGAACCCGGTTATGGCACAGCGATGCAGTGTGGCTACTGCACCCCCGGGTTCGTCATGACATCGCGCGCCTTGCTCAATAAAAACCCCGCACCGACGTTGGCCCAGGTCAAGGACGCGCTAGCCGGCAACATATGTCGTTGCGGATGTTACGCGGGAATCGCCCAGGCCGTGATGCATGCATCAGAAAAGATTGCCGACAAGAGGAGCTCGTCATGAGCGAAAAATTCAATCAAAGGGTCCCACGTAAATTCATTGGTGGTTACAGACCCAAGATAGACGGGCCAGACAAGGCCAGTGGCAAGGCCATGTATGCCGACGATCTGACAATCAAATCCAGTTTTCCGGATATGCTGTATGCAAAAATCCTGCGGAGTCCGTATCCCAATGCTAGAATAAAGAAATTCGATCTGACAAAAGCCAAGGCCTTGCCTGGCGTCGTTTCTATAATGACCTATGAAGACCCCGAGTTCAAATCGCTCAAGCTCACGAATGCTGGCTGGACCGACTGCGTCGATACGGTGAGCTGGGACCGCATGATGTTCCAGTTCCGCGACAGGCGTGTACTTGGCGAGTATGCCTGCTGGGTCGGCGATGAAATGGGTATCGCTGTAGCGGCTGAAACAGAAGAGATTGCCGATGAGGCCCTGAAGCTCATAGACATAGAGTGGGATGTCTCCCCGTTCATACTGGATCCCATCGACGCGATGAAGAAGGATGCTCCGTTGGTGCATCCCGACATCCAGAAGACCAATGTGCTCGCTCCCGACCCCACCGGCGGCCCGGACGTTTTCGAGGATCGCGGAGACGTGGATGCAGGATTCAAGAATGCAGAATTCATAGTAGAAGGCCAGTCCACCTTCCATAACGCTACTCAGGGTTCCATGGACAACTGGTGCTGCCTCATGCAATGGAAATCCGAGCAGCTTACTGTCTGGTCCAACCATTACGCCGCTGATCAGCTTCGCATGCATATAAAAGAAATGCTCGGGCTGCCGTTGCACAAGATCCGTGCCATAGCCTCGTATGTCGGTGGCCAGTTCGGCCGTGGCGACACCGGAGACCAGCCGTTCTTCCTCGTTACCGGCCTGCTTGCAATGCGGACCGGCCGGCCCGTCAAGTATCGGCATACACGGCACCAGAGTTTCCTCAATACACGTCAGCCAGCAATTTATGATTTCAAGGCAGGCGCGAAGAAGGACGGTACCATAACATCCCTGTACTTCAAGTCCATCGGAAACGTCGGTGCTTATGCCGACCTGTCGATGTTCGCGCTCAAGTTCGTACCCAAGGAACTTGCTGAAGTACTGCTTGCGCACATCCCGAACCTGCGCATGGAATCCTATGGTGTGTATACCAATGTCATTCCAGGCTGCATGATGCGCGGTGTTGGTAACTCACAGTTCAACCTTATCCTCGCCCATGTGCTAGATGCCGTTGCTGAAAAACTGAACATGGAGCCCATGGACCTCTGCATCAAGAACTTTGCCCACGAGTGGGAAAAGCTGCCTAGCAAGAGCCTCGAGGCGGTACTGAAGTCCGGCGCTGACCGGCTCGGCTGGAAGGAAAAACGCCATCTGCCCGGCAAGGGCCCTACCTACGACGGCGTCAAGAAACGGGGCGTGGGTTTCTCCCTGCACCCGTCATGGCATGCCGAGTGGCAGGAAAAGCGCCGTGGCAAGGTCCAGGTCAACCTGACGCTCAATCCTGACTGCACCGTGCTGCTCAACGCTGCATCAATCGAAGTCGGCGGCGGCTCCAACACCTGCAACGTGCTCGGTTGCGCTGAAGCCTTGGCGTTTCTGGGTATCGGTGTTGAAGACATACACTGGACCAGCATCGTTGATACCAATGACGGCATAAAGGACTGCGTGCAGACAGACAGCGCCGTCTCGTTCCTGCAGTCCGAGGTGATGATCGATTCCGCCAAGGAGCTGAAGGAAAAACTCCAGCACGCCGGGGCTGAAATCCTCAACGTCAAGCCAGGTGATATTGACATCGTTGATGGCAAGGTAATCGTGGCATCGAACCCCAAGCTCAACATGACCGTAAAGGAAATGTTGCACAAAGGCGACAACGCACCGATAACCGTAGCCAAGAGCCGGTCTCCCGATGTGGCATTGACCGGTGTTCCGTTCTTTGCCAATTTCGCCGAGGTTGAAGTGGACACGAGTACCGGCAAGGTGGATGTCCAGAAGCTTGTGGTCATAAACGACTGCGGCACCGTCATGTATGCGTCCGGCGCCGAGTCGCAGCAGATCGGTGGCCAGTGCATGGGCATGGGAGAGGCCCTGACTGAAGAGCTCATCTACGACAAGGCCACCGGCATACCGCTCAATTTCAACTGGGTTGATTATACCATCCCTACCATGGCGGACATGCCTGACATAGATCCGGTGCTGCTCGAAGTGTGGAAGGGCACCGGAGAATACGGAGCCTGCGGCATTGGTGAAGGCACGGTGTCCTGCACACCGGGAGCGATCCTCAACGCGATTTACAACGCCATCGGGGTCAGGGTGAACGACATCCCGGTGAAGCCGGAAAAAGTTCTCAAAGCCCTGGGAAAGGATTGAGGGTACAACCATGGGAATGCGCAAATTCGAACATATAACTGCAATTTCACTTAATGACGCAGCCATCAAGATGGGCACCTACAAGAAGCGGGCTGTCGTGGTCGCCGGCGGTACGGACATACTCGGCATACTCAAGGATGACGTGCATCCTGTGTATCCGCAGCTGCTGATAGACCTCAAGGCAATACCCGGGCTTGACTTCATCCGCGAGGAGGCCGGCGGCTTCACGATAGGAGCCCTGACAACGCTTTCGGAGATAACCAGCCATGCGGGAGTAAAGAAAACCATACCCCTGCTCGCCGATGCGGCGCACGCGGTAGCATCACCGCAGTTGCGGAACATGGGGACCATAGGTGGCAATATCTGCCAGGAACCACGCTGCTGGTATTATCGCGGCTATGACAATGTTTTCCACTGTCTGCGCAAGGGCGGCGATAAATGCCCCGCGCTGACAGGCGAGAACCGGTTCCATTCAATTTTCGGTTCGATGCGGGTAGGAGCGCCGGGTTGCTCTTCGGGCTGCCCCGACAATATCGACATACCACGCTACATGGAAAAGATCCGCGAGGGCAAGATCGAAGAAGCCGGCCGCATCATCCTTGAGAGCAACCCGATGCCGGCGATAACGGGCCGTGTCTGCCCGCACTTCTGCGAGCAGGGCTGCAACCGCAACGAGCAGGACAGCGCCGTATCGATCAGGGCCGTGGAGCGGCGAGTAGGAGACTACATCCTGGAGCACGCCAGCGCCTACAAAGCCGCGCCCGTCAAAGAAAATGGCAAGAAGGTTGCCATTGTAGGTGGCGGACCGGCAGGCCTCTCCTGCGCGCATTTCCTGCGCCAGCAGGGCTACGGCGTCGTGATCTACGACAAGCAGCCAAAACTGGGCGGCATGCTACGGTACGGCATCCCTGATTTCCGCCTTTCACAGGGCGTGCTGGACAAGGAGCTTGAGTTCCTTCTGGCAAGTGGCATTACGGCCAAATCCAGCCAGACGCTCGGCAAGGATTTTACGCTGGACAGCCTCAAGAAGGAAGGCTTTGCCGCGATCTTCCTTGCGATGGGTTCCTGGGTAGCCAAGGGTATGGGTGTAGAAAACGAGAGCCATCCGAACATCATACCTGGCATCTCTTTCCTCGAGGCCGTCAAGTGGAACGGTCCGCCCGCGCTTGCCGGAACTGTCGCCATCGTAGGCGGCGGCAATACCGCCATCGACGCAGCCAGGACAGCGCTCCGCTGCGGTGCAAAAAAGGTAGCGCTGCTGTACCGCCGCACCAGACCGGAAATGCCGGCTGAAGACGAAGAAATCGAAGACGCGATCAAGGAAGGCATAGAACTGCACTTCCTGGTAGCACCCAAGAAAGCGGTTGTCGAGGGCAAGCAGCTCGTCGGTCTGGAATGCCTGAAAATGAAGCTTGGCGAACCCGACGCATCGGGAAGGCCACGCCCCGTAGAGATCAAGGGCAGCGAATACCTGTTCAAGGCTGACTGGGTAATAGCCGCCATTGGCCAGGACCAGAACCTGCTAGGGCTGGACAACAAATCATACGGCGATATCAAGCTGACCAAGTGGAACGGCATCGAGGCCGATGAAGACAGTTTCCAGACCAGCGTAGCCGGTGTCTTTGCCGGTGGCGACGTTGTAACCGGACCGGCTACTGCGGTAGAAGCAATAGCGGCTGGCAGGAAATCGGCGCGGAACATCGCCGCGTACCTTTCCGGCACAAAGGTGGCTGTCTCTGGTGTGGAACTGGCCAGGGAGACGCTCCGCGGCATCAATTCAGGCGCTTTCGAGAAGTCAGAGCGGGTCAATGTGGTTGAGGTAGAACCCCGTAGCAGATGCATGGACAAAGAAGATTACGTGACTCTGGAAGACGGCAAGGTAGGCATAGAGGCACACCGCTGTCTGGACTGTAGTTGCGTAGCGGTCAACGCTTCGGATGTAGCTCCCGCACTGATAGCGCTTGGAGCGAACATCAAGACGACGAAGCGGACCATAGCAGCAGAGGATTTCTTTACTGTAGGTCTGATGACCACCACGGTGCTCGAAGTGGACGAACTGGTCACGGAAATTTTTGTGCCTGCGCCAAAACCTGGCACCAGGTTCAGCTTCCAGAAATTCAGGATACGCAATTCAATCGACTTCCCGATTGTCAGCGTAGCGTCTGCACTCACCTTTGATGGTGCAAAGATAAAGGACGCCAGGATCGTGTTCGGTGCGGTAGCTCCTATACCGTTGCGCGCCGTGAACGTGGAGGAAGCCCTGATAGGCAAGACAGCAAGTGAAGAGACCGCTGAAATTGCTGGGGCGGTGGCGTCAAAACAAGTGTTCCCGCTGGAGCGTAACCGTTACAAGGTGCAGATCCTGAAGGGACTCATCCGGAAGGCACTGCTCGCCGGGAAGTAATGACAAAATGATGCAATAATGAACAGGCCCGCCCTTCAGCTGAAGGGCGGGCCTGTTGTTTGTGTGATAAAGCCAGGATGGATTGCTTTATTTCTTGTCTCAAACCTCGGGCTTGTCTCCGCCTTCGGACTTGTGACCCTTGAGCGAGTACAGGAAGCGCTTTATCTTCTGCGTGGGCGTCTTTTCAAACGGCTCGTGATGGATGACAACCTTGGATACCTTGCTGAAGGCGGCAAGACCGGCGTTCACTTCCTTGCGTACAAACTCCAGCACTTCTTCCGATGCGCGTTCGAAGTCTTCGATGCTGTCCTTGGCCTTGGCTTTCAGGTCATCTATGACTTCCTGCTTGAGCTGGACCATGGCCGTCAGACCCTGGCCCTCGCTGAGTACCAGCGATTCGGCGACATAGGCCGACTTGTTGATGAGCGCCTCTATCTCCTCAGGGTAAATGTTCTCGCCCGATGCGCCCAGGATCATGGTCTTGAGCCTGCCGCGAATGAAGAGCCAGCCCCGCTTGTCGAAAATTCCCAGATCACCGGTGCGGAACCAGCCGTCTTCTGTGAATACTTCTTTGGTCTTTTCTGGATCCTTGTAGTAACCCTGCATCACGTTGGGGCCGCGGGCCTGGATCTCGCCTTCACCCGTATCGGGCTTGGGGTCGGCTATGCGCAGTTCCACGCCCTTGAGCGCAGGACCTGTGGAGCGGAGTGCCGTATTGAATGGAGGACTGCCGGCGAGCAAGGGTGCGGTTTCAGTTAGGCCGTAGCCGATGGCATAAGGGAAATGAGCCTGCAGGAGAAACGCTTCGACATCCGGCGCAACGCTGGAGCCGCCTATGCCGAAGAAGCGAAGATGCCCGCCGAAGGTCTTCTTGAGCTTTAGTCCGGCCAGCCTGTGGAGGAGAGGACGGAGCGACTCCTTCTTGTAGGCGCCCATCTTCTGGAGGCTGGGGAGTACGCTGGCGCGGTAGATTTTTTCTATTATGAGCGGCACTGACAGCATGATGGTCGGCTTTACCTTTCTGAGAGCGGGCAAAAGCACCGACGCGACAGGCGGCTTGTCCAGGTAGTAGTTGCATGAACCCTGGGTTATGCCGTTGAGCAGGCCTAGCGTGCATTCGTAGGTATGGGCCAGCGGGAGGATGGACAGCAACCTGTCCAGGCGGTGCATACGGATGATCGACCTTGTGGCAATGACGTTGGAGACGAGGTTCTTGTGAGACAGCATCAC